>JBBQHE010000066.1:0-19534 GCA_038323655.1 Acetobacterales bacterium | reverse complement strand
GGGGGGGCAGGATTTCGGCGCGCGGGCGGGGGGTGTGTACCTGTTCGCAAGCCGTGCCGCGGCCGAGGCCTATCACGCCATGCATGCGGCGCGGCTGGCCCAGGTGGGGATCACCGGCATCGAGGCGACGTATCGGCGGGTGGATGTGGAACTGAGCCTGCTGGATCGGGGGCCGCTGGGGTAGCGGCCCTACGGCGCCGTCAGCCCCTGCACCCCATGCTTCGCGATCAGCCCCGCGACCAGGCGTGACGCGCGGGCTTGCGCGACGAAGGCTGCCAGGTAGGCCGCGCCCGCCGTGTTGCCGCGTGCCGTGCCGATCGCCTGCTGCACGCTCATGAACGGGCCTGGCAGAATGCGCGACCCGGGCAGCGTCGCCGCATCGGCCAGCAGGCGCGGCCGCAGCCCGGCCAGCACCTCCAGCCCCTGGTCCCGGAACAATTCAAAGGACGCCTGGATCCCCTCCGCCCGCATCAGCGTCGCGGCCTGGATATTGCGCTCCAGCCAGAGGTCATAGGCCGCCCGGGCGCTGACCACGATCCGCACGCCGGGCTGGTCCACCTGCGCGAGGGTCGTGATCGGCGACCCGGCGGGGACCAGATAATTCGCCTCGATCTCGGCATAGGCGGCGGTGAAGGCGATCGTCTCCGCGCGCTGCGGCTCGGCGCCGATCAGCCCGATATCCCAGGTGCCGACCGCATCGGCCAACGCGCCGGGGTTGGGGAAGGGCACGAGGCGCAGCGGCACGCCGAGGCTGGCCGCCACCGCGGCCGCCATGTCGGGCGACACGCCCTGCGGCGCGCCATCCGGCGCGCGGCCGTTGACCAGCAGGAAGTTGCTGAGGTTGATGCCGGCGCGGAGGACGCCGGTGGGTGCGAGCTCCGCGAGGATCTGAGGCGTGCTCACATCGTCGCTCCCAGCACCCAGGGGGCGAATTCGGAGGCGCCGAAGTCGAACTGCTCGCTCTTGGTCCGTTCGCCGCCGGCGATACGCAGGATCTGCGCAAAAATGCGCGTCCCCGCCTCCTGCACCGTCTCCTCACCCGACAGGATGGTGCCGCAGTTCACATCCATGTCGTCCTCCATCCGCGCATACATCGCGGTGTTGGTGGCGAGTTTCATCGAGGGTGCCGGCTTGCAGCCGAACACGCTGCCACGGCCGGTGGTGAAGCAGACGAGGTTGGCCCCACCCGCGACCTGGCCGGTCGCGGCGACGGGGTCGTAGCCTGGCGTGTCCATGAAGACGAAGCCGCGCGCCGTCGCGGGCTCGGCATAGCCGATGACATCGACAAGGTTCGTCGTCCCCGCCTTGGCCATCGCGCCGAGCGATTTTTCCAGGATGGTGGTCAGCCCGCCGGCCTTGTTGCCGGGCGAAGGGTTGGCGTTCATCTCGGCCCCTTCGCGCTCGGTATAGGCTTCCCACCACCGCATAAGTCCCACCAGTTTTTCGCCGACCGCGCGATCCGGCGCGCGGCGCGTCAGCAGGTGCTCGGCGCCGTAGGTCTCGGGCGTCTCCGACAGGATCACCGTGCCGCCGTGCCGCACGATCAGGTCGGACGCAGCACCCAGCGCGGGGTTTGCGGTGATGCCCGAATAGCCGTCCGACCCGCCGCATTGCAGCGCCACCGTCAGGCCGCTGACGGGGCAGGGGACGCGCTGGATCGCGTTGGCATCGTCCAGCACCTCGCGCACGAAGGCGACGCCTGCGGCCACGGTCTTGCGGGTGCCGCCCATCTCCTGGATGTCCATGTTCCGCAGGCGGCCGGACAGGCGCTGTTCCTCCAGCATGCCGCCCAGCTGGTTCACCTCGCAGCCCAGGCCGATGGCGATGACGTGCGAGAAGTTCACGTGCCGGGCATAGCCGGCCAGCGTGCGGCGCAGCAGCCGCAGCGGTTCGCCATCGGTCATGCCGCAGCCGGTCTTGTGGGTCAGCGCGACCACGCCATCCACCTGGGGCCAGGCGGCCAGGGGATCCTCGCCGGTCAGCGGATTGCGGCGGAAGGCGAGTGCTATGAGTTCGGCGACATGCGCCGAGCAGTTCACCGAGGTCACGATGCCGATGTAGTTGCGGGTCGCGATTCGCCCATCGGGGCGGACGATGCCCATGAAGGTCGCGGGTTCCGCCACGTAGTCGGTGGGCCTGGCTTCCAGCCCCCAGGCGTAGTCGCGGGAAAAATCGCCCATGGCGCAGTTGTGGGTATGCACCCAGTCGCCGGCGGCGATCGGGCCGGTGGCGAAGCCGATGATCTGGCCGTAGCGGCGGATCGGCTCGCCTATCGCATGGTCGCGTATGGCGACCTTGTGCCCGGCCGGGATGCGGCGTGCGGCCAGCACCCCCGGGGCGACGGGTGCGCCGGGCGGCAGCGCCAGGCGGGCGATGACCACGCCGTCGCTGCCGTTCAGCACGATGACGGGCGGTTGGGTGATGGCATCCATGGCATGTTGTCCCCGCGAATTTTGCCTGATCTTAGCGCGCTTGCGCGAAGCGCCAAACGGACGCCATGCTGGCCTCAAAACAACCGGAGGAAGCCCGCATGTTCACCCGTCGCGCCCTGGGCCTGTCGGCAGCACTCGCCGCGCCCGCACTCGCTTTCGCCCAGACCCCCACGCGCCTGCGCTGGGCGCATGTGTATGAGACCAACGAACCCTATCACACCGAAGCGCTCTGGGCCGCCGAACAGATCCGCACCCGCACCGGCGGCCGCTGGGGGATCGAGGTCTTTCCGGCCTCTGCCCTCGGCAACGAGCCCACGATCAACCAGGGCCTCGCACTGGGTACGGTGGACATGATCTACACCGGGGCGGCCTTTGCCGGCGCCACCTTCCGGCCTATCGCCATCAGCAACGCGCCCTTCATGTTCCGCGACTTCGCGCACTACACCGCCTATCGCGGGTCGGACATGATGAAGGAACTCTGGGCCGGCTATGGCCGCCAGTCGGGGCATATGGTGCTGGCGAACACCTACTACGGCGACCGCCATGTCACCGCGAACCGCAGCATCCTGCGCCCCGAGGACATGCGGGGGATGAAGCTGCGCGTGCCGCAGGCGCCGCTGTACCTGATGTTCGCGCGCAGCGTCGGCGCCAATGCAACACCCATCGCCTTCGCCGAGGTCTATCTGGCGCTGCAGCAGGGCACGGTGGATGGGCAGGAGAACCCGCTGCCGACCATCCAGGCCAAGAAGTTCCATGAGGTGCAGAGCCATATCTCGCTGACCGGCCATATCACCGAAAGCCTGCTGACCATCGTCGGTGGTGCCACCTGGCGGCGCCTGTCGGATGCCGACAAGGCGGCCTTCTCCTCCGTGCTGGCCGAGGCGTCGGACCGCGCCACCAATGAAATCCGTCGCCAGGAACAGGAACTGCCCGCCTGGTTCACCGCCCAGGGCAAGACGGTGCAGAACCCCGACCGCGCCGCTTTCCGCGCCGCGGCCTTGCCGCTGCACAATGACGCGGCGGCCGGGGCGGGCTGGACCCGCGAGCAGTATGATCGCCTGCAGGCCATCGGCAGCCGGTCGGGCTGAAGGCTTGCGCGCCCCCTCCGGCTGTCGCACAACCGGTTTGGACATCGGGGGGAGCCCATTTCGGGCTGAGAGGCGGGCGACCGCGACCCCTGGAACCTGATCCGGTTGATACCGGCGTAGGGATCGATGGGCCGCGCTACGCCAGTTATGGCGCCGCGTCGCATCCGATTCCCCTCCGCCCAGGCTGGAGTCGGGAGGAGGACGCAAGATGATCACCCGCCGCAGCCTGTTTGCCGCAACCATCCTGGCCGCCCCGGCCCTCGCGCAATCGCCCCAGGCCCGCACCCTGCGCTTCATGCCCCAGGCCGGGCTGGTCGGGACCGACCCGATCCTGCAACCCACCACCATCAGCACCACGCACGGCTATTGCGTGTTCGACACGCTCTATGGCGTCGATGCGCGGCTGATCCCCAGGCCGCAGATGGCGCAGGGGCATACGGTCTCCGACGACGGGCTGCTCTGGACCATCCGGCTGCGCGACGGGCTGCGTTTCCATGATGGCGAACCGGTGCGATCGGCCGATTGCGTCGCCAGCCTGCAACGCTGGGCCGCGCGCGATGGCTTCGGCCGTATCCTGGCCGAGACGGTGGCCGCATGGGGCGCGCCGGATGACCGCACGCTGACGCTGCGGCTGACCCGGCCCTTCCCGGCCCTGCTGGATGCGCTGGCCAAGCCCGTCGCGACCCCCGCCTTCATCATGCCCAGGCGCCTGGCCGAAACCCCGCCCGACCGGCCGATCACCGAGATCATCGGCTCCGGCCCCTGGCGCTGGCTGCCTGACCAGTTCATCCCCGCCGCCCGCGCCGGCTACGCGCGCTTCGATGGCTATGTGCCGCGCGACGAGGCGGCCGAATCCGCATCCGGCGGCAAGCGCGTTCATTTCGACCGGATGGAGTTCGTCTGGATCCCCGACCCCGGCACCGCCGTGGCCGCCCTGCGCACCGGCGAAGTGGACTGGGTGGAATATCCGCTGCCCGACCTGGTGCCGGTGATCGCGCGCGAACGCGGCATCAGCACCCAGGTCTATGACCCCAACGGCTTCCTGGGGTTCCTGCGGTTCAACCACCTGCATGCGCCCTTTGACCGGGTGGAACTGCGCCGTGCGGTGCGCGACCTGATCGGCGCGCACCAGGCCGACTACATGGCCGCCGTGGCCCTGCCCGGCGATGGCAAGGACTGCCGCGCGCTGATCGCCTGCGGCCTGCCGGGGGTGGTCGAGGCCCCGGCGCCGGCGCCCATGGCCAATGCGCGTGAACGCCTGCGCGCCGCGGGCTACGCCGGCGAAAAGATCACCATCATCAACCCGACCGACTTCGCCGCCATCGTGCCGCAGGGCCGCATCACCGCCGACCTGCTGCGCCGCGCCGGGGTGGATGTGGACCTGGTCGAGGCCGACTGGCCGACCATCGTCGCCCGCCGCGCCAACAAGGCGCCGCCCGCACAAGGGGGGTGGAACATCTTCCACACCAACCTGCCCGCGGCCGGCACCGCCAACCCCGCGGTCAACCCGATCATCCGCGCCAATGGCGAGGCCGCCTGGTTCGGCTGGCCAACCGATGCCGGGATCGAGGCCGGGGTCCAGGCCTGGCTGCGCGCGCCCACGGCCCAAGCCCAGGCCACCGCCTTCGCCGAGGTGCAGCGCGCGGGCTGGGACGCCGTGCCCTTCGCGCCCACCGGCCAGTTCGTCCTGCGCACGGCCTTCCGCAGCGACCTCACGGGGGTGCTGCAAGGGCCGAACCCGATGCTGTGGAACCTTCGCCGGGGCTAAGCCGCCGGAGGTAGCCAGCCGGTCGTAGCGCGCCGGGGGGTCACGGGCGCGGCTTGCGGCGGCTGCGTTTGCGCCGCGCCGCGGCCCTTCGCTGTCGGCAGGCATGGCCCCGTCTTGGGCAGCGGGCTGGCGCGTGACCCGCGCCGCGCCGCCGGGCGCTTCGGCAATTGCTGCGACGCAACCTGCGGTCCGCACGCAACGTTGAGGCGCCATGGAGCAAAGGCAGGCCCATGTGACCTTCGAGGCGGAACTCGTCGCGCTCATCCCCCAACTGCGCGGCTATGCGCGGGGCCTGTCGCGTGTCTCCGCCGATGCTGACGACCTGGTGCAGGATTGCGTGATGCGCGCCTGGGCCGCACGCGACCGATACGCGCCTGGCAGCAACATGCGCGCCTGGCTGTTCACCATTCTGCGCAACCGTTTCTACAGCAGCATCGCCGCCCCTGGTGCGCGGCTGATGCCGCTGGACGACGCGACCGAGGTGCATCTGGCCGTGCCTGCATCGCAGGAATCGGGCCTGGCCACGAAAGACATCGCGCGCGCGATGCAATGCCTGCATCCGTTGTTGCGCGAAGCCTTGGTGCTGAGTGCGGGCGCCGAACTCGACTACGCGCAGATCGGTGAAATCCTCGGCTGCCCGGTCGGCACCGTCAAAAGCCGGGTGTTCCGCGCCCGGCGCGAAATGGCGCTGTTGCTCGATGTGCCGGGGCGTCGGGTGGGAAGATCGAAAACCGCGTGAACCGCGAAGCGATTTCCGCGTTGTGCAGACAGCAACACGTCGCCGCGGTCGAACGTCAGCGGGTTCTCGCAACGGCCTTGGGGCGCTGCAGGACGGGCTGACCCGGCGTCGGCACATCCAATCTTCTGCTTCTCTGATCAGGATATCGCGACATGCCCATGGATGGAACCACCCTGCCGCCTTCGATGCGCCACGCCCGCAGCGTCTCCCCGCTCGTCTGCTTTTCGCACCTGCGCTGGAATTCGGTGTTCCAGCGTCCGCAGCAGATCATGTCGCGCTTCGCGCAGTCGCGCGATGTGTATTTCTTCGAGGAACCGATGCGCGGCGAAGGTGCCGCACGGCTGGACATCGTCACCTGCGCGCAGACCGGCGTGCGGGTCACGACGCCCATGCTGCCCGAAGGCGCGCCGGAGGGCGCGTTGCGGATGCTGCTCGACCGGCTGCTGCAGCAGATCGGCCCGGCCAGCGCCTGGTACTACACGCCGCTCGCGCGCGCCTTCTCCGGCCATGTGCGCTGGCTGGCGGTCGCCTTCGACTGCATGGACGAACTCTCCGCCTTCCGCTTCGCGCCTGAGGAGCTGAAGCGCCTGGAACCTGTGCTGATGCAGGCCGCAGACGTGGTCTTCACCGGCGGTGCCAGCCTGCACGCGGCACGCGCGCACCGCCACCGCAACATCCATTGCTTTCCGAGCGGCGTCGATCTCGCGCATTTCATGCAGGCGCGCGGCGACATGGCGCAGCCGGCCGACCAGAAGGCGCTGCCACGCCCGGTACTGGGCTATTTCGGCGTGATCGACGAACGGCTGGACATGGCGCTGCTGGCGCAGATGGCCGCACTGCGGCCCGATTGGCATTTCGCCATGCTGGGGCCGGTGGCGAAACTAACCCCTGAGGAACTGCCGCAGGCTGCGAACATCCATTGGCTGGGGCCGAAGGATTACCGGGACCTGCCGTCCTATCTCGCGCATTGGGATGTCGCGCTGATGCCCTTCGCGCGCAATGAGGCGACGCGCTTCATCAGCCCGACCAAGGCGCCGGAATACCTGGCCGGTGGCCGCCCGGTGGTGTCGACCGGCATCGCCGATGTCATGCAGCGCTTCGCCGGCATCGAGGCCGTGGCGATCGCCGATGATGCAGAGGGCTTCGTCGCCGCCGCCGCCCGCGCCATGGCCGGCGTGCCGTTCGACGGCGTCGATGACCTGCTCGCCACCATGTCCTGGGACTCGATCCAGGACAGCATGGCGGCACTGCTGGAAAAGGCCGAAAGCCGGTCGCGTATCGCCGCACCCGCCTTGCGCACGCGGCCGGCGCCGATGGCCGACTACCTTGTCGTCGGCGCGGGCTTCGCCGGCGCGGTGATGGCCGAACGCCTGGCGACCGCCGGGCAGCGTGTCGTGGTGGTCGACCGCCGCGCGCACATCGGCGGCAACGCCTTTGACGAACATGACAAGGCCGGGCTGCTGGTGCACCGCTACGGACCGCACATCTTCCACACCAACAGTGACGACGTGCTGGCCTATCTTTCGCGCTTCACGGCCTGGCGTCCGTATGAGCATCGCGTGCTGGCCTCGGTCAGCGCCGGACTCGTGCCCATGCCGATCAACCGGACCACGCTGAACCGCGTGTTCGGCTGCGACCTGCGGACCGATGCGGCCGCGCAGGCGTTTCTCGACCAGTTGGCGAGCCCGGTGTCGCCCATCGTCTCGGCGCGCGACTTCGTCGTCTCGGCGGTCGGCGAAGAACTGTATGAGATGTTCTTTCGCGGCTACACGCTGAAACAGTGGGGCCTTGATCCGCGCGCTCTCGACAAGTCGGTCACCGCGCGGGTGCCGACGCGGGTCACCGATGACGACCGCTACTTCCTCGACAAGCACCAGTGCATGCCGCGCGCCGGCTACACCCGCATGTTCGAGAACATGCTCGATCATCCCAACATCACCGTGCTGCTCGGCACCGATCACGCGCAGATCCCGGCCCAGACCTATGGCCATACCGTCTTCACCGGTCCGATCGATGCCTGGTACGGCTATCGCTACGGCGCCCTGCCGTATCGCTCGCTGGTGTTCGAACACGAGACGCTGCCGGTGGAATTCGCGCAGCCCGTCGCCACCGTGAACTACCCCGATGCGCGGACACCCTCCACGCGCTGCACGGAGTTCAAGCGCATCACGGGCCAGGTGCATCGCAAGACCAGCCTGTGCCGCGAATACCCATCGGACGAAGGCGAGCCGTACTATCCGGTGCCTGCGCCGGAGAACCAGGTGCTTTACAAGAAGTACGAGGCGCTGGCCGACCAGGATACGGCGGTCACCTTCCTCGGGCGCCTGGGCACCTACCGCTACATGAACATGGACCAGGTCGTGGGCCAGGCCTTGGCGACGGCACGGCGCATGACCGCGCATCTGGTGTCGGAGGCGGCGGAGTAGGGTGCGATTGGCGGGAGGCGCCGTGTGGGGTGGCTTTGAAGGCGCCACCCACCGGCGGACGGATGGTGTGCGCGTCGATGCGATCGCGGCCAGCGGGCATGACCGCTGGGCGCGGCTCGATCTTGCGATCCTGCGCTCGCTCGGCATCAGGACCGCGCGGGAAGCGCTGCGCTGGCATCTGATCGCGCGGTCCGGGTCCGGCCATGACTGGACATCGGCGCGGGCGCAGATGGAAGCCGCCGTCGCCGCCGATGTCGGCGTGGTGTGGGACCTGTGCCATTGGGGCCTGCCCGACGGCATGGATGTGATGCACCCGGACTGGCCGCAACGCCTGGCCGACTTCGCCGTGGCAGCGGCGCAGGAAATGCGGCACGCCGGCGTGCGGGTCGAAGGCTGGGTGCCGGTGAACGAGATTGCCTTCTGGTCCTGGGCGGGTGGCGAGACGGCGGGATTCGCGCCCTACCTCAGCGGCCAGGGCGGGGCGTTGAAGCGGCAGTTGGTGCTGGGCCACCTGGCGGCCGTGTCGGCGCTGCGCTCGGCCGGGTCGCTGGAAGCCATCCTGGTCTGCGAACCGCTGATCCGCGTGGCGCCGGCGGACCCTGGCCGCGCGGCGCAGGCAGCGGCCTATATCGACGCCGCCTTCGAAGCCGTCTCGGCGATCCTGGACGCCGACGCATCGGCGATCGACATCATCGGGCTGAATTTCTATCCGCAGAACCAGTGGTGCAGTTCCGGCGTGAAAATCCTGCGCGGCGACCCGGCCTGGGTACCGCTGCGTGACCTGCTGCAGAATGCCGCGCGACGTTTCCCCAAGCCCCTGCTGCTCGCCGAGACCGGTGCCGAGGAACCGCAGGGCGACGACTGGCTGCGCTACGTGGGCGATGAGGTCGTGGCGGCGCGCAGCGCCGGCGTGCCGCTCGACGCGATCTGCGTCTACCCGATCATGGACTACGCGGGCTGGGACGACGCGCGACACTGCGCCTGCGGGCCGATCGGTCACCGCAAGGGGCAGCGCTTTGTCCGCCCGGGCCAGGCTCGCGCGGTCGCCGATCTGGCCCTTTGCCTCCTGGATTGAAGCAAGGCATCGCCGCCACCCCGGACCCCGGGGTGGCGGCGGGCCGGTCAGACGGCTTGGAGCGCCTTGCGGTTTACGTCGCGGGTCGCGATCTGGTTGAGCAGCTTGTCCGCGGTCTTTTCCTCGTCCAGCGTCGCGCGCAGCAGCGCCACGATTTCGGCCTGCTCCATCGCCTCGGCCCAGGCGATCAGCGTGCCGTAGCGCGCCATCTCGTAATGCTCGACCGCCTGGCCGCCGGCGATCAACCCGGCGTCGCGCACGGCGCTCGGCTCGGTCGCTTCCTCCAGCAGTTCGTCGCATTCCTTGATCAGGCCGACGATCGCCTCGCAGGTCTGGCCCTGGGCGCGCTTGCCCAGGATTTCGAAAATCTGCTGCAGGCGCACGACCTGGCCTTCGGTCTCTTCACGATGTTCGGTGAAGGCGGCGGCAAGCTTGGGCGATTGCGCGGCCGCGGCCATCTTCGGCAGCGCCTTCAGCAACTGACGCTCGGCGTAGTAAATGTCCTTGAGCGTCAGCAGGAACAGGTCATTGAGCTTCATCATGGTCATTCTCCCGGATCAGAGCGCCGGCATGGCGATGGGGGTTTCGTCGTCGTTGTTGATCGGCGCCGGCGGCAGGCCGCCGCGCGGCTTGGGGTGCTCGATGTATTCGATGGTCTGGCCGTCGTGGAACTTGCCCTCGTTCCACGGGCCGCGATGGTCGTCGCCCTGCGACAGGTTGAAGACGATGTTGACCGTCTCGTCCGGTTCGATCGTGCCGAACATCGGGTCGTCGAGCTTGCCCATGGCATCCAGCGCCTTCATGAACATGTTGGCGTGGGTGATTTCGCGCGTCAGCAGGTGCACCAGCACCTGGCGCGTGCCCTCGTCGTCGCAGCGGTTGATCAGCGCCTCATAGGTCTGGCGCGCGCCCGCTTCGGCGGCGATGTTGCAGCGCAGGTCACGGACGACGTTGCCGCCTTCCTGCACATAGGCCGCGGTCCAGGCGCTGCCCTGGCTGTCCACCAGGTGCGGGCCGACGCCCTTCATCTGGAACAGCGGCGCATTGTACACCGGCGTCTGGTCGAGCTTGGCCGTGTGCTGGACGATCAGCTTGCCGACCATCTCCAGGTGGCTGAATTCCTCCAGCGCGATGTCCTGCAGCATGTCGCGGATGCCGGCGTCGGTGACGTGGAACGCCTGTACCCAGTACTGCAGGGCGGCGGTGAGTTCGCCGGTGGCTCCGCCGAACTGTTCGAGAAGGTATTGGCCGAACTGAGCGTCGGGGGTGCCGACGTTGACCGGCATGATGGTCTCTTTGCGATGCAGGAACATGCAGGATCCTCCGTGGTGCGCAGAATGCGCGCCGTGCTGGAGAGAACCCTGCCCGTGGCCGATGGTTCCATCGGCACATGCGCCAACATCGACCGGCCGCGGCTGATCGTCGCTGCCCCTCGACCACGCGGCGGGTTTGCTGGAACGCGGCCCGAAATGGCCGTCGGTGCCGCCCTTTGGCCTGCGCTGCCATCGCCGGGGCCTGCTGGCCGATCAGCCCGGCGCCGCGGCCTCGAACCCGCCTTGGCGTGATCGCTACCGGGGGCGCTTGGGCAGGGCGCGGGTTTCGACCAGCACGGGCTTTTGCGGCTTGGCCGGTGCCGCCAGTGCGATCGGCGGCAGGTCTTCCTCAAGGATCGACAGCATTGCCGAGTAGGAGACTTCGCCGTCTTCATCATCCCGATGAAGCGTGCCGATGACCTCGTCCTCGACCATGATTTCCACCGTCTGGCCGGCGCGCCGCGGGGCGGCGATGCGGATCTTGTCGGAGCCGAGCAGGCGCCGCAGGTAGGTCTGCACACGGTCGATGTCGGAAGGCGTCATGGCGGTCATGTCCCAGAAGGCAGCAGGCGCGCTCCCTTAGTCCCAAGCATCGCCGGGGTCGAGGTTGCCGATCACCGCCGGCGCGTCTCCGCCAGCACCCCTGATGCGCGCAGAGCGGCGACCTCGGCGTCCGAGAAGCCGTGGGCGGCCAGGATCTCGGCGCCGTCCTGGCCGAAGGTGGGGGGCTTGCGGCGGGCGCCGCCGGGGGTGCGGCTCATCTTGATGGGCGTGCCGAGGGCGCGGAACCAGCCGTCCTCCACCACCATCTGGCGGTGCTTGGCGTGGGGCGATGCGAGGGCTTCGTCCACATGCTTGACCGGCCCCGCCGGCAGGCCGGCACGCAGCATGGCGTCGGTCAGGGCATGGCCGTCTTCCGCGGCGAAGCGTGCGTCCAGGATGGCGTCCAGCGCCGCGCGGTTGGTCACGCGGTCGCCGTTGGTGAGGAAGCGCGGGTCGGCGGGCAGCGCGTCCAGGCCGAGGAAGGCGCAGAATTTGCGGAACGCCGGGTCATTGCCGATGGCGATGAAGATCTCGCAGGTGCGCGTGGCGTATTTGGAATAGGGGCTGATGTTGGGATGCGGATTGCCCGTGGCCACCGGCCGCTTGCCATTCAGCAGGTGGTTGGCGGCCTGGGGGTGCAGCAGGGCCATGCCGCAGTCATGCAGGGTCATGTCCAGATACTGGCCCTGGCCGCTGCGGGTCCTCTCCTGCAAGGCCATCAGGATGACGATGGCCGAATAGAGCCCAATCACGAGATCAACCACCGGCGTGCCCATGCGCAGCGGCGGATCGCCATTGATCGACATGAGGCCCACCATGCCCTGGATCACCGCGTCATAGCCCGGCAGGCCACCGAGCGGCCCATCGGCGCCGAAGCCCGAGACCCGGCAATGCACGAGGCGGGGGAATGTCTGGGACAGTGTCTCGGCATAGCCGAGGCCCCATTTTTCCATGGCACCTGGCTTGTAGTTCTCGACCAGCACATCGGCCCCTTCCAGCAGGCGCAGCAGCACGGCGCGGCCTTCCGGCTTGCCGAGGTCGAGGGCGAGCGACTTCTTGTTTCGGTTCACGCCGAGGAAGTACGACGCATCGCCCTCATGGAAGGGCGGGCCCCAGTCGCGCACTTCATCGCCCTGGGGCGGTTCGATCTTAATCACTTCGGCCCCGTGGTCCGACAGGATCATGGTGCAATAGGGACCGCCGAGAACGCGGGTCAGGTCGATCACCTTCAACCCGGCCAGCGCGCCGGGGGAGAGGGCCATGCCAGTCATGCAGCCTGTTTCCGTCCAAAGACCCGGGCACAAAAATCCGGGTAGGTTTCCAGCATCTCGTCGCAGACTTTTTCGCGCAGCAAAGCCAAATCTTCGTCGGTCGGATCGGGCGTCATCGGCACGTCGCCGGCGTCATCGTAATCGAAGCCCGTGGCGGCGCGGATCGTCGCCTTGGTCTCGCCCGGGTGCAGTGACGCGAGCCGGAACCGTGCGCCGTCGAAGGCGAAGACGCATTTACCCGTCACCAGCGCCTGCGCCGTGCCGCGGCGGAACACATCGGGCGCCGAGACGCCGGGGGCGGAGATGTGATCGACCTGATCGACCAGCACGCGGGGCGAATGTTCCTCGCGGAACAGGATCGTCCGCGGGCACATGAAGTACATGAAGGCGCTGCCGAAACTGCCGGGAAAGCGCACCTCGGTCCCCGGCCAGCCGCCGGTGCCCAGAAGGTTCAGGTTCGCCTGGCCGTCGATCTGCCCGCCGCCCAGGAAGAACAGGTCGATGCGCCCCTGGCCGGTCAGGTCGAACAATTCGCGCGAGCCTTCCGTAAAGGGGTTGCCCGAGCGCTTGTGCAGCAGCGACAGGCGCACGGGCTTGCCGCGCTTGGCGACCAGCCAGCAGGCGGCGGCGGGGATGGGGCTGGCAGCGCCCACCGCGATATGACGCGCGGGCGGGGCGGCGGGGTCCAGGATCAAGCCGGCCAGCACGGCGGCCAGGCGTTCTTCCGGCGCGATCATGCGGCCTCTGCCCGGCCAAAGATTTCTGTCGCACACCAGGCATCGAAGCCTGCCTGGGTTTTTGCCGCCTTGGCGTAAGCCGCGACATAGGCGGCATCGAAGCCGTATTCGTCCAGCAGGGCGACGGGGTGCGCGCCGCGCTCGGCGATGGCCACGGCCTCGATATAGGTGCCACTGATGGTGCCAGGCGCGAGGCGTTCATCCTCCAGCAGGTTGCCGTCGAACAGGCGCTCCACCGTAACCAGCACGCGCCGCGATGCATGGGCCAGCGTCGCGCATTCCCGCCGGCGCCCGACCCAGACATTGCCCGCCGTGTCGCCCATCACGGCATGGAAGATCGCGACCTCGGGCGACAGTGCCGGCAGCAGCACGATGCGATCGGGTTTCTGGGAAAACGGGTTCTGGATCACCCGCCAGTCGGGCCGGTGTTCCAGGATATCGCTGCCGATGATCCCGCGCAGGGGCAGGAAGGGCACGCCCTTTTCCGCCGCCTGCAACATGGTGTGGATGGCGGGGCAGGTGGCATCGTGCATCAGGATGGACCCGGCCTTCAACGCCGCCGAAAACCGCGGGGCGAAGCCGGCCTCGCCCAGCGACACCGCACTCGACTGCACTTCCGCGACACAGCCCGCGCCGATCAGGATGTCGGTGGCAAAGCCCGAGACCGGCACGCCCAATAACCGCAGGCCCCGCGCGCCACGCCGGACCAGCGCCTTGGCCAGCGCGACCGAGGGCAGGGAGTTGTCAGGTGGCAGCGCCACCATCGCCCCATCAGGGATCGAGGCCGCCATGGCATCCACTGCGATCATTGCGCGCTCCCCTTTCGACCAGGCGGATGGTCTAGCGCCAAATGCCCAGGCGGGGCGAGAGGGAGCGGGCTACTGCTGCGGCCGGGGTGGGACGGCCATGTGTTCGAAGCGCACCCAGCCCGGCACCTGGGCCGCCAGGTTCACCTCGCGCCATTTCGGGTGGCGCGGCGGGCGCAGGAACTGGTCGAACTTGCCCTGGAAGGCCTCGACGAAACGGGCGACCTTGCGGTGCCGGTCGCTGCCGGGCTGCCAGGCATAGACCGCCATCACCGCCCCCACCGCGATGGTTTCGACCGCGCCGCCCTCCGGGATCAGCGCCGGGTAGTCGGCGGCGACGAAGCTGGATGGCAGGTAGGTCTCGATCAGCGCCGGCGTCGCCGGGATCGGCAGCAGGCGAAGCCCGCTGCCGGGCGGGATGCCGGTGAACAGCCGGGCCGGCTTGCCGACGACGAAGACCATGGCCGCGATCTCGCCCCGTTGCAGTTTTGTCAGCGCCACATCCTGGGTGTCGTTCGCGACGGTCACGGGAATGCCCAGCGCGTCGAACACCAGGGACGCGGTCATCGCCGTGCCGCTGCCGCGCAGGTCGACGTTGACGACCTGGCCGCGCAGCCCTTCCAGCCCGTCGATCCCCGACCGCGCCAGGACGTGGATCTCCTCGTCGTAGAGCTTGGCGATGTAGTGGATCTGCGTCTCGACCCCGGGCAGCAGGCGGCGCCGGCGGGCGAAGGCCAGCGCGTCGGACTGCAGGATGCCGATGTCGATGCCACGCAGCAGCAGGATATCGGCGATGTTCTGCAGCGATCCCTTGCCGATGATCGCCAGCACGCGGAGCAGGTCGCCGTCATCCAGCACCGCGGCGAGGTCTGCGGCGATGCGGATATAAGTGCCGTCGACGCCGCCGGCGATGATGCCGACCGTTCCCATGTTGGCCCGCGCGGTCAGCGCATTCGTGCCCATTTGCGGTGGCGCGGCCGGCTGGGCCTGGCCTGGCTGGGCCTGAACGGCGGCCAGGGCACTGGAGCCGGCGATCAGGAGGGCGCGGCGCCCGGCGGTGGACGGCGGTGTGTCGGTCATCGGTCGGACTCCAGCGTGGCGATAGCGGCCGCGACATCCGCGGCACCCAGGGCCGCGGCGCGGCGATACCAGTCGAGTGCTGCGGCGCGGTCGGCCGTCAGGCCGCGCACGCCAAGCCGCGCCAGAACCCGCGGATCGTGGGTTTCGGCCATGGCGCGCGCTGCCGCGGCGTTGCCGGCCGCGGCCGCACGTTCGAAAAATCGCCGCGCGCCGGAGATATCGCCGGCAGCCATCAGGGCCTCGCCACGCCGCAGCATGGCAATCGTCAGCGGCGCTGTCGCCGACGCGGGCGGCGCGGCTGCGGGGCGGACGGGGCGGGGTTCGCGAAGGGGCGGCTCTTCGGGCAAGCGCTCGACGGCGGGTGCGGCGATGGGGGCGGTCGTGGCCGGCGGGGCGGATTGCGGGCTGCTGGTGGCGGCGGGCGGCGCGTCGGTGCGCGATGCCGCCGGCGGGGTCGGGGGTTCCGGGACGGGACGGGCTGCGGCCGGTGCTTGTTGGGCTGGTGAGGCCTCGGCTGGGGCGTCACTGGCCGGTGCGTCCTGGGATGGTGCGTCCTGGGATGGAGCGCCCTGGGTTGGTGCGCCCTGGGTTGGTGCGTCTTGGGCCAGTGCTTGTCCTGGGGTGGCCGAAGCGTCCGGGGCGGCTGGCGCCGGGCCGGGTGCCCCGGGTGGTGCTGCCCCCGGTGCTAGTGCCCCTGGTGCTATTGCCCCTGGTGCTAGTGCCTCGGGTGCTGGTGCCTCGGGTACTGGTACTGGTGCAGCGGACGCCGCGGGGGCGGGTGCCTGTGGCGCAGGTGCCTCGGGCGCGGTTGTCATGGGGGCTGGAGCTGGGTCGGCCGCACTGTCGGCAAGCACCGCCTCTGGGGTCGGCGCCGCCGTGGCCGACGGCTGCGGGGCTGGGCCCGCAGGGGGCGGTGCCTCCGCAGGCGGTGCCGCCATCGCCGGTGCTGCCATGCCCGGCGCCGCCGGGGCCAGTGGTTCCGGGGCCAGTGATGCCGGGGCCAGTGCCTCCTCGGCCGTTGCCTCCTCGGCCATTGCCCCCGCGGAGGGTGACGCTGGGGCCGGTGCCGCCGAGGCCGGTGCCGTCACGGCCGTTGCTTCCACCACCGTGGCCTCCGGGGAGACCGCCGTGGGGGCTGACGCGATCACGCCCGGCGCCTCTATGCCCTGCGCGACTATGCCCGGCGCCACCATGGCAGGTGCCGCCGGGGCCAGTGCCTCTGGGGCCAGTGCCTCTGGGGCCAATGCCTCTGGCACCAGTGCCCGCGGGGCCAATGCCGCCAGGGCCAGTGCCGCGGGCGGGCGTTGCGCCACCAGCGGTGGCTCCAGGCCACGCCCCTCTGGCGGCGGCGCCGTCAGTTCGGCCAGCGGTGGCGCGGGCCTGCCCGAAGGCAGCGCCGCTGACGCCAGATCCGGCTCGGGCAGGCGCGCCGGCGGCGTCGCGGCCTGGCCCATCACCGCTGGCGCCAGCCCCGCCGTCGTCGCGGCCGTTGCGTCCAAGGGCGCCAGCGGCAGGGCCTCGGGGGGCGCGGATGCTGGCGGCACCGCAGCCGCCGTCACTGGCGCCCGATCCCCTGGCTGGCCGGCCAGGGTGTTGCCCGGCGCGCCGGCGGCCTCGGGCGACAAAACCTCCTGGGCGGACACGGCCAGGCCGGACTCTTCCGCCGAGGCCACAGCCGGCGGGCGCATGGCATCGGAACCCGGCGCCCCCGGCAGGGGGGCGTCGGCCGGTGGCGGCACTGACGTCTCCTGGATCACGTCCTCAGCCTCGGCGAAGGGCGTAATCACGTTCATCGACGGGGCGGATGTGGCAGGCCCGGACGAAGGCAGGGGCGGCAGCGGCACGTCAGGCCCGGCACCGTCGCCTCCGGCAGGCCCGGCACCGTCGACCCCTGCGGGCGCAAGCGATCCGGCCGCGGCGTCGCTTTGCGCCATCCGCAGGCCGCCATCGGCCGCGCTCTGGGGACTGCTGCCGCCATCGGCCGCCCTGAGTGGCAAACCAGGCGCCGGCAGCGCTGCGGCGGCCACCGACACCTGCGGGGGCACCGCAAGGCTCGGCCTGGTCCCGGCGGCAGGTGGTGCCGACCAGGCCGGCCGGGGCGCGTCGACCAACCGCGCCTCGACCAGGCCACCCCTGCCGGGGCGCTGTCCGTCAGCGGCATGCGCCGGTGGCGCGGAGGACGGCGGCCATGGCGTCTCGGGCATGGCGGCATCCGCGACCGCCCCGGCTGCCATGCTCGTCACCGGCAGCGTGAAGGGGCTTGGCCCTGCGGATAGGCTCGCCGGGGTTGCGTCCGGGCGCGTCCCCGCGGCGTCCCCGCCTGGCCGCTGGGCCAGGAACACCACGCCGCCTGCGATGCCGGTCAGGGCCGCGATGGCCAGCGCCGCCCGTCCGCCGCCACGCGACGGGCGAGTCGCGGGCGGGGCGGTGTCGGGTGGTGGCGTAAATTTGGCCGCAGCGCCGGGGTGGGAGGCTGGCCGAGCGGTTGGCTGTGCGTCGGGCCTGAGGTCGGGGCTTGCGACCCGGCCGGGGTCTGGCCCGGCGGTTGACGCAACGACCCGCCCGGCGTTTGTTCCGGCACCTTGCCCCGGGTGTGCCCTGGCGGTCGCCCCCAGGCCTGACCCGGCGGCAGCCCCAGCGCCCGGCCCGGCGCCCGGCCCGGCGCCTGGCATCACCGCCGGTGCCGGGTCTGCTGCACCCGCCTCTGGCGGCGCTTCACCTGACGGTTGCGCCTGCTGCGGGCGCAGGGTCGCCAGCAGGGCCTGCTCCCAGCCTTCCGTCCTGATCCCGTTCGGGTCCTGCCAGGCAAAGGCATCGGCCAGCAGCAGGTTGAGGTGGGCGCGGTCCTCCGGGCGCAAGCGCCGATGGATCAGCGGCAGATGGCCGGGGTGGCGCGCGGTGAAGCCAGTCTGCTGCAGATGCTGCGCCAAGTGCGCCAAGGCATCTGGCGTCCACTGCGGTTCGACTTCCAGCAGCACCACGCCGAGACCGGGCTGGATGATGACCAGGTGCAGGATCGTGTCGCCGACCCGGCAGTCTGTCAGCCAATGCCAGCCATCGCCGCGACCCGACGGGTCGAGGCCTTCGCCGCTTGCGCGGGAGGGGCCGCCGGTCGGCGGCACGGGCGGCGTATTGATTGCGGTCTCCCTCCACCAGAATCGATACCAGTCTAACGCCTACCCGGTGCCACAGTTGCGCAGGCGCTACAAACATTTTGCCGCGTGGTTCAGCCCTGGCGCGTCTCCGCCTCGTAGCGCGCGCGGGTTTCGGCATTGGGCGGATAGAGGCCGGGCAGCGGCAGGCCCTTGCCGACTTCGACCATGATCCAGGCTTCCAGCCGCTCCTGTTCGACCGCGGCCGCCGTCACGGCTTCCAGCAGGGCGGCGGGGATCACCACCGCGCCGTCGCCGTCGGCCACGATCGTGTCACCGGGCACGACGCAGACGCCGCCGCAGCCGATCGTTTCCTGCCAGCCCACGAAGTTCAGGCTGGCGACCGAAGCCGGGGCGACCATGCCGCGGCACCATACCGCCATGCCGGTGCCGGCGACACCGGCGCCGTCGCGCAGCATCCCATCGGTCACCAGCGCCGTGACACCGCGCCTGGCCATGCGGGCGCACAAAATGTCGCCGAAGATGCCGGCATCGGTCACGCCCATGGCGTCGGCGACGGCGATGCAGCCTTCCGGCATGTCCTCGATCGCGGCGCGGGTGCTGCGGGGGGAGGACCAGGATTCCGGGGTGGACAGGTCCTCGCGCGCGGGGACGAAGCGCAGGGTGAAGGCGGGGCCGACGACGCGGATGCCCTTCGCGGCTTCGGTCGCGGCGAACGGGCCGCGGATATAGGCGGTGCGCACGCCCTTCTTCAGCAGGATGGTCGTGAGCGTCGCGGTGGTGACCCCCATCAGGGCGGTGCGGATGGCGGGGGTCAGGGTCATGGCGGGCTCCGTGGTCGGGAACCCCGTGAAGCCCCAAACCGCGGCACGCGCAAGACGGGTGTGGACAGGGGGGGCTATTCCGGGCGCACCCCCGTCGCCTGGATCACGGCGGCGTATTTGGCGATGTCGCGGCGCATCATGGCGGCGAAGTCCTCGGGGCTGTTGGCCAGGATCTCCGCCCCTTCCTGCACGAAGCGGTTGCGGATCGCCGGGTCGGCGATGATGGTGTTGACCTCCCGGTTGACCCGCAGGATCACCTCGGGCGGGGTGCCGGCGGGGGCGAACAGCCCGGACCAGAGGCTGAAATCGAAGTCGGGCA
>JBBQHE010000065.1:0-19655 GCA_038323655.1 Acetobacterales bacterium | reverse complement strand
CAGCCGACGCGATGCGGCGAGTGGGCGGGCCAACCGTTACTGTCATGCCCCACCCCTTGCCCCAACCCGCGCCGATGGGTCTAGGGCGAGAAGCCTTCGGGCTGCCGGCCGCGGCTTTCGTCACTCTTTGTCTCTTCGATGCCGGATCCTCGATCGCGCGCAAGAATCCGGGCGCCGCGATCGCCGCGCATGTCGCAGCTTTCGGCAACCGGCCGGATCGGATTTTGGTGCTGAAGACGCAGGGCACAGCGGGTGCCGGGGATGCTTGGCGCGCCGTCGCCGCCCAAGCGGCTGCGCATTCCAACATCCGCGTCATCGACGCCAACCTACCGCGGGGCGAACTCTGGTCGTTGATGGGCGTAACCGACGCCGTCATCTCAATGCATCGCGCTGAGGGCTTCGGTTTCGCGTTGGCGGAGGCGATGGCGCTGGGCCGCCCAGTTGTTGCAACGGGCTGGTCTGGCAACATGGACTTCATGGCGGGGCCCGGCGCCTTTGCCGTACCGTATACGCTGGTGCCTGCGCGGGATCCCCAGGCGACATACGACTTCCCTTCCATGCGCTGGGCCGAGCCGAACATCGACGCTGCGGCCGAGGCGCTGATCCACATCGCAGATGACCCAGCATTGCGCAGGCCACCGCCCGTGCTTTTCCCGCCACCTGACTACTTGTCGGCGCTGCATCTGGGGCGAGAGATGCTGCACCCAAATCGACCCTGACTGTAGACAATATGTAGCGGATTTGACGTGCGCCACTGGCGCCTGAACCCTTCGGCACGAGTCCGCACAAGCCTATGGCGGCGAACAGCCGCATCGGTCGGACGCAGCAACTGCCCGCGCGCAGCATGCGCATGATCTGGCAGTGACTGGACAGCAGGGCCACCCACAGCCGACCCTTCCCACATGCACCCCATCATCCAGGCGCTTGCCGCCGCCCGCATCGTACCGGTCATCCGCACCAGCACCACCGCCCATGCGGCGACCGTGGTGGACTGGCTGCTGGAGGCCGGCGTCACCACCATCGAGATCACCCTGACCACCCCCGGCGCCATCGGGCTGATCCGGGATCTCGCCGCCATTCCGACCCTGCTGGTCGGCGCCGGCACCGTAACCGACGCCGCTGCCGCTCGGGATTGCCTGGCGGCCGGCGCCCGGTTTCTCGTCACCCCCTGGACCGACCCCGCCGTCTGCGCCGTCGCCAAGCGGGCGGGGGCGGCGATGCTGCCCGGCGCCTTCACGCCGACCGAGGTGCGTGGCGCCATCGCCGCCGGCGCCGATGCCGTAAAGATCTTCCCGGCTTCCAGCGGTGGGCCGGGGCACCTCAAGGCGCTGCGCTCGGTCTTTCCCGGCATCGCCTTCTGCCCCACGGGCGGGGTCGATCCGCGCAACCTCTCGGACTGGTTCGCGGCCGGAGCCGCCTTCGTCGGCATGGGGGGGAAGCTTGCGGATGAGGCGCTGGTCGCGGCCGGGGACAAGGCGGGGGTGCAGGCCGCGGCCCGTGCGGCGCTCGGGGTCATCGCCACATGACAGACCTGCTGTGCCTCGGCGAGCCCATGCTGGAACTGAACCGCCAGCCGCCCGATGGAACCGATCGCGCGCTGTACCTCGAGGGGTTTGGCGGCGATACCTCAAACGCCGCCATCGCCGCTGCCCGCCAGGGGGCCAGCGTCGGCTATGTCTCGGCGCTGGGCGACGACCCTGCGGGCCGGGCCTTCCGCCTGCTCTGGGATGCCGAGGGCGTGGACCACGCCACCGTCGCGACCGACGCGGAGGCGCCGACCGGGCTGTATCTCGTGACCCATGACGCCGCGGGGCATCGCTTCGCCTTCTTCCGTAGCGGGTCGGCGGCCAGCCGCATGACACCGGCGAGCCTGCCGCTGGCGGCGATCCGGGGCGCAGAAATCCTGCACCTGTCGGGGATCAGCCAAGCGATTTCGGTAACCGCCTGCGATGCAGGCTTTGCTGCCATCGCCGCGGCCAGGGCTGCGGGAGTGCGGGTGGCCTACGACACCAACTTGCGGCTACGCCTTTGGCCAGTGGCGCGGGCAGCGGCGGTGATCCATGCCGCGATCGGCCAAGCGGACATCGCACTGCCGTCGCTAGAGGATGCGACAGCGCTGACCGGCCTGACAGACCCCGACCGGGTGGCTGACTTCTATCTTCGGCTTTGCCCGCTCGTGGCGCTCAAGTGCGGCGCCGCTGGAGTCCTGGTGGCGACGCAGGTTCGGCGGGTGCGGATTGCCGGGCACCGGGTGGCGACCATTGATGCGACCGGGGCGGGGGACACATTCGCCGGCGCGTTTCTCGCGCGGATGCTGGCCGGCGACGACCCCTTCACCGCTGCAAGATATGGCAATGCAGCAGCAGCGCTGGCGACCACCGGCTATGGCGCGGTGGCGCCGATCCCCCGCCCCTCCGCGGTCCGCGCCCTTCAGGAATCCGCAACCGAATACGATGCAACATGAAGCTAGCTGGAGGTGCCGGATGCAGATCGACTATGACGAGAACGGCACGCCGCGCGTGCTTTTCTACGATGCGGGCGACCTCGTGCTCTTGCACAGCCATGAAACGGGCGAGATGCCGATGGGGCAGGCCGGCGATTGGGGAATGGTCACCGCCGTAAGCCCAGGGGGCGCACATGTGGATATTCGTATCGCGGGCCATTCAGCCTCCCGCCGCGCCACTGTGCGCGCGCTGACCGATATCCCGATTCGGATTATCTGCCCCTGCGACGGTTCTGGACGCAAGTTGGTGCTGCAGCACAAGGGCGTGGCGGTCGCAGGCACCTTGCGGGAACGCGGGCAGCAATCATGGAAGAAGAACGCAGGAGCGCGGTAGCCTCACGCGATACACCCGGGCGCTTCCGCGCCACACGACCGGCGCTATGCGATGCTGATGGGCCGAAGCCGCAGCCCGGGACGCAGGTGCCGGAATGGCAGCACCGAGGGATCGGCGACCACCGGCCCGGGCGCGATCACGATGATCACCCGCGCCGCGAGGCCCTGGAAGTCGCCGCGGAAGTGTACCGAGGATTTAAGCCCAAGGATTTTCTCCGCCGCCGGTTCCACGCCGAGCTGCCGGAGCATCGCCTGATCATAGGCCTGCATCTTGCGGCTGGTGACGATGACGCGGGTGGGCCCGAAGGCGATCAGCGCGCTGGGCCCGAGGTCAGCGTCATTGCCGCCGGCCATGGGCCCGGTGCAGGTGAAGCGCCCAGGCGACAAGCGCAGCACCCGTGCTGTGCCGACAAAGGGCGCGCCATCGCTGCGCCCGCCGAGGGTCAGTGCCACCTCCGCCCCCTCCCCCGCCGCATGGCGGGCGGCGGCAGAGGCCGCGTCATTGATCAGCGCCAGCACGGCATCCGCCTGGCGCGCGACCAGGGCCGCGAGCAGCCCGGTGGTATCGCCATGGCCGCCGCCGCCTGGGTTGTCCTGGGTATCGGCCAGCACGACGGGGCCGGGGGCGCTATTGGTCAGGGCCTCGGCCACCGCTTGCGCGGCGGGCAGCGTGTCCAGGCGGAAATCAGCCTCATGCGCTGCCACCCAGCTGGCCAGTCCATCGACGGCGGCATCCGCTGCCGACCGGTCCTTGGCATAGGCGAAGACCGCAGCCCCGCATCCGGGGAAATCGGCATAGGGAAAGCCGAAGCAGAAGCCGAGTTCGGCCACCCCCGCCGACAGGTGTTCGCGCAGAGCCATGGCCTCGGTCATGGGTGACACCAGGGTGCACATGGCCTGGAGCGGGATCAGGAAGTCGATCTCACGAAAGGCGCGGGCGAAAGGACGGCTATGGGCGATGCGGGCCAGCAGCAGGGCCATGGCCCGCGCGCCAGCCTGCTTCATGTCGACATGGGGATAGGTGCGAAAGGGCGCCAGCACATCGGCGCGCGCCACCATCTCGGCGGTGAGGTTGCAATGGGGGTCGAGGCTGGCCGCGATCGGCAGGTCGCCCACCACGGCGCGGATGCGGCGCAGCAATTCGCCCTCGGCATCAGGAAAGACCTCGGCGACCATGGCGCCGTGCAGGTCGAGGTAAAGCCCGTCCAGCGGCCCCGCGGCCTCCAGGTCGCTGATGATCAGGGCGGCGATGCGTTCGAAGGCCCCGGCCGTCACCACCCCCGCGGGCATGGCCATGGCCCAGGTGAGCGGGACGATGGTGACCCCCGCGGCCTCGGCCGCCGCGATGGCGCCGGCAGAGGGCACAGCGGTGTGGCGCAGGTGGTGAATGAGCCCGCCCGGCCGTTGCAAAGGCGGCCAGCCGCCGGGGGCCAAAAAATCCTCCCAGGTCGTGGCCTCGGCCACGAAGGAATGGCTCTCGTGCAAAAAACCCGCGATGCCGATGCGCATGGCTCAGCCCGCCGCCGCCAGAACGGCCCCGGCCAGCACGCGCAGGCCCGCCTCGGCCCATTCGGGGGTGATGCTCTCGGCCTCGTTGTGGCTGATGCCGCCATGGCAGGGCACGAAGATCATGGTCGCGGGCAGGTTGCGGGCGACGTAGACGGCGTCATGGCCGATGGCGGTCGGCATCTCCTTGAAGGGCAGGCCCAAGCGGCGGGTGGCATCGCTGACATGGCCGACGAGCGCGGGGTCGAAGGGCGTCATGGGGCAGAGCCAGAAGGTCGCGACTTCGGCCGCGACCTGGCGGCGGGCGGAGACGGCGAGGGTCGCGGCCCGCAGCGACTCGCCCATGGCGGCGAGCGCCGCTTCGTCGGAGTGGCGGAAGTCCACGCTGAACCAGATCTTGGAGGGCACGACATTGCGGCTGTCAGGCGTCACGGTCAGCCGGCCGACGGTCCCGCGGCCAGGCTCGCCCGAGGGTGCGAGGGTTGTGAGCGCGATGCGTTCCACGGCCAGGAGCAGTTCGGCCGCGGCCATCATGGCATCGCGCCTGCCGGCCATGGCACTGCCGCCATGCGCATCCTCGCCGGTCACGGTGACGTCGAACCAGGCCTGGGCGAGCGCATGGGTGACGACGCCGATGGACAGGTTTTCCCGCTCCAGCACCGGCCCCTGTTCGATGTGCAGTTCGAAATAGGCGCCGAGGTTTTTCAGCCCGGCGGGGTCATCGGTGCCAGCCCAGCCGATGCGCAAAAGTTCCTCGCCATAGCGCAGCCCCGCCTGGTCCGTCTGGGCCAGAGTCGCGGCTTCGTCGAACAGCCCCATGGCGGTGCCGCTGCCCATCATGGGGGGCGAAAAGCGGGCACCTTCCTCATTGGTCCAGTTGATCAGCATCAGGGGCGCCTCGGTCTCGATCCCCGCCTCATGGATCGCCCGCAGCACTTCCAGCCCCGTCAGCACGCCGAGCACCCCATCGTATTTCCCGCCCGTGGGCTGGGTGTCGAGGTGGCTGCCGATGGCCACGGGTTTTTTCGACGGATCGCGGCCGGGCCTGGTGAAGGTCATGTTGCCCAGGCGGTCGAGCCCAGGGGTGAGGCCAATGGCGGCACACCATGTGGTCAGTAGCGCGCGGCCTTGCCCGTCAAGGTCGGTCAGCGTCTGGCGATTGCAGCCGCCCTTCGGCGTGCCGCCGATCGCGGCCATGGTCATCAGATCGGCCCAGAGGCGATCCGGTGAGAGGGGGATGTTCATGCGCGCGTCTCCACGCCGCACCAGGTGGCCATGGTCAGCGCGATGGTGGCGGTGATGTCCTGGATGCTGTCCAGCCCGACGCTTTCGTCGATGCCGTGGATCTCCTGCGCATCGGGGCCGAAGCAGGCGACGGGGGTCTTCTGGTAGAGCTGGAAGAAACGCCCGTCGGTCAGCCCCGTGGCGGGGTAGTGGCGCAATTCCTGGCCGGCGACCTCGGCGAAGGTGCGGGTCGCCAGGCGGACGATCTCGGCCTCCGTGTCGAAGACGCAGGGGTCGGCCATGAAGCCCTTGAACTCCAACCGGAACTTGGCGCCGGCAACGCTGGGGTCGTGGCGCGCGGCTTCGACCAGGCCCTCGATATCGGCGCGCACATTGGCGGCGGTATTGCCCATCATCACGCCGACGCGCATGCCCAGTTTCGCCCGCGTCGGCACGCTGCTGTTCCACTCGCCGCCTTCCAGCGTGCCGATGTTCACGTTGACCGGATGGTTCACGCCGCGGAAGGCCGCGTGGATTTTCTCGCCCCGGTTCTGCTCCGCCTCATAGGCCTTGAAGCGGGCGGCGAGGCCCATTGCGGCCTCGATCGCATTCACCCCCGCCTTGATGTCGCGGACATGGGCGGGCACGCCGGTCACGGTGATCCAGGCCCAGACCACGCCGACCTCGGCGGTATAGAGCGCGGGCAGGCCAGGCCCCGGTTCGGGGATTATGACGGCGTCGGTCTTCGGCATCGCGACCATGCAGGCCAGCGCGCCATTGCCGCTGCATTCTTCCTCGATCACCGACTGCATCTGCACCTCGGCGGCCGGTTGCAGCCCGGCCAGAGCCAGGGCGCGGAAGGCGGTGACATAGGCGATGATGCCGGCCTTCATGTCGCCCGCACCACGGCCATACATGCGGCCATTGCGAATGGCCGGGGCGAAGGGCGGCGTGGTCCAGATATCGGCGGCACCTTCCGGCACCACATCGACATGGCCCTGCAAGGTCAGCGACCGGCCGCGTTTTTCGCGTGGGGTGTGGACGGCCACGACATTGTCGCGCCCTTCGTAAGAAATGAGCGGCGGCGAGAATCCGGGATGCCCCGCCAGCACCGAAGGCTCGGTCGGCACGCGGCGCGGCGTAAGGCCGATACTTTGGTAGATGCGCGCCATTTCCTCCAGCGCCGAGGCTTCGTTCCCAAGCGTCGAGGGGCAGGCAACCAGGCGCATCAGCATCGCCGTGCTGTCGTCGCGCAAGGCCGCCACCGCCTCCAGGATCGCGCGCCGGGCGACGGGGTCGAGCGTCATGCAACCTCTCCAAGATCGGGCGGCGTCCAGGCGCGGCCCGGAATGCTGTCCAGCAATTGTTGGGTATAGGGATGGGCAGGGTTGGCAAAAACCTGGCCGACCGGCCCCAGTTCCACGATCGCACCGCGCTGCATCACGGCGATCCGGTCGCAGACCTGGGCCGCGACCCGCAGGTCATGGGTGATGAACAGCATGGTCAGGTTTTCCCGCGCGCGGATTTCGGCCAGCAGAGCCAACACCTCGGCCTGCACCGACACATCCAGCGCGCTGACCGGTTCATCGGCGATCAGCAGTTCGGGCTGCATGGCAAGGGCCCGCGCGATGCCGATGCGCTGGCGCTGGCCGCCGCTGAATTCATGCGGGAAACGGTCCATGGCCGAAAGATCAAGCCGTACCGTCGCCAGCAATTGTTCCGCCCGCGCCAGGGCTTCGGCACGCGGCGTGCCATGGGTGATCGGGCCTTCGGCGATGATTTCCCCCACTTTCTTGCGTGGGTTCAACGAAGCATAGGGGTCCTGGAAGATCATCTGCACGCGGCGGCGATACGGTTTTTGCGCCGCGCGCGACAAGGGCCGCAGGTCGGTGCCGTGGAACAGGATCTGCCCCTTTTCCGGCGTCACCAACCGCACCACGCAGCGCGCCAGCGTGGACTTGCCCGACCCGCTTTCGCCGACCAGGCCGAGCGTTTCGCCCCGCGCCAGGGTGAAGTCGGCGTCATGCACGGCGCGGACCACGGTGCCGGCCGAAAACCAGCCGCCGCGGCGATAGGTTTTTTCGATGCCGACGACCTTCAGCAACGGTTCGGCCGGCGGGCGCGCCGTGGCACCGCCCTTCGGAAACCCCGGCACCGCGCGGATCAGCGCGCGGGTATAGGGATGCTGCGGCCGGCTGAGGATTTCGGCGGCCGTGCCCTGTTCGACGATGCGGCCGCGCTGCATCACCGCGACCCGGTCGGCGATTTCCGCGACCACGCCAAAATCATGGGTGATGAACAGCACGCCGGTGCCGCGCCGCTGCTGGATGTCGCGGATCAGCCGCAGGATCTGCATCTGCGTCGTCACATCCAGCGCCGTCGTCGGCTCATCCGCGATCAGCAGCGCGGGTTCCAGCGCGAGCGCCATGGCGATCATCACCCGCTGCCGCTGCCCGCCCGACAGGCGAAACGGATGGCTGCCGGCGATGGCCCGCGGGTCGGGCAGGTTCACCGCAGCCAACAATTCCTGCACCCGCCCGCGATCGGGCGCGCCATGCACGGCCAAAGCCTCGCCGATCTGGTCGCCGACCTTCATCAGCGGGTTCAGCGCTGTCATCGGTTCCTGGAAGATCATCGCCATGCGGCGGCCGCGTAACTGCCGCAGGGCTTCGGGGCTCTGCGCCCGTAGGTCGGTGTCGCCCAGGCGCATGCGGCCCGCAAGCAACGGCAGGCCTTTTGGCAGCAGGCCCATCACGGCGTTCGCCGTGATGGACTTGCCCGAGCCACTTTCGCCGACAACGCAGAGGATCTCGCCCTGCGCGACAGACAGCGACACATCCTCGATCGCATGCGGCCGGTCGGCACCTGGCGGCAGGGCGACGGTCAGCCCCTCGATGGTGAGGATCATGACCGGCCCCTTGCGAGGCGCGGGTTCAGCGCATCGGACAGCCCCTCACCGACCAGGTTCAGCGACAGCACGGTCAGGAAGATCGCGACACCGGGAAAGACGCTCATCCACCAAGCCAGGCGAATGACGCTGCGGCCAGACCCGATCAGGAAGCCCCAGGTCATCAGGTTGGGGTCACCCAGGCCCAGGAAGGACAGTGCACTTTCCAGCAGGATCGCGGTCGCCACCATCAGCGACGCCAGCACCACGATGGGCGACAGCGCATTGGGCAGGATATCGCCCAGCATGATGGCGATGCGCGACTTGCCCAGGCACTCCGCCGCCTGCACGAATTCGCGTGACCGCAGCCCCAGGAATTCGGCCCGTACCACCCGCGCGACCGGCGGCCAGGAGACGACGGCGATGGCAAAGACGATGGAGGCGATGGAGGGCGAGAAGATCGCCACCAGCAGGATCGCCAGGATGAAGGAAGGGATGGTCTGGAAGAATTCGGTGAAGCGCATCAGCGCATCATCCACCCAGCCGCCCGCATAGCCCGCGATGGCGCCGAGGGCGACGCCGATGCCGAGGGCCGCGATGGTGGAAACGGCACCCACCATCAGCGACACGCGCGCACCATGGGCGATGCCGGAAGCGACATCCCGGCCGAGACTGTCGGAGCCGAGCAGCATCCCCATCTCGCCCGGCGGCAGGAAGGGGGCTGCGGCCATGTCCCATGGCGAGCCAGGAAAAAGTATAGGCGCCAGCGCCGCCATCAGCATCACCGCAATGATGATCGCAAGCCCAACCACGGCGCCGCGGTTGCGCGAAAAGCGGCGCCAGAAATCCCTCATCCCTGCACCTCGACGCGGGGATCGACCAGCGCATAGAGCAGGTCGGTGAAGAGGTTGAAGATCACGACCATGGCCGAGGTGCAGAAGAACACGCCCAGCAGTACGGGATAGTCGCGCGCGAGCAGCGCTTCAAACGCCAGGCGTCCGATGCCGGGCCAGGCGAAGACGGTCTCGACCAGGATCGAACCGCCGATCAACTGCCCCGCCTGGATGCCAGCCAGCGTGATCACTGGCAGCAGCGCATTACGCAGGATATGGCGGCGCAGGATGCGCCCTTCCGGCACGCCCTTGGCGCGCGCGGTCTTCACGAAATCCTGGTCG
This sequence comes from Acetobacterales bacterium, assembly GCA_038323655.1. GTDB lineage: Bacteria > Pseudomonadota > Alphaproteobacteria > Acetobacterales > Acetobacteraceae > Humitalea. The sequence continues at coordinate 10,027 of JBBQHE010000065.1, read as the reverse complement.
GCCACTTCCAGCATCGTCGCCCGCGTCAGCCGCGCATAGACCGCGAGGTAGAACAGCCCGAGCGTCAGCGACGGCAGGATCAGATGCTTGCCCGTATCCAGCACGGCCGTGATCCCGCTGTAGTCCGCACCCACCGTGTACATGCCGAAGGATGGCAGCCAGCCGAGCACGACGGAAAACAGCAGCACCAGCATCAGCCCCACCCAAAAAATCGGCGTGGCGTAGAAGGTCAGCGCGATTACCGTGATCGCGGTATCGGCCCAGGTGCCGACGCGGCGTGCCGCCAGCGCCCCAAGCGTCACGCCGCCGACCACGGCAAAGACAAAGGCCGCCCCGGTCAGCAGCAAGGTCGCCGGCAGCCGCTGCGCGATCAGCGCCCCCACCCCCATCTGCTGCCGGTGCGAATAGCCGAGGTCCAGCGTCAGCACCCCGCGCACATAGATCCACAACTGCTCCAGGATCGGCCGGTCCAGCCCGAACTGCGCGCGCAATTGCGCGAGGTAGCGTTCATCCGCCGCCCCCGACTGGCCGGCGATGACGCTGGCCGGATCGCCCGGTGCCGCATGGATCAGAAAGAAGTTGCAGACGACGATCGCGAGAATCACGATCGCCGCCTTGATGCACCGCCGCAGCAGAAACCCGGGCAGGCGTGCGGGGTCCATTCAGGACGCCAGGAACACGTCGTCGAAACACTTGTGGATGCCAGTGCCGCCGGTGATGACGTTGCGCAGCCGGCGATCGGCGATGGTGGGGAAGGACATTTCCATCAGCCAGATCTGCGCCATGTCCTCGACGAGAAGTTTCTGAACATCGCTGAAGGCGCGGCGGCGCACCGCGGGGTCAGCCGCCCCGCGCGCCTCGGCAAACAGCGCATCGACCCGAGCATTTGAATACCCGCCGGTATTCGTGAAGGTCACGCGCTGGATGTTGGAGGAGACATAGGTCCGCTCCACGCCCAGCGTCGGGTCGCCGAACTGATAGACGAAGTTGACCGAGGTTTCGTATTCCCAGGCGCCGATGCGCCGCGCCCAGGACCCGGCATCGGTGCTTTCCAGTTGCAGGTCGATGCCGACGCCGCGCATCGCCTGGCGCAGATACTCCGCCAGCCGCGACCAGACCTCGCCATAGGGCAGCACCAGGTGCTTGATCGTCGCGCGCACGCCCTGGGCATTGGGCCGCAGCCCGGCAGCATCCAGCAGTGCCATGGCGGCGCGCGGGTCGAAGGGCAGCAGCGCCACGCTCGAATCATGGAACTTCGTCGAGCTGGCTACGGGGCTCGTCGCCGGCTTGTTGATACCGAACCACAGGCGCTGTGTGATGAAGTTGCGGTCGATCGCCTGGCTCATCGCGCGCCGCACGCGCACGTCGTTGAGCGGGGCCACGCGATGGTTGGTCTCGATCCAGGCCAGCGGCGAGAAGTATTCCCAGCCCGGTGTCATGACTTCCAAATTGGGCCGCCCGCGCAACGCCGGCACGTCGAAGGGCTCGATGTCGTTGGAATGGGCCAGCACCGCCTGGCCGGTTTCCATCGCCAGACGCCGGCTCTGACTGTCCGGCACGATGCGGAAGATGATGGCATCCAGATACGGCTGGTTCGGCTTCCAGTAATCGGCGAAGCGTTCCAGCCGGATGAAGTTGCCACGCTGCCATTCGACAAAGCGGAAGGGCCCCGTGCCGATCGGCCGCTGCACGGCCGGCGCTTGGCGGTAATCCTGCCCGTCGAAGGCGGCTTTGCTGACGATGGCACAGGCGGTGACGTCGAACATCAGTAGGAAGGGCTCGAACGGCTGCTTCAGCGTGAAGACCACGGTCAGCGGATCGGGCGCGGTCGCGGTGTCGATCAGGCTGAAGATGGCGCGCGCGCGCGGCGCCAGTTCGACGTGGAACTTGGTGACCGAGAAGATCACATCCTCCGCCGTCATCGGCGTGCCGTCGTGGAACTTGACGTTCGGCTGCAAGGCGAAGGTGTACACCTTGCCATCGGGGCTGATGGTCCAGGACCGCGCCAGCTCCGGCATCGGTTCCAGCGTCGGGCTGAATTGCAGCAGCCCCTGGAAAATCTTCGACGCCGCGATCAGCGTCGGCCCCTGGTTGTTCACGCCGATCTGCAGGATGGGCGGCTCGGGCGTCAGCATGGTGGTCAGCGTGCCGCCGCGGCGCGGGGCGACGCCCTGGGCAAGCGCTTCCTCGACCCGCATCAGCCCCATCGAGCCCAAAAACCCGCCCGCGGCCGAAGCCGCCGTGAAACCACGACGTGAAACGCCCATTGCCTTGTCTCCCAGACTTGCAGGCGCTGAGGCTACGCTGGCAGCGCGAGGCTCGACAACCCGGGAGAGCGTCGCGATGCTCACCGCATGAAGACCTTTCACAACCCGAGTGAGGCCGCGCATTCGCCCGCCTTCTTCCTGATGCGCGGCGCGGTGCGCCAGAACTTCGAAATTCCGGCCCGGGCTTCAGCGCTACGCGAGGCGCTGGGCGCCATGGGCCTAGCCCCGGAGGCCGCCCCAGATGCAAGCCGGGCCGCGCTTCTGACCGTGCATGACGCGGCCTATCTCGACTTCTTGCAGGGCGCCTACACCGACTGGGCCTTGCTGCCTGACGCGGGACCGGAAATCGTTGCGAACATTCACCCCTGCCCCGAGATGCTGGCGCAGGGGGCCGTCCTCGGCCCGCATGTCATCAACCGGGCCGGCTGGTTCACCGCGGACGCAGCCTGTCCGATCGGGACAGGCACCTGGGCGGCGAGCATCGGTGCAGCAGGAGCGGCGCTTGCGGCCGCGGCGGAGACTGCGGCGGGGCGGTGCGCCTATGCGCTGTGCCGCCCGCCAGGCCACCATACCTATGCTGCGCGGGCCGGCGGGCATTGCTACATCAACAATGCGGCTCTGGCGGTGGAACACCTACTTGGCGCGGGCGCTGCGCGCGTCGCAGTGCTCGACATCGACAGCCACCATGGCAATGGCACGCAGAGCATCTTCTGGAATCGGGCGGATGTCCTGACGGTCAGCCTGCATGGCGATCCTGATCGGTATTACCCATGGTTCGTCGGCCACGCGCGTGAGACCGGTGGTGCGCCGTACAGCAACCTGAACCTGCCGCAGCCGATCGGGACCGGTGACGGGCCTTGGCTGGCCGCGCTGGCCGTCGGCATCGGTGCGATCAAGGCCTTTCGCGCCGACGCGCTTGTGGTGCCACTTGGCTTTGACGCCTCCGAGCACGAACCGCTGACGGCCCTGACGGTCACAGCCGACGGCTTCGCCCGCGCCGGCGCCGCTATCCGTAGCCTCGGCTTACCGACCTGCGTGACGCAGGAAGGCGGCTACAACGTCGATGTCATCGGCGGGCTTCTGACACGCTTCTTCATTGGCTTCACAACATGATCGCGCGCGTGACGACCTTCGCCTTCACCGGAATGGACCCGCAACCGGTCGAAGTTCAGGTGCAAATCAGCTCTGGGTTACCCGCGTTTACCCTGGTCGGCCTCGGCGACAAGGCTGTGGGCGAAAGCCGGGAACGCGTGCGTGCGGCGCTCGCGGCACTCGGCCTGTCGCTGCCGCCCAAGCGTGTTCTGGTGAACCTGGCACCGGCCGATTTGGCCAAGGAAGGGTCGCACTACGACCTGCCCATCGCGCTGGCGGTTCTGGCGGCGATGGACTTGTTTCCGATCGAGGACCTTGCGCGTTTCGCGGTCTTGGGAGAGTTAGCCCTGGACGGTCGCCTGATGCCGGTGCCGGGCGTGCTGCCTGCGGCGCTCGCGGCCTCGGCCCGGGACCTCGGGCTGATCTGCCCGGAATCCCAAGGGGGCGAAGCGGCCTGGGCGGGGTCTGTCGAAATTCTGGCGCCCGCTTGTCTCGCCACGCTGCTGAACCACGTCCGCGGGCGCCAATTGCTGACGCCGCCTCGCCCTGCCCTGCCTCTGGAGCAGCCGCCCGAGACGCTCTGCCTTTCCCAGGTGAAGGGGCAGGAAACCGCTAAGCGCGCCTTGGAAGTCGCGGCCGCTGGCGGGCACAATCTGCTGCTTGTTGGCCCGCCGGGTGCCGGCAAGTCCATGTTGGCAGAACGCCTGCCCGGCCTGCTGCCCGACCTGCTGCCCTCCCAGGCGCTGGAGGCCAGTATCGTGCACTCCGTCGCGGGCATGCTGCGCGAGGGCCGACTGCTGCGCCGCCCCCCGTTCAGGCACCCACACCACTCGGCCTCGATGGCGGCGCTGACAGGTGGCGGGCCGCGCGCCCGGCCTGGCGAGATCAGCCTGGCACACCACGGCGTGCTCTTCCTCGACGAATGGCCAGAGTTCCCCCGTCCTGCACTGGAAGCCCTTCGCCAGCCGATGGAAAGCGGCGAGGCGGTGATCAGCCGCGCCGCCGCCCGCACCGTCTGGCCGGCACGTTTTCAACTGGTGGCTGCGATGAACCCATGCCGATGCGGCATGCTCGGCGATGCCTCACGCGAATGCGCCAGAGCGCCGGGTTGCGGCTCTGAGTACCAGGCGCGGCTGTCGGGGCCGCTGCTGGACCGCATGGACCTGACGGTCGAGGTCCAGCCTGTGCCGCCCTCTGAACTTGCCCGCGCGCCGGCGGGCGAGCCCAGTGCGGCGATGGCGCAGCGCGTGGCCGCAGCACGCGCATTCACGCGCAGCCGCTGGGCGGATGGAACCACCAACGCGACCGCCGACCACGACACCCTGCGCGCGGGCTTCGACGCACCGGCCGCGACCCTGGTGGAACAAGCCGCGGTGCGGCTGGGCCTGTCCGCCCGCGGCCAGGTGCGCAGTATGCGCGTGGCGCGCAGCATTGCGGATTTGGCCGAGAGTCCCACGGTCGGCCGCGGGCATGTCGCCGAGGCTCTGGCCTATCGTTTGCGGTCATGGCGTCGTTAGGGCCGATGCCTGCCAGCCGCTCCTGCCAGGCCCGGAAGCCGCCGCCGCTCATCGGGCGCCGACCGGTGGTGACGCCGGCACACCTGGCGGTCGCGGCTTCTTCCAGGATGGCCGTCCATGATCGTCGTGGCATCTGCCGCACCATCCAGCCACATCCAGCCCCAGGAATGCCTTGGGCGTGACCGATCGGATCGACGCGCCGCCATCGGGCCCTTTCCGAGCGTATCTGGCGGCCAACACGGCGCAGATTGCCGCGCAGGAAATTCTGGGCGTCGCCGTCGGCTGGCTGGTTTATGAACGCACCGGCAGCGCGCTCGCACTGGGCCTGATCGGGCTCGCGGGCTTCGCGCCGGTGCTGCTGCTGGCGCTGGTGACCGGGGCCGTCGCCGATCGCTACGACCGCCAGCGCGTCATGCTGGCCTGCGGGGCGGCACTCACGCTCTGCGCCATCGGGCTGTGCCTCGTCGCAACGGGCGAAGCGGTCTGGCCGATCTTCGCCGCGGTGGTGCTGATCGCCGCGGCCCGCGCCTTCCGCAACCCCGCCGCCAAGGCGCTGCTGCCGAGCCTGGTCGGCGCGACAGGGCTTTCGCGCGCCCTCGCCCAGACCACCTCCGCCAGCCAGGCGGCGCGGCTTTCGGCACCGGTCGCGGGCGGGCTGCTTTATGCGCTGCACCCGCTGCTGCCCTTCGCCACAGCGGTGCTGCTGTTTGCCGGGGGGACGCTCTGCACCCTGGCGATCGGGCCGCGCCCACCCCAAGGCGCCCGGCCGCGTCCGGGCTGGGACGGGCTGGTCGAAGGCTATCAGTTCATCTGGCGCCACCCGATCCTGCTGGGGGCGATGAGCCTGGACCTGGTGGCGGTGCTGCTGGGCGGGGCAACCGCGCTGCTGCCGATCCTGGTGGACCAGGTCTTTGGTGCCGGCCCATGGGCATTGGGCCTGCTGCGCGCGGCGCCCGCCGTGGGGGCGCTGGTGACGGCGGCGGTGTTGAGTCGCTGGCCGCTGCGGCAGCAGGTCGGGCGCACGCTGATCGTGTCCGTCGGCGTCTTTGGCGTCGCGATGACGGGCTTTGGCCTGACCGACAGCCTGGCGCTTGGATTCGCCTGTCTGGCCGTCTCGGGCGCCGCCGATACGGTCAGCCAGATCATTCGCAACGCGCTGATGCAACTGCGCACGCCAGACCACATGCGCGGCCGGGTGAGTGCCGCGCAAATGGTTCTCGTGGGCGCGTCCAACGAATTGGGCGAGTTCGAATCAGGCGTCATGGCCGCAGCCTTCGGCGCCGTGCCCGCGGTGCTGATCGGCGGGCTGGCCGCTGTCGCCGCGGCGGCAAGCTGGGGCCGGATCTTCCCCGCCCTGCGCGCAGCCGACCGGCTGGAACCCTGACGGGCGGCGCGGGGGCGCCTTGTTCGCACGGCGAAGGCGGGCGCGCCCCCTCAGGCGGCCAGCAGCGCGCGCAGATGCGGGTCGAAGCCGGCCGGGTTTTCCAGGTTGGGCAGGTGCCCCGCCCCTGGCACCTCCACATAGCGCGACCCCGGTGTTGCCGCCTGCATCGCCTGTAGCACCGGCACCAGCGGCAGGTCGGCGGCACCCGCGAGATAGGTCACCGGCAGCGCCAGCCCAAGGAAATCAGCCCGGTGGTCGAAGTCGGCCAGTGCCAAGCCACAGCCGCAGTACCCGTCCAGCGACGTCATGCGCATCATCGCCCGCGCCCGGTCGAGCAGCGGCGGGGCAGCAGCCAGGGTGAGCGGGGTGAACCATCGCGCAATGGTAGGTTCCACCAGCACCTCAAGCCCTTCGGCCCGCGCCTGCGCGGCCCGCGCCCGCCAGGCATCGCCCCCGCCGGGGGCCGTCGCCCATTGCCCGTCGCAGGCCAGGACCCGGCTGGCAACACCGGGGCGGGTCGCCGCGAAGCGCAGCACGGTCGCTGCCCCGATCGACAGGCCGACCAGCGCCGGGCGCTCCGCCCCGAAGGCCGTGATGACCGCCGCGAGGTCGCCCGTCAGCAGGCCGAAATCATAGGCCCCCGGCGTCGCCGTGCTGGCACCATGGCCGCGATGGTCATACCGCAGCACGCGATGCGTCTGCGAAAGCCAAGCCACCTGGTCATCCCAGAGGCGGTGATCGGTCATCAGCGAATTGGAGAAGACCACCCAAGGCGCGCCCTCCGCCCCCTCTGCCCTGGCAAAGATCCGCGCGCCGGCATGGCCCACATGGCGTTCGTCGATCATAGCAACTCCGCCGCCACCGCATCGGGCGCGCCGATGTGGAAGGTGTTCAGGGTCATGGACACCAACGCATAATAGCCAAGGACGCTGACCAACTCGACCACCCCGCGCTCGCCCAGGTCCTTCACCCCGCGGGCGTAGAGGTCGTCTGGCACGCCACGCGTATCAAGCAGGCTGCGGCTGATGTCATGCACCGCGCGCTGCGCCGGGGTCGCCAGCACCGGCACCCGGTGGGCTGCGATATCGGCGATCACTTCGGGCGCCACACCAGCCTTCAGGGCCTCTCTTTTATGTGCGATCCACTCGTAGTGGCTGGTCCAGTGCCGCGCGGTCAGCAGGATAGCGAGCTCGGACAGCGCAGGCCCAAGCGATGTGTCAAAGCGCACGTATTCGCCCAGAGCTTGAGCACGGCGGGCGAGTTCCGGACTGACCAGCCAGGCGATCATAGGCCCGGGGACCCGACCGCGCTTGCCGGCGGTGACCTCGGCCACTGCTTGGCGTTGAGCATCGCTCAGGGCGGCCTCGGGGGGCAGGGCGATGCGGGGGCGTTCAGGCACGGTGGCGTCCTCGGGCAGTCTCGGTTCCGAGGCTAGAACGCCGGGACGCAGACCTACAGCCCCGCCGCCCGAAGATGTGGTGACAAGCGCCCGGTCACCATCAGCCAGACAAGGCGCAGGTCCGACCACAGCGACCAGAGCGGATAGGTAAAGGTTGCCGGCCGGTTGCGTTCGATCAGCACATGCGAGCCCCAAGCCCCAGCGTAGCCGATGACCAGGCCCGCCAGCATGAGCGATGCCGGGCCGAACAGCAGTCCCCAAAGAAACAGCGGCACCCCGATCACCGTGCCGATGGCGTGGATCATGCGTGTCCTGGGGTTGGCATGTTCCCGCAGGTAATGCGGCCAGAAGGCGCCATAGGTCTGTATGCGTTCGGTCATACACGTAGGTTATCAGGTGCGTTTACCAAAATCATGCGCTTCCTGCACACACGGCCAGGGGAGATGCGTTACGCTCCGCTTATGCCTTCTGCTTTCGCTCCTCTCCGGCACCCTGCTTTCCGCATGCTTTGGTGGGCGAACCTTGCCGCCAACACCGGTGCCTGGGTTCAGAACACCGGGGCGGGCTGGATGATGACCTCGCTCGATCCGTCGCCGCTGATGGTGTCGCTGGTTCAAGCGTCGTCGTTGCTGCCGGTCTTCCTGCTGGCACTGCCCGCCGGGGCTCTTGCCGATATCTTGGACCGCCGGCGCTTCCTGATCTTGGCGCAGGCCTGGATGCTGGCGGTGTCGCTGCTGCTCTGTGCCCTGACCTGGGCCGGGGTCCTCGGACCCTGGGGGCTGCTTGCGCTGACCTTCGCGGTCGGTGCAGGCACGGCGATGACCTTCCCTGGATGGGCGGCCACCACGCCGGAACTCGTGCCACGCGCCGACCTCGTTCAAGCCATCGCGTTGAACGGCATCGGCTTCAATCTCGCGCGTTCGATGGGGCCGGCGCTGGGTGGGTTCGTCATCGGTTGGTTCGGCACCGCGGCCTCCTTCGCCATGAACGCGTTTTGCGCGCTGCTGCTGCTGGTGGCGCTGGTGTTCTGGAAGCGCGCGCCGGAGGACGTCGGGCGGACCCTGCCAAAGGAGCATTTCCTGTCGGCGATGCGGGCCGGGGTGCGCTTCGTCGGTGCGTCGCCGCTGCTGCGCGCGACCATCCTGCGGGCTGTCGCCTTCTTCTTCTTCGGCGCGGCCATGTGGGGGCTGCTGCCGCTGCTGGTCCGGGTGCAGCTGGGCCTGGGGCCGGAGGCTTTTGGGCTGATGCTGACTGCCATGGGGGCGGGCGCCGTGGGCGGCGGCTTTGCCATGCCCTGGATGCGGGCGCGCGCCGACCGCAGCCGGATCGTGCTGCTGGGGGCGATGCTGTCCAGCGTGTCGCTGGTCGTGCTGGGGGTGTCGCACTACTGGGCGCCGGCGGCGGTCGGCATGTTCGGCTATGGCGTGGCCTGGATCGTGGTGGCCAGCACGCTGCAGGCCTCGGCGCAATTCGCCGCCCCCGGCTGGGTGAGGGCGCGGGCGATCGGCATCTACCAGCTGTGTTTCTTCGGGGCGATGGCGGCGGGCAGCACCCTGGCCGGCTGGGCGGGGCGGGAATTCGGGCTGACCGTGGCCTTGTGCGCGGCGGGGGCGATCGGGGCGTTTGCCTCCTGGGCCGTGCGCCGCGCGCCGATCGAGGCCGCCGCCACGCCCGCGCCCGCCACCACCCCTGCCCCGCCGATGCCCGATGCGCCGGCCGCCGAACTGGCACCGCTGCTGCGCGAAGGCTCGGGGCGCGTGCTGGAAGTCGTGCGGTACAGCATTGCGCCCGATGACCGCGCCGCCTTCATGGCGACCATGGAAGAATGCCGCCGCGTCCGCTTACGCGGCGGCGCCATCACCTGGCGGCTGTATGAGGACGTGGCCCACCCCGAACGCTGGGTGGAGCTCTGGGCCATGGAGGACTGGACCGAGCACCTGCGCGAGGAAGGCCGGTTGACCGCCGAGGACCAGGCGGTACTGGCCCGCGCCAGCGCCTTCCAGCGCGGCGATGGCGCGCCCGAGGCCGCGCGCTACCTCAGCGTTCTGCGCTGAGGGGTTCCAGGGTCACGATCTCGCGCCCTTCCTCGATACTGTCGCCGGCGGCGCAGCCGATGTGGGTGACCGTGCCGTCGATCGGGGCGGTGATGCGGAGTTCTGTCTTCATCGCCTCGATCACCGCCAGCACCTGGCCGCGCGCGACAGTGTCGCCGACCGCGACGTTGATTGCGGCGACGCGGCCGGGGATGGGGGCGGACAGGCGCCCGCCAGCGGCCGCGGCGGCGGGCGGCGGCGCGGTCGGGTCGGTGAAGGCGAAGGCATGGGTCGCGCCATCCAGCAGCACCCGGTCATCCTCGACGAAGGCGCGG
>JBBQHE010000064.1:0-19766 GCA_038323655.1 Acetobacterales bacterium | reverse complement strand
AAAGAAGCTGACCAACATCCGCGCCGCCGGCAAGGATGAAGCCCTGCTCCTGATCCCGCCGCGCCGCATGAGCCTGGAACAGGCCATCGCCTATATCGAAGACGACGAGTTGGTCGAAGTCACCCCCGGCGCGATCCGTCTGCGCAAGCGCTACCTCGACCCGAATGAGCGCAAGAAGCATGCGCGCCGTTCGGAAGCGACCGAAGCGGCCTGAGGGTGTGTCTCTGGGGAGGGCTTTGCCCTTCCCAGCGGGAAAAGCGGTCCGGGGCCTCCGCCAAGATATTGACCTCGCCGGACCGCGTGACGACGTCAGCACGCTGCCGCCTGCGACTGGCGCGCCATGGCTCATGTCTGGGCGCCGCTCGGCGACCAGTCAGCCGGGGCCGACCAGCGCGCAGTGCGGCTCATCCAGCGTGTCATCGCGCCAGGTGCGGAACATCTTCAGGCTCATGGCGGCGATGCTCCCGGCCCGGTCGGCCACGCGCCGGTGCGGCCCCGTCAGCCCCCAAGGCCCGCCAGCGGCTGACGCTCGCAGCGCTGACCTCCAAATGTGCCGGCAGCCTCGCCGTGCGTCAGACCGTTCTTCTGGCACCGCGGGCGGCATCCGTCGCAGTGGTTGATGCGACGCATGGGTCCTGAACCTAGAATGCCATCAGATTTTCCCGGAACGTCTTGTACTCGTAACCGGTGCGGGTCAGCCCGCGGCGTTGCAACTCCGGCACCAGCCCATCGCAGATCTCCGCGATGTAGCGCCGGCTGAAGTCGCCATAGGTCAGCAGGAAGCCATCGCCGCCGACCTCCTCCATCACCTCCTGCATCATGCCGGCCACGTGATCCGGCGTGCCCGTGTAGTCCAGGCCCGACCGGTTCGCATGCGCCAGCGCGATGGAGCGCGGCGTGCGGCCGGCATATTTCGCCGCGACCGACTGATGCCCGTTGGAACTCATGGCCGGCAGGGGTTCGTCGACCGGGTAGGTCGAGAAATCGATGCCGGTGACAGTGGACATCATCGCCAACTGGAAATCGATATGCTCGTTCGATCGCGCGACATCGGCCTTACGTCGTGCCTTGGCACCCTCCATCGAGAAATCGATGATGGGATCGGCCAGGAACAGGATCTTGATCGTCGCAGGGTCGCGCCCGCCCTGGACCGCGCGCTGATGCACGTTGCGGCGGATGGTCTTCATGCCCTCGATCGAATCCGCGGTCGCGATGATCGTATCGGCCCATTTCGCCGCAAAGGTCTGCCCGCGGGGGGAGCCGCCGGCCTGGCACAGCACCGGCCGGCCCTGCGGCGAACGCGGGGCGCTGAGCGGCCCGCGGCAGGCGTAGTACTTGCCCTCGTAGTTGATGGGATGGACCTTGCTGCCGTCGGCGAAAATCGCCCGGTCCCGATCCAAAACGACGGCATCCGGCTCCCATGACTCCCAGAGCTGCGTGACGATCTCGGTCATCTCATCGGCACGGTCGTAGCGTTCGTCATGCGGGTGGTGCTTCTTCAACCCGTAGTTCTGCGCCCCGCCGTCATTGCTGCCGGTGACGATGTTCCAGCCGACGCGCCCTTCGGTCAGGTGGTCGAGGGAGTTCACAAGGCGTGCCAGCAGGAAGGGCGGATATTCGCTGGCCGACAGCGTGGGCACGAGGCCCAGATGCTTCGTCGCCATCGCGAGATACGGCACCAGCGTCGCGGGATCGAGCTTGGGCGTCGCGGCGGCATAGCGCAGATAGGTGTCGTGCGACTGCTGGTAGGTATAGGGAACGTTGCAGCTGTCCTCGATGATCAGATAGTCGAAACAGGCGCGCTCCATCGACCTGGCCAGGTCCACGAACAGATCGGGCATCATCCATCGCGCCTGCGCGCCATTCGTGCCGCCCCATTCGTGGCGCCAGGCCTTGGGCCCGTAGCCGCGCGAGAGGAACCAGGAGAGATGGAAGGGCTTCTTGCTCATCGTTCGTCCTCTGCGGATAAGGGGATTTCAGCGGGCGGCGCGTGACAGGCGCTGGGGGTCGAGCATGTCGCGCAGCGCACCGCCGAGCAGGTTGATGCCGAGCACCAGAAGCACGATCGAAAGCCCGGCCAGGTTCGCGATCCAGGGTGCGACCAGCAGCCGGTCGCGGCCTTCGGCCAGGATATTGCCCCAGGTCGCGGTCGGCGGTGGCAGGCCGAGGCCGAGAAAACTCAGCGCGGTTTCCTGCAGGATGATCTGCGCGACCTGCAGCGTCGCGACCACCGTCAGCACCGGGGCCATCTGCGGCAGGATATGACGCCACATGACATAGCCCGCGCCGGCCCCGCCGGCGACCGCGGCCTCCACATAGGCGCGTGCCCGCAGCGACCGGGTCAGGTTGAAGGCGAGCCGCGTATAGGTCTCCCACCCCGCCAGCCCCAGCACCAGGATCAGCACCGTCAGCCCGCCGCCGAAGACCGCCACGACGACGATCGCCATCAGGATTTCCGGCAGCGCCTGATAGGCTTCGGCCAGGCGCATGATCACATGCTCCACCCGCCCGCCGACATAGCCCGCGACCAGGCCGAGGGTGGTGCCGAGCACGAGTGCAATGACCATCGCGGCCAGCCCCACGGTGATCGACAGGCGGGATCCGTAGATCAGCCGGGACAGCAGGTCCCGGCCGAAATTGTCGGTGCCGAGGATATGGGTCCAACTGCCGCGATCGGCCCAGACCGGCGGGCGCAGCCGCATCATCAGGTTCTGCGCATAGGGATCGTGCGGGGCCAACAGGGGGGCGAAGATGGCGACCAGCACCAGCCCACCCACCAGCAGCGCGCCCAGCCAGACCCGCAGCCGCAGCCCCGCGCGCATCAGTCGGCCCTGATGCGCGGATCGAGCGCCGCCTGCACCAGATCGACCAGCAGGTTCGCCAGCACGATGGTGACCGCGACGACCAGCACCGCGACGATGACCACCGGCACGTCACGCTGGCCGATGCTGGCCACCATCAGCCGCCCGACGCCAGGCCAGGCGAAGACGGTTTCCGTCACCACCGCGCCCCCCATCATGCGCCCCAATTGCAGGCCGAGCAGGCTGATGACCGGGTTCACCGCATTGGGCACGGCATGGAAGCACAGGGCACGCGTGGTGCCCGCGCCACGCGCCCGGGCGCTGGCGACAAACTGCTCGTTCATCGATTCCAGCACGCTGGCCCGTGTCACCATCAGGAAGTTCGGCAGCAGGAAGGCGCCAAGAGTCAGCGCCGGCAGCACAGCCGATTCCCAGCCATCGCGGCCGGACGTCGGCAGCCAGCCGAGGTCGAGCGCAAACAACTGGATGAGCAGGATGCCAAGCCAGAAGCTCGGCATCGACTGGCCGATGACGGAGATCACGGTCAACGCCATGTCCGGCAGCCGGTCGCGAAAGGCCGCCGCGGCGATGCCGCCGAGCACGCCGAGGCCCAGACCGAGTGCCAGACCCAGACCCAGCAGTTCCAGCGTGCCTGGCAGCCGCGCCATCACGACCTCCAGCGCCGGGGCGCGGAATTGCAGGCTGTTGCCGAAGTCGCCCTGCAACACGTCCAGCAGGAAATGCCAGAACTGCACCAGGACGGGGTCGTCCAGCCGCAACTCGGCACGCAGCAGCGCCTCCATCTCCGGCGTCGCATCGGTGCCGAGGTAGATCGCCACCGGATCGCCGCTGACCCGCAGCACGATGAAGACGAAGCCCATCACCAGCAGCAGCGGCACCGGCACCAGCAGCAGCCGGCGGAGCAGATACCTCAACGGTCGCGCAGTTCCAGCGTATTCAGCCGCAGCAGGCTGTCGGCCGCGGGGCGCCAGTTCACGACGCGGGTGCTGCGCCCGGCGACGCGCGGCAGGCCGAACAGGAAGATGGCCGGCTGTTCCTCCTGCATGATCTCCATCATGCGGTGATAGGCGGCGCGGCGCGCGCCTTCGTCCAGCGTGCTGCGCGCTTCCCGCCAGAGCCGGTCGTATTCGGCATTGACCCAGTAGCTGCGCCGGCTCGCCTCGGTGTACCAGACGGTATTGAAATCGGCGTCACCCACGCTGAACCAGCCGACCTGCCACATCGGCCCCTGTTCGCGCGCACGCTCCATGCGGTTCATCACAGCGCCCTCCACGACATTCACCGCGGTCGGCAGGCCCACGGCATCCAGCATGCCGGCGACGGCACTGGCGATGTCCACGTCGGAGAGATACCGCCCCGAAAGCGTGTTGATGCGGTTGGTGAAGCCGGCGGGGATGCCGACCTCCCGCAACAGCGCCCGGGCACCGGCCGGGTCGAAGGGCCGGTTCTGCAGATTCGGGTTGTGGCCAAAGGTGTTGCGGGTGACCAGCTGCCCGTCGAGCACGCTGCCAAAGCCGTCCAGCATCTGCCGGTGCAGCAGCGGCTTGTCGATCGCCATGTCCACCGCGCGGCGTGCGCGCACGTCGTTGAACGGCGGGCGCGTGGTGTCGAAGCTCATCACCAGGCTGACCGAGGATTCCACCGCATCCACGGCCAGGTTCCGCCGCGCGCGGACCGAGGGGATGAGGTCCACCGGCACTTCCTCGATGATCTGCGTCTCCCCGGCCAAGAGCGAGGCGACGCGGGTCGAGCCTTCCGGGATCATGCGGATGCGCACGCGGGCGACGCGCGGTGCGCCGCCCCAGTAGTCGCTGTTGGCCGTGACGTCGAAGTGGCTCGCCGGCACCCATTCGGCATGGCGGAAGGGTCCGGTGCCGATGGGCGTGCGGATGGCATTCGCCTGGCCGACCCGTTCGCCCAGCGCCTTCTGCTCGATTGCGATATCGGCCAGGCCCCGCGCCAGCAAAGGTGCGGGGCCTTCGGTGACCAGGTCCACCGTCAGCGGGTCCACAACCTCGATGGCGGTCAGCCCCGCGATGCGGGTCTTGCGGCCATAGACGGTCTGCGGCGAGATCACATAGGCCAGGGTGTAGCGCACGTCCTCGGCAGTGAAAGGCGTGCCGTCGTGCCAGCGCACATTCGGGCGCAGGCGGAAGCGCCAGCGCGTCGGCGACACGACCTCCCAGGAGGTCGCCAGGGCCGGCACCAGCGCATCGCTCGCATCCCGTGCGACCAGCGGCTCCCAGACCTGGTAGCTGAGGCTGAGAGTGTTATAGCCCGCCGCGGCGGGGCTGATGTTGTCGGTGAAGACGGCGGCGCCAACCGTCAGCGTGCCGCGGGGCTGGGCCTGCGCGGTCGCGGCCAGGCCGCACAGCGCACAGGCGAGTAGCAAGCGTCGCATCATTCGCGTTCCTTCAGCCAGAGGTCGTCGCGCTTGATGCGCGGGTTGTAGGGACGTTCGGCAAAGTACGGCAGCAGCGGCACCAAGCGATCGAAGATGCGCCGCAGTTCGCCAATCGGCTCCTCGTGGATATCCACGCGCAGGTCGAGATAAGAGAAGGGCTCGTCGCCATAGACGAGGATGCAGGAGGAATTCTGCCCGGTAATCTGGCCGCCCGCGGCACCGCCTGCCTCGACCGAGCGCATCAACCGCTCCTCCAGGGTTTCCACCTCCGAGTCCTGCATGGATCGTGCCATGGCCTCGGTCACCGCGGCCGAGCGAATGCCATTGCCCATCACAAGCCAGCCCTGGCCGATGATGTGCCCGGCATAGGCGCCGTTCTCCGCCCCGGTGAAGGCGGCCGCATGGCCCCAGGCATCCACCACGCCAACCTGGCGCAGGCCCCGGTTCGGGTCGCTCCGCTCCATTTCCGACACGATATGCGGGGCGCTGAGGCCGAGGTCGATCAGCCGGCCGCATTGCAGCGTCAGCCGCGGATCGGCGATGGCCTGCACGGCGGCCGCGGCCAGGCGTGGCCGCACCACGGGGCAGCGGTTGCCGACGGCCAGCGCGCGCGTCGCCATGGCCACACCCAGCATCCGCGTCCGCGGGCAGCGGGCGACGACGGTGAAGGTCATGCGCCCGCCGCCGCCGCGCGGGCCGCGACCCAATCCTCGACCACGCCGAGGGCCGCCGGCTGCCAGGGCCGGGTT
Source organism: Acetobacterales bacterium (assembly GCA_038323655.1). Classification (GTDB taxonomy): domain Bacteria; phylum Pseudomonadota; class Alphaproteobacteria; order Acetobacterales; family Acetobacteraceae; genus Humitalea. Next base: position 13,791 of record JBBQHE010000064.1, on the reverse strand, counting down.
TCGTAGTATTCGATCTGGGGGGCGTAGATGTCGAAGATCCGGCGCAATTCGCCGATCGGTTCCGCGTGCTCGTCCACCCGCAGATCGACCAGCGGATAGGGCTGTTCGCGATAGACCACCAGGGCCGCCGAATGCTGCCCGCCGTGCTGGCCGCCGGCGTCGCGGCCGGCCTCAAGTGCTGCCATCAGCCGTGCTTCGAGCGGCGCCTGCGGCATGGCGCGAAAGGTGTCGGCCATGGCCGCGGCGGTGCGTTCGGAGATCAGCCCATTGCCCATCGCAACCATGCCCGGTTCGCAGAAGGCGCCGGACCAGTCCTTGTTGCTCTCGCCGGTCCGCGCCACGGCATTGCCGTCGCGGTCGATGACCGAGACTTGGCGATAGGCGATATGCGGGTCGCTCGCTGCGATCTCGGCCAGCACCTTGCCGGCGGAGAAGCCAAGGCCGAGCAACCGCAGCCCCAGGGGCCCGAGCCGTGGGTCCGTGACCGCCATGGTGACGACCACGCCGACGCCGGGCGCGATGAACGGGCAGCGGGCGCCGACCGCGACCGGGCGGGTGGAGATCGCCACGCCGTACTTCCCTGTGGTGGCGCAGCGGGCGGATATGGCGAAGGTCATGCGGCGGTTTCCCTCAGGCAAGATGGCAGGCGACATCGCGCCCGCCGATGGCGCGCAGCGCCGGTGCTTCGTCACGGCAGCGGGCCACGGCAAGCGGGCAGCGCGTGTGGAAGGCGCAGCCGGGCGGCGGGTCGAGCGGGCTCGGCAATTCGCCGACAGGCACGGCCGCGATTCCCCGCCTGGACGCCGACGGCACGGCGGCCAGCAGCATGCGCGTATAGGGATGCAGCGGTTCGGCAAACAGCGCCGCGGCCTCGGCCGTCTCCACGATGCGGCCGAGGTACATGACCGCCACGCGGTCGGCGATCTGGCGCACCACGCGCAGGTCGTGAGAGACGAAGACATAGGCCAGGCCGCGCTGTTGCCGCAGGTCATGCAGCAGGTTGACGATCTGCGCCTGCACCGAGACATCGAGCGCCGACACGGGTTCATCGCAGACGATCACCTCGGGCGATGGTGCCAGCGCCCGGGCGATCCCGATTCTCTGCCGCTGCCCGCCCGAGAATTGATGCGGAAAGCGGCCTGCGTGTTCCGGCAGCAATCCCACCGAGGTCAGCAGCCCAGGCACTCGCGCCAGGCGCTCGGCACGCCCCACCCCCGCCAGGCGCAGCGGTTCCGCCACAATCTCGCCGACCCGCATGCGCGGGTTCAGCGAACCGAAAGGATCCTGGAAGACCATCTGCATCCGCCGCCGCAGGGCGCGCAGCACAGGGCCCCGGGCGGCCAGCAGGTCGTTCCCGTCGAAGCGCAGCGTGCCTGCATCGGGCTCCAGCAGCCGGATCAGCAGGCGGCCGAGCGTGGACTTGCCGCAACCGCTTTCCCCGACGAGGCCCAGCACCTCGCCCCGTTGCAGGCGCAGCCGGACATCGCTGACGGCGCGGAGGCGACGGCGGGGGGCGAAGATTCCGCGGCCCGGCAGCAGGAAGCTGCGGCTCAGCCCCTCGGCGTCGAGCACAAGGTTCATGCGGCGACCCGCAGGCAGGCCGCGTCGTGCCCGGTGCCGACCGGGCGCGCCTCCGGCACCGTCTGCGAACACGCGGCCATGGCAACGGTGCAACGCGGATGGAAGCGGCAGCCGGTGGGCTGGCGGCCGGGCTGCGGCACGCTGCCGGGAATATCGGCCAGGCGCCCCGCTTCCCCCTCCGCTGGCACGCAGCCGATCAGGGCGGTGGTATAGGGGTGGGCCGCGGCGGACATCATGTGCTGCGCCGGCATGCGCTCCACCACATGCCCCGCGTACATGACCGCGACGCGATCCGCATATTGCGCGACGATGCCCAGGTCGTGCGTGATCAGCAGCAGCGCCATGCCCAGATCCTGGCCGAGCCGCGCGAGCAGATCGAGGATCTGCGCCTGGATCGTCACGTCCAGCGCCGTCGTCGGTTCGTCGGCGATCAGCAAATCCGGGCCACAGGCAAGCGCGGCCGCGATCATGACGCGCTGGCGCATCCCGCCCGAAAGCTGGTGCGGATAGTCGTCGGCCCGCTCCGCCGGGGCCGGAATGCCGACACGGTCGAGCAGGGCGATCGCCTCCTGCCGCGCCTGGCGCCGGCTGAGGCCGCGATGCAGGCGCAGGGATTCACCGACGTGTCCTGCGATGCTCAGCATCGGGTTCATCGCCGCCATCGGCTCCTGGAACACCATGCCGATCCGCCGCCCGCGCAGCCGACGCATGTCAGGCTCCGGCAGACGCGCCAGGTCCTGCCCGTCGAAGCCGATGCTGCCGCCGGTCACGCGCAGGCCGGCCGGCAGAAGGCCCAGGATCGCCAGGGCCGTCACGCTCTTGCCGCTGCCGCTTTCGCCCACGAGGGCCTGGATCTCGCCCCGGGCGATGCAGAGTGACGCGCGATCCACGATGCCCGCCGCGCGGTCGCCGCCGATCGAAAGGTGCTGAATGTCGAGCAGCGGCACCGGCCCGGCTGGCGTCTGGGTGGGGTCCGGCGTCACCGCCAGGCGTCCTGCAATGCGACCAGACCGCCCGTCATTTCACCCCCCAACCGAGACGTCGTCGGTCGGCACCGGCGCGAGGGCCGGCGCAGCACCGCCGTGCAGACCGATACCATCGGCGGGCAAGCACGAAGTAGCAAATGGCGCGCCAGCCCGGCATGGCGCCCCGGGACCTTGGCTTCGCAGCCAGGATGGGCCGATTTCCGCGATGCGCCCATGCCCGCCCCATCAGCCAAGGGTGCCTGCCGCGGCATGATGGGCGGCAAGCCGTCCCGGTTGGAGCGCAGGGCCCGCATTCGCGCGAGAAAATCGAGGGCAATCGGGTTCCCTCAAAAGGTGCGAAACTCGCTTGCCAATAAGTGGCCGCTTAGCCAGACGTCTGACGGCGGAACCGCCATGACCGCTCGCAGGCTTGGCTGCTGAACGTCGCGGCCATGGTCCCGCCGGTAAACTGGCCGAAGAAGTGAGCCGAACCGGCATAGAGATCAAATTTCCCATCGGCCGCCACCAGCCCTGCGAAACGGATGCCGTTCGGTGGGCTGTATTCGATGGTGAGGTTGCCCCCCTGGACCGTCAGGCGATGCCCGATGGACGGCCCCCCGCACGCAGTGCCGCGGCCACTCACCGAGACGAGCGTCCCCCGTCCTTCCCAAGGGCCATCGAAGGCCGCGCCCCCTGCCTGGGCGAGGTGCGTAACCCCGGAAGGTGGCGATGGGGTCGCGTTCGCTTGCACGGCGACGGGCGCCAGAACAAGGCACAGAAGGCGGATGTTCGACCACATGGTGGCGGCTCCACGCGAGTGCCCTACGCTAGCCGGGTCGGCGTCACCATGCGACGGAATTCATCCGTGTCTCCGTCAGATGCTGCCGTCGGGCGGAAGGCCGCCCCGTGGCGCCGCGGCTGCCGACACGACGTTGGTCAAGGCGCCGGCCCGGGCGTTCCGGTGGCGGCGGATAATGGAGGCCGGGCGGCAAGGCACGCTCGATGCGTTGGCCGGGGTGGGGACGATCGCCGCGACCAACGTCTCGCGCCGGCTTCGGCTGTGGGGCGCGCAGCGGTTCGCTTCGTCATAAACGATACCATGAGGTCCTTGCGCCTGGTCAGCCAACCGCGCGTATTCTGGCTGCATGATCGCGGCCGGCTTCCCCGGCATCAACAAACCTTGCGAAAAGTCGCCCGACGTTCTGCCGCTCGGCGTGCAGATCATTGCGCCCGTCGGCACATATTGACGGCGGCTCGCGTCACCGCGCATGGTTGAACTTTAATACTTCGGTGTAGTCACGATCGGAGTCTTCATTTGACCAGGCGATTTCGTATCGGCGTCGATGTTGGCGGCACCTTCACCGACCTTGCCATGATCGACGAGGCGACCGGGCGGATCGGCTTCCACAAGGTGCCCTCGACGCCCGGCGATCCGTCGCAGGCAATCGAGACCGGGGTGCGCGAATTGCTCGCCAAGAACGCCGCGACGCCCGCCGATGTCGTCTTCCTCGGCCACGGCACCACAGTCGCGACCAACATGGTGATCGAACGCCGCGGCGCGCGCACCGGCATGATCACGACCCGGGGCTTTCGCGATGTGCTGGAGATCGGTCGGCAGATCCGCCCGCATCTCTACGACTACACGGTGCGACGACCCGATCCCCTGGTGCCGCGGCGCCGGCGGCTGGAAATCGCCGAGCGCATCGCCGCCGAAGGGCTGGTGCTGACCCCGCTCGACCCGGCCGAGGTCGAGGCCGCTGCCGCCAGCCTCACCGCCGATGGCGTCACCTCCGTCGCCGTCTGCTTCCTGCATGCCTGGCGGGACCCCGCGCATGAACGCGCCGCCAAGGTGGTGCTGCAAAGCGCGATGCCGGGGGTCTATCTGTCGGTCTCCAGCGAGGTGCTGCCGGAGTTTCGTGAATTCGACCGCTTCTCCACCACCGTGCTCAACGCCTTTGTCGGCCCGCGCATGGCGCAATACCTGGAACGCCTGCTGGCCCGGGTGCGCGACATCGGCATCGCGGCCGAACCCTATACCGTGCATTCCAACGGCGGGCTGATGTCGGTCGCGACCGCCGCGGCCTGCCCTGTCCGCACCTGCCTGTCCGGCCCGGCGGCCGGCGTGATCGGGGCCGCCGTGGTCGCGGCGCAGGCGGGCTTTGCCGATATCGTCACCTTCGATGCCGGCGGCACCTCGACCGATGTGTCGGTCGTGGCGGGCGGTCAGGCGACCTCCACCTCGGCGCGCGATGTCGCGGGCTATCCGGTCAAGGTGCCGAGCATCGGCATCGATGTGATCGGCGCCGGCGGCGGTTCCATCGCGCATATCGACGCGGGCGGCGCGCTGAAGGTCGGGCCGCGCAGCGCGGGCGCCGATCCTGGCCCCGCAGCCTATGGCCGCGGCGGCACCGAGCCGACGCTGACGGATGCCAATATCGTGCTCGGGCGGCTCGACCAGACGGCGCTGCTGCGGGGTGCCATGCCGGTCGATGCCGCGGCTGCCCGGCGCGCGGTGCAGGGGCATATCGCAACCCCGCTCGGCCTGACGCTGGAACAGGCGGCCCTCGGCATCATCCGCATCGCCGTCGCCAACATGGGCCGCGCGATCCGAGGTGTTACCACCGAACGCGGCTATGCGCCGGAACACTTCGCGCTCTTTGCCTTCGGCGGCGCAGGGCCGCTGCATGCGACCGAGGTTGCGGCCGAATGCTCCATCCCCACCGTCATCATCCCGCGCGAGCCCGGCACCATGTGCGCCCGCGGCATTCTCCTGGCAGATATCGCGCTGGATTTCGTGCGCAGCGAGATCGCCCCCATGACCCCCGCCACCTGGTCCCGCGCCGGGAGCCTGTTCGCAGCAATGGGTAAGGAGGCCGAGGCCTGGCTGATCGGCGAAGGGGTTGCCGCCACGCAGCGCGCCACCCGCCGCGCCGTGGAATTGCGTTATGAGGGCCAGAACTTCGAGGTCCGCGTGCCGCTCGGCGACGCCCTGCCCTCGCTGCCCGAGGTGCTGGAAGCCTTCGCCGCCGAACACGCCCGCACCAACGGCTATGCCATCCCCGGTCGCGGTGTGGAACTCGTGAACTGCCGCCTGACCGCCGTGGGGCATGTGCCGCGCGGCATGCCCGAGCCACCACCGCGCGGCGGCGCGGTCGAGGCTGCACGGATCGGCACCCGTCGCGTGTTCTTCACGCCGAAGGACGGCTGGCGCGACACGCCTGTTTATGCGCGCGAATTGCTGCCGGTGGGTGCCCATCTGCCCGGCCCGGCCGTGATCGAGGAGATGAGTGCCACCTCCCTCGTCTTCCCTGGCCAGGCCGCCACCCTGGACGCTGACGGCAATATCATCGTCCGCAACCAGGACGAGACGCAGCGCGCAGAAGCCGCCAGGGAGCACGCCGATGCCTGACACCCTGCCGCGCCCGGAGGCCGACCCCATCGCGATGGAGGTCTTCGCCAACCGCCTGCTCTCCATTACCGAGGAGATGGGCCATGTGCTGATCCGCGCCTCGTTTTCGACCAACATCAAGGAGCGCAAGGATTGTTCGGTCGGCATGTTCGATGCCGCCGGGCGGTGCCTGGCCCAGGCCGCGCATATGCCAATGCACCTGGGCTCGCTGATGGGGGCGGTGCTGACCGTGCTGGAACGCTACCGGCTGGAGCAGATGCAGCCCGGCGACGCCTTTGTCTGCAACGACGTCTTCCTGGCCCGCGGCACGCATCAGCCCGACATCAACATTGTCACGCCAATCTTCTGCGACGGGCGCCTCGCCTTCTTCGCCGCCAACACCGGGCATCATTCGGATGTCGGCGGCCCCAACCCCGGATCCATGTCGCAAAGCGCGCGCAATATCTTCGAGGAAGGGCTCCGCATCCCGGTGATCCGCCTGGTGCGCGCCGGCGTGCTGGACCAGGACCTGCTGGAGATGATCGCGCACAACTCGCGTGAGCCAGCCGAGCGCATCCTTGACCTGCGCGCGCAGGTTGCGGTGAACGAACGCGGTGCCGAGCTCATGCAGCGCCTGGTCGCGACCGATGGGCTGCCGGCGGTGGAGGCGGCGATCGCGGCCCTGCTCGCGTATACCCGCCGCCGGCTGCGCGCCCGCATCGCCGAATTGCCCGATGGCGATTATGTCGGTGAGCGATGGATGGATGGCGACGGCGTGCCGGGTGGCGAGGCCATCGTGCTCCGCGCCCGCCTGGTCGTGCGTGGCGATGACCTGCTGTTGGATTTTGCGGGCTCTGCGCCGCAGGCGCGCGGGGCGCTGAACGTCGCACCCAATGCGCTGGAGGCGACCTGCTACTACGCGGTGAAGGCGCTGCTCGATCCCGAATTGCCGGCCAACAGCGGGCTGTTCGATGCGATCCGCATTTCCGCCCCCGAAGGCAGCATCGTGAACCCGCGCTTCCCCGCCGCGACCGCGGCGCGTGCCATCACCTGCAACCGGCTTTCGGGCGCGATCTTCGATGCGATGAACCAGGTGCTGCCGCCGGAGCGGCAGATGGCGGCGAGCCATGACAGCGTGCCCGCGCTGCTCGTCTCGGGCCAGCGCCGCACCGGTACCTATGTGTATATCGAGACCATCGGCGGCGGCGCCGGGGCGCGACAGGGCGCCGATGGCGCCGAAGCCGTGCAGATGCATGTCACCAACAGTTCCAACCTGCCGGCCGAGGCGCTGGAGATCGAGTACCCCCTGCTGATCGATGCCTATGCGCTGGTGCCCGACAGTGGCGGCGCGGGGCAATGGCGCGGCGGGCTTGGTATCGCGCGGCAGATTTCGTCGCGGGTCGATGGCTCGCTGCTGACGGCGCGGGGCGAGGGCCATGTGATGGTCGCACCAGGGCTGGCCGGCGGGCTGCCTGGCGGGCGGGCCAATCTGCTGATCGAGCCAGGCACGCCGCGCGAACGCCTCCTGCCCACGGCCACGACGGCCCTGCCGATGACCGCGGGCCTCGGCGTGCGGATGGATACGCCCGGAGGTGGTGGCTTCGGCGACCCTGGCTTGCGTGATCCGCGCGCCATTGCCGCCGACTTGCTGGATGGAAAAGTCAGCCGCGCCGCCGCTGTGCGCGACTATGGCGCCGACTGTGTCGCCGCCGCCCTGGCGGACTGGAGAGAGAGCCCATGATCGACCGACGCCACCTTGTCGCCGGGCTGCTGGCGGCCCCCGCCATCGCCAATGCCCAGGCCGGCTATCCGAACCGCGCCATCCGCGTGATCGTACCCTTCGCAGCCGGCGGCGGCACCGATGTCTCCGCCCGTATCTGGGCGTCGCGCCTCAGCGAGATCATTGGCCAGCCCGTGGTTATAGACAACCGCGGCGGCTCGGGCGGCAACATCGGCGCCGAGGCCTTCATCCGCTCGCCGGCGGATGGCTACACCATCCTGCTGACCAGCAACGGGCCGCTGACGGTCAATCGCTACCTCTACCGCGATATGAACCACGACCCACTGCGCGACCTGATGCCGATCGGCCTGGTGTTCCGGATCGAGCAGTTGCTGGTGGTGAACCCCGCTGTCCCGGCGCGCAATGTTCAGGAATTCATCGCCCTGGCGAAGGCGCGGCCGGGCGTGTTGAACTACGGGTCGGGCGGCACCGGCTCCTCGCTGCATCTGGCGGGCGAATTGTTCAAGCTGCGGGCGGGGGTGAACCTGACCCATATCCCCTATCGCGGCGGTGGTCCGGCCATGGCCGACCTCATCGCGGGCAATATCCAGGCGATGTTCGACAGCATGCCCTCCTCCCTGTCACAGATCCGCGCGGGCACGGTGCGGGGTCTGGCCATGTGCGGCGCGCGGCGGCATCCGCTTACACCTGACTTGCCGACGATGGAGGAAGCGGGCCTGGCCAATTGCGTGGCCGGCACCTGGATCGCGATCTTCGCCCCGGTCGGCACGCCGCCCGCCATCGCCGCGCGCTTCGGCGAAATCTCACGCAACGCGCTAGCTGAACCGGGGCTGAAGGATGCCCTGGCCCGCGCCGGTGCGGACGCCGAATCCTCAACGCCCGAGGCGTTGCACGCCATCATGCTGCGGGAGACAGCGGTCTGGGGCGAGGTCGTGCGTGAGGCAGGGATCAGCGCCGGCTGACCGCCCACGTCGCTGGCGCGAACCTCTCAGGAGAAAAGACCGGCATGTGGATCGTTCCTGACCGGCGCGTCTGCGCCGCCACGCAGGGTTTCATGGGCTTCGCCACGCAAGCCCTGGCATTGAACTATGCCGCGCCGAAGATCGGGCCGAGCGGGTCCGCAATCTGCGCCCATAGCGCCCGGTCGCCGGCCGAGATCGGATGACCATGAAGAATCTCATCGAGCAGATGACTTCGGTCGAGTTCCGCGAACGCATGGCGGAGGACCCGGTGATCTTGCTGCCTTTGGGCAGCCAGGAGGTTCAGGGGCCCGTCAATCCGATGGGTGACTTCGCCCTGGCACGCGATCTGGCGGCACGTGTCGCGGAGCGGACCGGCTGTCTTGTCGCGCCCACCTTTCCCTTCGGTTGGTCGGATTCCTTCCGCGCCGTGCCAGGCGGCATCCAGGTGTCGCCGGAGACCTTCTGCGGCGTGATGCGCGATATGATCGCAGCCTTCCTCGACCATGGGCTGAACCGCATCCTGGTGTTCAACGGCCATACCGGAAACCATGCGCTGATCGATCGCGTCATCCGCGACATTCGGCGAAGCAGGGGTGTGCTGGTGCCGTTCATCGATATCTGGATGGTGGTGCCGCCGCGGGTACGTGAGCAGGCGCATGGTGCGAATTGGAAGCTGTCTGTCGGCCATGGCGTCGATCCGATTGGCTCGGTCTATGCCTATCTCTATCCGGAGCTACGCCGGCCGGAACTGGCCGATCCGGTGCATGGTGGCAAGATGCTGCTCGGACTGCCGACGCAGGGGCTCGGATCCGTGCGGATGGGTGAGATGGACGTCTTCGTGCCGATGCATATCACGGACCATACCGATGGCACGGTGAATGGCGATACCTCGATCTCCACGGCCGCGGCAGGAAAAATCTTTGCGGACTACATCGTCGATGAAACCAGCAAGCTCGTCGAGCATCTCAAGACGGCCGACGTGATCGTGGCGAAGGACTGAAGGCGCCATGATCGAGCAAGTGAGGCAGATTCATCTCGGTGTTTCGATGCGAAACCCCTATCACATCGCCGCCTGGCGGCATGCGGAGTCGGCGCCGCTGGCGGAGATGGATTTCGACAATTACGTGGAGGTCGTGCAGCTGGCCGAGCAGGGCTTGTTCGACATGGCCTTCCTCGCGGATGGGATCGGCGTGCGCGCCCTCGACCATCCGGCGCGGCACATGGTGTCGCATGACATCGTGAATTTCGAACCACTCACGCTGCTCAGCGCGCTCGCCATGGTCACACGCCGCATCGGCCTGGTTGCCACGGCCTCCACCACCTACAACGAGCCGTACCACGTCGCGCGGAAGTTCGCCTCACTCGATCATCTCAGCAAAGGCCGCGCGGGTTGGAATCTCGTCACCTCCTGGTCGGAGGCGGAGGCGCTGAACTTTAATCGCGACGTACCGTTGGAGAAATCCGCCCGGTATGATCGTGCGGCCGAGTTCGTCGATGTTGTCACCGGCCTCTGGGATTCCTGGGGCGATGATGCCTTCCCGATCGACAAGGCCAGCGGGCGGTTTTTCGAACCCGCGCGGATGCATCCGCTGAACCATCAGGGCCCGCATTTTTCAGTGCGGGGGGCGCTGAACCTGCCGCGCTGTCCGCAGGGCCATCCGGTCATCGCTCAGGCAGGCGCGACCGACCAGGGGCGGGAGATCGCGGCCAAGCATGCCGATGTCGTCTACGCAGCCGCCGTGGACCTGGTCGATGGCCAAGCCTTCTACCGCTCGATAAAAGACCGCATGCCGAAATACGGCCGCAGCCCCGACCACCTGCTGATCATGCCCGGGCTGTCGGTGATCACCGGCGCGACCGAGGCGGAAGCGCAGCGCAAACTGCGCGACCTGCAGGATCTGCTCGATCCCGCGGTTGGACTCATGATGCTGTACAACATGATCGGCGATTTCACAGGCTATGACATCGATGGTCCGGTGCCTGTGCTCGCGCATGAGGCGCCCCGCGTGCGCAGCGATCTGCTCTATGCCATGGCCCACCGCGAGAAGCTGACCATCCGGCAGCTCTATGAACGGGTCGCGGCCAGCCGTGGCCACAATGCCATCGTCGGTACGCCGGAACAGGTCGTGGATCTGATGGAAAGTTGGATCGACCAGGGCGCGGCCGATGGCTTCAACATTCTGCCGGCAGCCCTGCCGCATGGGCTGCGGGATTTCGTCGATTTCGTCGTGCCGGAAATGCAGCGTCGCGGCCGGTACCGGCTCGGCTATGAGGGCGTCACCCTGCGCGACCACCTCGGTCTGCCACGAAGGCCCGATCCACATCGGTTGGTTTGAGACGGGTTCAAGCGGCCGGTCGCGCGCCCACGGCCAAGGTCAGTTTGTCCAAATGCGGAGGTGACGTCCGTCAACGTGGTGAGAATTGCTGTAGGATTTGAGGTGGCCACGGGTCAGGCGGCGGTGTGTGGAATTTGGAGTGTTTCGTTGATCTGTGGCGGGCCAAGCAACGCTGCCATGAGCTCGATGCCCATACAGCGGTGCTGCTGCTGCCATGCGCCATTGGGTTCGAGAAGCACGGCACGATGAGCCGAATGATCGACGCCTCGGTTGGGGAATGCCTAGGACGTCGGCCTGGAGTTTGATCTTCCCTGCAGCGGGTTTGTGCTGTTCGGGTTGGGAGCGCCAGGTAGGCGATCACGTCGTCCTCACCGTCATGCATCAGCGTGCCAGGCTGGTGCCACTCGCCCAAGCACCGCCGATCGAGGAAGGTGCAAAAAGGGACATGCCGCGACCGTCGTGGCGGACGATCTTGACCGGATCGCCACGGCGCCTGCGGCATAGGTACAGATCGCCGGCATGAGGATCGCGCCCAGCGCCTGCTGCACCTGCAGCGCCAGGCCGCATGCCGCAGCGCATGCCGGTGTGGCCGACCCCCGACCAGGCCCGCACGCCCGAAGAGATCATCCGCGCAGCGCCGCCAGCACCCGCGCATCCCGCCGATGATGCCGGGGCCACCGGTCCCGCCAACTTCGGCACGACGCGCGGCGCTCGGCGACCCAGCCAATAGCCACAATGAGAGCCTGTAAAAGACACAGACAAAACAGCGTCTCTTCATTTCTGGAATAGACAAAAATCTTTCTTCATGCGCAATCGACTGGGAAGTGCGGATCAATCTGCCACCTAACCAGCAGCCGATTTGCAACTCATCCGCGATGGCGCCGTTTACGCTGGACGAGTGCGGCCGGACGCCGGTCCCGCTCCTCACAAAGCTGAATGGAGACAGTAGTCATGCGATCCGTAACATTCGGACTTCTGATTCTCGGCACTGTTGCCGGTGGAACGGGCGCGATGGCCCAAACCCCACCGGCACAGCCGAACACCAACGCCAGGCCTTCGGTGGTCGCCCCCAACGCTGCACCCCGCGCCGCCACAACCGTTGTGGACGCTTCCAGCCTGGAGGCCGGCGCCAATAGCTTCACCGAAGCCCAGGCCAGAAGCCGCTTCGAAGATGCAGGCTTCACCGCCATTCAGGGCCTCACGAAGGACGCTGCCGGCTTCTGGCGCGGCCGCGGCACCCGCAACGGTTCGGCAAGCGAAATCGCAATGGATTTCCAGGGCCGTATCGCGGCCGGGCCAGGTGTTGCCGCCCTGGGAACGGGCAGCCCGCGCGCCGCGGCGCCGAGCACGACAGGAACCGCCGCCCCACGCGATGGTACTCCGGGCAACCCACCGTCGACGATGACCGGCCGCGCCGCCGATCGCCTCCAGGGCGAGACGTCTCGACCCGACGGCACCCCAGGCAACCCGGCGGGCACGGCCCTCGGCCGCGCGGCAGACCGCGCCACCGGCACGCCTCCCGCGTCAGGCACCACCGTCCCTCCGCGCTGAACAACCACCGCGTCCGGCCAGGGGCAGCACGGTCGCAACCAGGCCCCTTGGCGGTCCGCACACCCTCCAGCCACTGACTCAAGGAATGATCCAATGAGCATGCGCACCAACACCAAACTCTTCGACAGCCACGATGATGCCGCCAACGCGGTTCGCGACCTGGAAGCCGCCGGCTTCTCGCGCGACGAGATCAGCATCATGGGCAACGCCGCCGACGGTCATCGGGATGACGGTGCGGCCGATGGGCCGGGCGGCGCCGAAGCCGGTGCTTCCGTCGGGACCCTGGTTGGCGGCGGCGTGGGCCTGCTGGCGGGGCTGGGAGCCCTCGCGATCCCTGGCGTCGGGCCGATCGTCGCGGCCGGCTGGCTCGTGGCCATGATCACCGGCGCTGGCGCGGGCGCGGCCGCTGGCGGGCTGATCGGCTCCCTCACGGGCGCCGGCGTGGATGAAAAGGATGCCCATGTCTATGCCGAAGGCGTCCGTCGCGGCGGCACGCTGGTCAGCGTCCGGGCGGATGAGGCGCGCAGCATGCAGGCGATGGAAATCCTCGGCCGGCACGCCTCGGTCGATATCGCCACCCGCGAAGCCGATTATCGGGCTGGCGGCTGGGATGGCTACAGGGGGGAGAGCGACGTCATCGACCCGGCACGTCCGGCCGCCAACCCGCCTGGCACCATGGCGAGCCGGGCCTTTGACGACGTGGCCGGGACCAACACCAGTGGCGCCCGCCCGATGAACGAGACGCGCGACCGCTGACGCGGGTATCGGTGGCCGCACCAGTGCGGCCACCGATGCACCACACCGGCGTCGCTACCGCGCCGGATCCCTGATCGCGTCACGCACGGCTGAGCGAAATTCGCGGCGGTGGATTTCCTGCAACACGATCAGGCTGGCGAGGATGAGCGCCAGCGGGTGCACGATCCAGGCCAGCGCCGCCAGGCCGAAGTAGTAAGCGCGCAGGCCAGTGTTGAAGTGCCGTGCAGCGCGGTTCAACACCCGGGCCGCCACTTCGGCCGCGCGCACGTGGGCGCTGCCCATGCCCATACCCCCGATCAGAATGCTGCCATAGTTGAACTGCCGCAGCGCCCAGGTGAGTTCGAAGAACGCGCGGACAAAAATGATCAGCATCAGCCCGATGCGGATTTCCCAGGCGCCATCGGTGATCTGCACCTCGATCAGCGGCACCGCGCCCAGCACCCGCCGCCCCATGTCGGGTGACGCGAGAAGCGCCAGCAGCCCGCCCAGGATGAAGATGCAGGTATTGGCG
>JBBQHE010000063.1:0-19800 GCA_038323655.1 Acetobacterales bacterium | reverse complement strand
CCGACGGGCATATCCTTTCCGTTCATCGGCCAACCCGTGCAGGGCTTTTCCGGCATCAAGCCGGTCACCGGCGAGCCTGGCGCCTATTGGGTGCTGACCGACAACGGCTTTGGCAATCGCCGCAACAGCCCCGATGCGCTGCTGATGTTCCACAAGGTGCGGCCGGATTTCGCGGCCGGCACCGTGGCCGTCGAGCAGACCATCTTCCTGTCCGACCCCGACCGCCGCATCCCCTTCCGCATCGCCTATGAGGGCAGCGAGGCCCGCTACCTGACCGGCGCCGATTTCGACCCGGAAAGCATCCAGCCGGTCGCCGATGGTTTCTGGATCGGCGATGAATTCGGCCCCTACCTGATCCACATCGACCCGCAGGGTCGTGTGCGGCGGGTGGTGGAAACCCGCCTTGACGGGCAACTGCTGATCGGGCCGGAGCACCACAGCCTGCAGGTGCCGGCCAGCCCGATCGCCGGGGCCGGTCATCGTGTCCGGCGCTCGGGCGGCTATGAGGGCATGGCGCTGACGCCGGATGGCCAGACGCTGTGGGCGCTGCTGGAGCAGCCGCTTTTCGCTGCCGGCACCGACCAGCCCGAGGGCGCCTTCCTGCGCATGATCGAGTTCAACATCCCGCGCGGCGAATGGACCGGCCGGTCGCTGCGCTACCGCCTGGAGCCTGGCGCGACGGCGATCGGCGATTTCAACTTCATCGACGCCAGCCGCGCGCTGATCATCGAGCGCGACAATGGCGAAGGCCACCCATCGCTGGCCTGCGCCGCCGGCCAGACCCCGCCCGGCTGCTTCGCCGGCCCGGCGCGGCACAAGCGGATCTATGTCGTGGACCTCTCGACCCTCGATGCCGAGGGCTTCGTCCGCAAGGTCGGCCATATCGACCTGATGGCGATCGCCGACCCCCAGAGCCTCGCCCGCACGCATGGTGACCGCGCGCCATCGGTGCCGCGCAACCAGTTCGCCTTCCCGTTCTTCACCATCGAGGATGTGGCGATGGTCGATGCCGACCACATCATCGTGGCGAACGACAATAACCTGCCGTTCAGTGCCGGCCGCCACCTGACGCGGGCCGACGACAATGAGTTCATCATCCTGCGCGTGCCGGAACTGCTGCGCGCCCGCTGAAGCGGGGGGACATGAAGCCGGGGGACAGCCCGGCCCAGGGCCGCGCCATCCGATGACGGGTGGCGCGGCCTTGTCGTGTTGATGGTGCCGTTGCCTGGCCCGCCGTATGAGGTTATCGTTGTCTTACCGGAATGGGGGCGTTGCCTTGCCCGTTCGAAGGCGGCATCGTTGTCATCGTGTGATCTTGGCGCCGTTCGGAGTTCGCGGGCGGCATGGGGTCGTCGTCCGTAGTGCCGCCGGGGTAGCGTGATTTCCGGCCCAGTCCGCGACCGCGGAGATGGTGCCGGGCAAGGGGAGAAAACAGGCGATGCAGGACCAGACCGACACCGTCGGCGCCTTCGTACCCGGACCGCGCGCCACGATGGCCGGCGCGCCGGAAGGCCCGCTGGCCGGGCTCACCTTCGCGGTCAAGGACCTGTACGATGTGGCCGGCCACGTCACCGGCTACGGCAACCCGGACTGGGCGCGGACGCATCCGGTCGCACCTGCGACCGCTCCGTGCCTGCTGGATCTGCTCGCCGCCGGCGCATCGCTTGTGGGCAAGGTCAAGACCATGGAACTCGCCTATGGGTTGACTGGCGAGAATGTCTGGTACGGCACGCCGATCAACCCCGCCGCGCCGGATCGCTTTCCGGGCGGCTCGTCCTGCGGCTCGGCCGCGGCGACCGCGGCCGGGCTGGTCGATTTCGCCATGGGGTCGGACACCGGCGGCTCGGTTCGCATCCCGGCCTCCTATTGCGGGGTTTTCGGCATACGCCCCAGTTGGGGCTCGGTGAACCTGACCGGAGCCTGCGGCCTGGGGCCCAGTTTTGACACGGGCGGCTGGTTCGCCCGCTCCGCCATCGTCCTGGCCCGGGTCGGCGGGGTGCTGCTGCCGCCGGGTGGAGACATGACTTTGGGCCCGCTGCTGCGGGTGCAGGAAGCCTGGGTGAACGCGCTGCCCGGGGTGGCGACCGCCCTGCAGCCGGGGCTGTCGGCCGCCGAGCGGGTGCTCGGCCCGGCGCTGGCCATACAGATCGCGCCCGAGGGTCTGTTCACCTTCTACGACAATTTCCGCTGCGCCCAGGCGGCCGAGGCCTGGGCCACGCTGGGGCCCTGGGTTGCTTCGACCAGTCCGGCCTTCGGCCCGGGCGTGCAGCAACGCTTCGATCTTGCACGCGACATGTCGCCGGCGCTCTCGGCACGCGGCCGCGCCTTCCGCGCCACGGTGCAGCAGCGGCTGCGGGCGCTGCTGGCCGGGGGCGCGGTCATGGCCTACCCGACCAGCCCGGCCTCGGCGCCGCGGTTGGATGCTGACCAGGGCGTGCAGCAGGCCGTACGAGAGGCCACCATGAGCGTCACCGCCATCGCCGGCCTCGCGGGGCTGTGCGAGGTAACGATCCCGCTGGCGCGACACGATGGCGGCCCGGTCGGGCTGTCACTGGTGGCGGCCCCCGGCCGGGACCGGGCGCTGCTGGAACTCGCGATCCGCGTCGCGGCCGAGGCCGGTCTGCCGGACTGACCGCCCGGCTCAGACGATCTGGTTGACCAGCCCCGCTTCGCCGCGGGCGAGCCTGGCGATGTTTTCCATCATCAGGTCCAGCACGTTGTCCTCGTACTTGTGCGTCTCTCCCGCGCTGTGCGGGGTGATCAGCACGTTCGGCATGACCCAGAGCGGGCTTTCGGCGGGCAGGGGTTCTTCCACCGTCACATCCAGCGCCGCCCCGGCGATGCGGCCTTCCTGCAAGGCCGCGATCACGGCGGCTTCATCGACCACCCGGCCTCGCGCGACGTTCACGATCCGGGCGGTGGGCTTCATCGCGGCCAATGCTGCGGCACCGACCAGGCCGCGGGTGTCCTCGGTCAGCGGGCAAGCCAGCACCAGGAAATCGGCGCGCGGCAATAGGGTGACCAGGTCGCGGAAGGAATGGACTTCCTCCATGCCCGCCGTGCCGCCGGCGGGGTCCCGCCGCACGCCGACCACCGTCATGCCCAGAGCCTGGCACAGCCGCCCGATCCGCGCGCCGATGGCGCCGAGGCCGACCAGCACGACCGTCTTGCCCCCACACTCATCCTCGCGCCCGGCGAAATCGCCCTGCATGCCGCGCCAGAAGCGGCGTGCCTGGTTGTCCCGCGCCTCCGGGATGCGGCGCAAGATCGCCAGGATCAGCGCGATGGCGTGTTCACTGACGGCGTTGGCATTCACGCCCTGGGCGCTGGACAGGCGAATGCCGGCGGCCCCGATCACCGCGCGATCATACTGGTCGGTGCCGGCGCTGACCGATTGCACCAGGCGCAGGCGGGGGGCGATCGGCGGCAGGTCGTTGCGCCAGAGGCCTGAACAGACCAGCACATCCGCCTCCCCGATCCGCGCATCCAGCTCGGCCCGGCTGGTGACCTGGAACGCGTCCAGCCCGGTGTTGCGGGCGGCAAAGCGCGCGGCCAGGCGATAGGCGACATGGGCGAAGCAGATGGTGGGCTTGGCAGGGAACATCTCTGGGGTGCTCGCAGATCGTGGCGCCGGAGCCTAGCGGCCGGTTGCGCGTCGGGGAATGCGGGGGTGACGAGGCCGGTGCGGCGTGATGATGTTGCGCGGTCAGAAAGGACGATTCCATGCGTCAGTGGCTTTCCTTCCAGGGCCGTATCCGGCGGCGGGCCTGGTGGCTGCTGTATGTGCTGCCGCTGCTCGCGCTGGGCGCGGTCGGCACGGGGCTGGATGTCGCTCTGGGCTTCGTCGCAGTGCTGGACGTGCCGCAGCCGGACGGCGGCTTCGCCTTCGAGACCTCGGGACTCGGCCCCTTCGGCGGGCTGGCGGCGGTGGTCAGCGTCTGGGGCGGGCTGGCCGGGCAGGTCAAGCGCTGGCACGACCGCGACAAATCGGGCTGGTGGGTGCTGATCGTGCTGGTCCCGCTGATCGGCCAGATCTGGGCGCTGGTGGTCACGGGGTTCCTGGCCGGCACACCCGGGCCGAACCGCTTCGGCGCGGATCCGCGGGTGGCGTAGGGCGGGCATCTGGCGCCCAACCCGTCGCTGCGGCATGACGCGGCCAGGATGACGACGAGGACGCGCCGCGCGTGTACGCCCAAGGCCAGACGCTCTCCGCCCTGCTGCACACCGCGGCCGCCCGTGCGCCCGCAGCGCCGGCGCTGATCCGTCCCGACGGCACGGCGCTGACCTGGCAGGGCTTCGCTGCCGCCACCCGCCGTCTGGCCGAGGGCCTGGCCCGCCAGGGCATCGGTCCAGGAGACCGGGTCGCGCTCTGGGCGCCGAACCGGCCGGAACACCTTATCGCGCAGTTTGCCGTCGCCCGGCTTGGCGCGGCTACCATCCACATCAACACTCGCTTCTCGGCCGCCGATATCGCTGGGCTGTTCGGCCGCGCCCGGCCGGCTGCGCTGATCACCGCCTGGGGTTTTGCCGGGCTCGACACGCAGGCGGTGTTGGACGCCATCCTGCCCGATATCCGGGCCCCGCTGCGGTTCGTGGCCGGGCTGGATGCGGGCGGCGTCACCGATGTGGGCGGCGTGCCGGTGCTGCCCTGGGCGATGCTCGACGCTTGCCCGGAGCGCCTGGCCGATGATGCGGTGCCCGATGCGCTGGCGCTCACCTTCACCACCTCGGGCACCACCGCCGGGCCAAAGCTCGTGGCGCATGACCAGGCTTCGATCGCCACCCACGCCCGGGACGTGGCTGCGCTGATCGGCACCGATGCGCCGGGTGCCGTCGTGCTGGCGGCGCTGCCGCTTTGCGGCACCTTCGGCCTGGCGCTGGCGCTGGCCGGCGTGGCCGGGGGCGCCCGCATCGTGACGCTCGACCGCTTCGACCCCGCCGCCGCCGATGCGCTGATCCGCGCCCATGGCGTGACCCATCTGGCCGGCAGCGACGACATGCTGCTGCGCATCGCGCAGGCCGCCGGGGGGCAGCCCTACGCGCCGTTCGCCTTTACCGGCTTCGCCAGCTTCCACCCCGGCGCGGAGCGGGTGGTGGATGTGTGCGGCGCGTTGAACATGGCCCCGCGCGGCGTCTATGGCAGCAGCGAGGTCCAGGCGCTCTTTGCCCACCAGGACCCGGCCGACCTGGTCCGGGCGCGGGTCGGCGGCGGTACCCCGGCCAGCCCGACAGCCGGCGTGCGCGCGCGGGACATCGAGACTGGGTTGCTCGGGGCCGAGGGCGAGTTGGAGTTTCGCGGGCCGTCGCTGTTCCAGGGCTACCTCGGCGACCCCGCCGCCACCGCCCGCGCTTTCACCGCCGATGGTTGGTTCCGCTCGGGCGACCACGGCCGGCTTCATGCGGGGGGCGGCTTCGACTTCACGACCAGACTAGGCGACGCGCTGCGCCTGGGCGGCTTCCTGGTGAACCCAGAGGAGATCGAGGCCTTCCTCAAGCGCCAGCCGGGCGTGGCGGAAGCGCAGGTGGTCGGCGCCTCCGGCGGCACGATCGCCTTCGCCTTCGTGCAGGGCGATGGCCCCGACACCGAGGCCCTGGCCGTCGCTTGCCAGGATCTTGCGCGCTACAAACGGCCCACGCGGATCGTGGCGATCGATGCCTTTCCGGTCACCCACAGCCCGAACGGCAGCAAGATCCAGCGCGGGAAGCTGCGCGAAATGGCCGAGGCGTTGCTGGCGGGGGGCAGCGGCCTGGGCTGATTCAGGTTCAAACGAAATCGGCGCGGGCGCGTCCCAGTGCGGATAGAATGGCGCAGAGGCTCTGGCCCGGGCCGGGCGCCACGGGGACCGTCAGGCCGGCGACGCAAAGCAGCGCCCCCGCGGGCAGTCCCCCACGTGCGCGTGCCTCCGCCGCCGCCGTGCCAAGCCGAGCCGCGAGGTCAGAAGGCGCACCCGCGGGGCGCCGGCGGCCCTCGGCCAGTGCGACGCGCTCGACACCCGGGGCGACCGCCTGGCCGGGGCCGAGCACCAGCATCCCCAACCCGGCCAGGTCCGCGGTCGCCTGGGCCGCATCGGCGGGCGGGGCGGCGAAGCGGCTTGCCGCGACATCCAGCGCCGGATGAAGCCTGGCGAAGACCGGCGCCGTTGTGTCATCGGGCGCGAGCGCGGCGGCCAGGACGCCGACGACCGCTGCGCTCACGCGGGCATGGCGCAACCCGGCCAGGGCGATGGGGGTGCGGTTCGCGACCAGGCGGCCGGCGAGCAACGGGCCGACGAGGCCGCTAGGGCCAAGCCGTAGCCCGACTGGCGGCTGGCCCAGCGCCTCCAGCAACGCCGCGGCGATGTCTTCGCCGGCTGCTACGTCCAGCGGTGCCAGCCCCGGCGGCAGAGTCGCCAGCGGGTTGCCGGTGGTCCAGGCCTCGGCCAGCCAGGCGGCTGCCTCGGCCGCCGGGTCGTGGATGCTGCTCATCGCATCGGCGGCAGGCTGATTTCCTCTTCCTGGAAACCTCCGGCGGGCGGGGCTTCCATCTGGATCGTCGGCGCCGCGTTGGGGTCGTTGCCGTAGAGCGCGTCCGGCAGCCACGTCACCAGTTCAGGGAAGATGTAGACCATCATCATCGTCAGCACGACGATATAGATGAAGGGCATGCAGCCGGCGAAGATGTCTTCCAGCCGCACATGCTTCGGCGCCACGCCCTTGAGGTAGAAGGCCGCCATGGCGACAGGTGGCGACAGGAAGGATGTCTGCAGGTTCAGCGCGATCAGGACGCCGAAGAACAGCGGCGACACGCCGAAGTCATCCAGCAGCGGCAGGAAGATCGGCACGAAGATCACGATGATCTCGGTCCATTCCAGCGGCCAGCCAAGCACGAAGATGATCGCCTGCGCCAGCAGCATGAAGGTGAAGGTGTTCAGCGGCAGGGATTTGACGAAGTTCTCCACCACCGTCTGCCCGCCGAGATAGCCGAAGACCGAGGAGAAGATGTAGCTGCCGACGAAGAGCCAGCAGACCATCGCGCTGGTGCGCGCGGTCAGATAGACGCTTTCGCGCAGCTTCTGCCAGGTGAAGGCGCGGTAGATGACCGCCAGCAGGATCGATCCCAGGCTGCCCATGGCCGCGGCTTCGGAAGGCGTCGCAAGGCCCAGCAGGATCGAACCCAGCACCATGGAAATCAACGCGGCGAGCGGGATGAAGGAGGAGGCGAGCTGCAGCAGGATCCGACTGAAGGGGACGTTCACCTCCTCGGGCGGCAGGCGGGGTGCGACGGAGGGCTTCACCATTGCCAGGATGATGACATAGGCGATGTAGAGCACCGCCAGCATCAAGCCGGGGATGAAGGCTGCGGCGTAGAGCTGCACGACCGACACGCCGGCCGTGGCGCCATAGAGGATGAGCATGATCGAAGGCGGGATCAGGATGCCGAGACAGCCGCCGGCGCAGGTCACGCCCGCGGCCAGCTTGGGGTCGTAGCCCGCGCGCAGCATCGCCGGGAAAGCGAGAAGCCCCATCAGGGTCACCACGGCACCCACGATGCCGGTCGCGGTCGCGAACAATGCGCAGGTCAGCAGGGTCGCCACGGCCAGGCTGCCGGGAATATTGCCCGACGCCATCTGCAAGGATCTGAACAATCGATCCAGGATATTCGCGCGCTCGATGATGTAGCCCATCAGCACGAACAACGGCACCGACAGCAGCACGTCATTGGCCATGACCGCGTAAGTACGCTGCACCAGCAGGTCGAACACCCGGTCGCCCATGCCGAGGTAGCCGAACAGCAGGCCCATCGCCATTAGGGTAAAGGCGATGGGAAAGCCCAGCATGATGAAGCCCAGGAACAGGGCCAGCATCGTCAGGCCGAGGGCGGGATCACTCATGCGCGGGGCGTTCCGGAAAGTGCTGCGTCACCCTTGGAGGCGAGTTCGGCGGCGAGGGCCTCGGCGCCCTTGGATTCAGCGGCGGCCAGGATGATCTGGTCCAATTCCTCGACATCGGACAGGCGCTGCGGCCAGACGCCTTCGCGCAGCGTGCGCACGCAGCGCACCGCTTCCACAATGCCTTGCAGCAGCAGAAGGAAGCCGACGATCGGGATCAGCAGCTTGAAGGGCCAGAGCACCGGGCCGGAGGGGCTGAAGGCGCTGCGCTCACCCTGCGCGAAGCTGATGGAGAAGAAGTGCCAGCCAGCGATCATGAAGGCAAAGATCGCGGGGAAGAAGAAGACGATGAAAAGGGTGAGATCCAGGCCCGCCTGCCGCCGCGGCGACATCATGCGATAGAGGAAATCCCCGCGCACATGCCCGTTGCGCGACAGCGCGTAGGCGCCCGCCATCATGAACAGCGTGCCGTAGAGCATGTACGAAACGTCGTAGCCCCAGGTCGTCGGGGCGCGGAAGACATAGCGTGCCGTGACCTCGTACACGACGACCGCGGTCAGGGCGATGATGCACCAGGAAAAGGTCTGTCCGACAAAGGTGGACAGCCGGTCGATGCCCAGC
This sequence comes from Acetobacterales bacterium, assembly GCA_038323655.1. GTDB lineage: Bacteria > Pseudomonadota > Alphaproteobacteria > Acetobacterales > Acetobacteraceae > Humitalea. Next base: position 11,311 of record JBBQHE010000063.1, on the reverse strand, counting down.
AGCGCCTTCTGCACGGTGGGGTGGGTCGAGAAAAGGATGCCGATGAGCAGCGCCGCAAGCACGACACCGGCCAGCAGGATGACGACGAAGTTGTCGGTGCTCATGATCCCCCCCTACGCAAAAGGGCCGGCCAGGGCGTTTCCCCGGCCGGCCCCGTTTGTCCGACGCCGCGTCAGTTGCGCGCGAAAAAGTGGTTGTAGGACACCACTGGGCTGACTTCGTAGCGCAGGAAGAAGTTGCCGATCCGGCGGCACCAGTCGCGCTGGCTGTCGCAGATCTTCTTGAACAGCGGCCCGTTTGCGGGGTTGCTGTTATCCGCCTCCAGCCGCGTGATCACGCGGTCCCAGGCGGCCAACTGGGCATCCAGCACCGGGCGCGGGGTCGGTCGCACGTTCACGCCCTGGGTTTGCGCCATGGCTAGCAGGTCGCGCGAATAGCGGTCCTGCAGCTTCCACGACATGTCGGCCGAGGCCGCTTCCGAAGCATGGCGGATCGTTGCCTTCAACTCATCCGGCAGCGCGTCGTACTTGGCCTTGTTGAACAGAACCTCGAAGCATTCGACCGGTTGGTGGTAGCTCTGGATCATGTAGTTCTTGGCGACGTCGGGGAAGCCGAGCACGCGGTCGGACGACGGGTTGTTGAACTCCGCCCCGTCGATGACCCCACGTTCCAGCGCCGGCACGATCTCGCCGCCCGGGAGCGACACGACGGCCGCACCCATCTCGGCCATCAGGTCGGCGGCCAAGCCTACGGTGCGGTACTTCAGCCCGCGGATCTGTGCCGCATTTTCGATCGGGGTCTTGAACCAGCCGAGCGGCTGGGTCGGCATCGGCCCGGTCAGGAAGCCGACCGTGTTGACGCGCAGCGTGTCGTTGACCAGCTCGCGGTACAGGGCCTCGCCGCCGCCGTAGTAGAACCAGCCGAGCAGCTGGTGCGCATTGCCGAACCAGGGCGGGGTCGTGCCGAACAGGCTGAAGGCCTTGTTCTTGCCGAACCAATAAGCCGCGACACCATGCCCGCCATCCAGCGTGCCGGCCGAGACGGCGTCCTGCAACTGGAACGCGCCGACCACCGCGCCGGCGGCCAGCAGTTCCAACCGCAGGCGCCCGCCGGCCATCGCGTTCACGCGGCTGACGTAATCCTGGGCGAATTCGTGGAAAATGTCCCGCTGCGGCCAGGTGGACTGGAAGCGCAGCGTGGTCGTCTGCGCACGGCTGACATTGGGGGTGGCCAGGACGACCGTGCCAGTGGCGGCGGCGGCGCCGGCCAGAAGGCCACGTCGGCCGGGCTTGCTATTCTCTTCCATGACCTTGCTCCTCCCGGCCCAGCGTCGTTGCGACAGGCCTGTGTCACTTCCATATGTGAGGCGCGCGTAGGGCGCAATACGGCTTCTCGGGTGACGCATTGACCGATGATCTGGATCTGGCCGTGGCCACGACGCCCTACAGCCTCGATACGTCCGTCGGGCATCTGCTGCGCCGGGCCCACCAGCGCCACGCCGCACTGTTCCTGGCGCTCGGGGGCCCGGGCGGCCTGACGCCGACGCAGTTCGCAACTCTGGTGAAGCTCGCCGAATGCGGGCGCATCACGCAGAACCGGCTGGGGCGGCTCGTGGCCCTGGATTCGGCGACCACCAAGGGCGTCGTGCAACGACTCCGCGACCGAGGGCTCATCGCCGCCGCCACCGACCCGATGGACCGGCGCACCACCGTGCTGACCATCACGAACGAAGGCCTGGCCGCTCTGGTCGAGGCCCGTGCCCAGGGGCTGCGGGCGCGGGATGCCTTGCTCGGACCGTTGGATGCGGCGGACCGCGAGACCCTGCTCAACCTGCTCCGCCGGCTGAGCGCATAGCAGGTCCAGTACGCGGCAGAATCGGCAGGCCTGCCCCTGCCGCATGACGTTTGTGTAGGCGCCGATGCCGCAGCAACGGCGCCGCCGACCGCCCTGGCGGAGCCGTTCAGCCAGGCCGCAGCCTGGCCCTGATGGCCACGCGCGGAGCGTCTGCCAACGCGGCCTGCATCGCCGCGGCGTCGGCGAAGGAGGCCGGTGCGGCCAATAGCTGGGCCTCTGTCTCGACCATGACCTCAGGCGCTGCGAAGGGCCAGGGCGCGCAGGACAGGTCTTCCGGGGCGCCATCCGGGCAGGCCAGCGTCAACGGCGCCAGGCTGCCATCGGCCCGCGGCGCGTCACCGGCCCAGACGCCGGCGGTGTCGGCCAGCGCCCAGCAGATGGTCAGCGAGAGTTGGTCCACGACCCCCAACAGGGCGCTGGCGGCGGCGAGTTCGGCCTCGGTCGCCCCGAGCCGCGCCGCCCAGTCGGCCTGCAACACCCCCTGGTCGCGCAGATACGCGTCCGCGGCCGCTGCGTCGGCAGGCTCGGTGCGGTGCCGGTCCAGGAAGCGGCGGTAGATCAGGTTGCCGTGACGCGAGATCAGCAGCGCCGGCCACATCCCCCAGGACGCCAGCGCATGGCGCACGCCCATCGCCCACATCGGCGCGTGGTGGCGGCCGCCGACGGTCCGGAACTCCTGCGGGCGGCCAGTTTCGGGGTCGAAGGCCGGGTCGGCCTCCCAGCCCATCCAGGCCACGTCATGCTGTTCGCAGGCCAGGATCACCGGCTCACGCGGGTGGGCGGAGGCGAAGCCGGGCGCGCCCCAGGCGCGGGCCAACTGGCCGGAGATCAGGGCATGGGCGGGCTGGCTGACGCAGAGCAGTCCACCATCGGGCAGGGAGCGTAGAAGCATGGCGCTGATGCTGCCCGCGTTCGGCGCCGCCCGGCAACCGGGGCGGCTTGCGCGATAGGTTCCGTATCATCATGTTGCCGCGCGACGATGGCTTGGGGATTGGACACATGCGCCTTGCGGTGCTGAAGGAACGGCGCGGGGGCGAAACCCGCGTGGCGGCGACACCGGAGACGGTGAAGAAATACATCGCCCTGGGCTGCACGGTCGCGGTCGAATCCGGGCTCGGCATGATGGCCGGCCAGCCGGACGCGGCCTATGCCGAAGCCGGCGCCGAGGTTTGCGGCAATGCCGCGGGCGCCTTGGCGGGTGCCGCGATCGTGCTGAAGGTGCGCGCGCCTCTGGCGCAGGGCGAGGGCGAGCTCGATGAGCTTTTCCTGATCCCTCGTGGCGCGCTGGTGATCGGCACGCTCGGCGCCGACCAGACCGCCGCCCAGCGCTATGCCCAGCTTGGGCTTGATGCTGTGTCGATGGAGTTGCTCCCGCGGATCACGCGCGCCCAGTCGATGGACGTGTTGTCGAGCCAGGCGAACCTCGCGGGCTATCGCGCGGTCATCGAGGGCGCTGTCGCTTACGACAAGGGCTTCCCCATGCTGATGACCGCGGCGGGCACCATCCCGGCCGCCAATGTGTTGATCATGGGCGCCGGCGTCGCTGGGCTGCAGGCGATCGCGACGGCGCGGCGGCTCGGCGGCCGCGTGTCGGCGACCGATGTGCGGCCGGCGGCGAAGGAGGAGATCAAGAGCCTCGGCGCCACTTTCGTCGGCTACGAGGACGAGGAGATGAAGGCGGCCCAGACCTCCGGCGGCTATGCCAAGGCTATGAGCCCCGAGTACCTGGCCAAGCAGGCCGAGGTCGTGGCCGTGGCCGCAGCCAAGGCTGACGTCATCATCTGCACGGCCCTCGTGCAGGGCCGTCGCGCGCCGACGCTGATCACGGCGGCCATGGTGGCCAGCATGAAGCCGGGTTCAGTGGTGGTGGATATCGCCGCCGATGCCGGGGGCAATTGCGCCGCGACGGTGCCGGGCCAGGCGATCACCACCGACAACGGCGTGAAGGTGCTGGGCTGGACCAACTGGCCGGGCCGCATCGCCGGCGCCGCCTCCAACCTCTATGCCCGGAACCTGCTCACCTTCCTGACCACCTTCTGGGACAAGGAAGGCAAGAAGCCCGCCCTGAACCCTGAGGATGACATCATCAAGGGTGCGCAGATCACCCGCGGCGGCGCCGTGGTGCATCCCAATTTTCTGCCGAAGGAGACCGCGGCATGAACCCGACCGATCTCGCCCTCCAGGCCAAGGCCGCCGCGGCCCAGGCCGTGACCCTGGCAGACCGCGCCCTCGCCGCGGCCCAGGCGGTGCAGCCGATGGCCGAAGCCGCCAACCCCTTCCTGCTGATGCTGACGATCTTTCTGCTCGCCTGCTTTGTCGGATATTACGTTGTCTGGTCGGTCACGCCGGCGCTGCATTCGCCGCTGATGGGTGTCACCAACGCGATTTCCTCGGTCATCGTGGTCGGCGCGATCCTGGCCGCCGGCATGGCGGAAAGCCCGGTCGCGCGCGTGTTCGGCTTCCTCGGCGTGGTGCTGGCCTCGGTGAACATCTTTGGTGGCTTCATCGTGACGCGACGCATGCTCGCGATGTTCAAGCGGAAGGGCTGAGACCATGGCCGCGATTTCCACGCTGGCGTATCTCGTCGCCTCCGTCCTGTTCATCCTGGCCCTGCGCGGCCTGTCCAACCCCGAAAGCAGCCGCCAAGGCAACCTGTTCGGCATGGTCGGCATGGGCATTGCCGTGCTCGCTACCCTGTTTCAGGGCGGCATCGACTTCGGCGGCTTCGCGCTGATCGTCTCGGGCATCGCCATCGGCGGGTCCATCGGCACGCTGCTGGCGCAGCGCATCCAGATGACCTCGCTGCCGCAGCTGGTCGCCTTCTTCCACAGCCTGGTCGGCATGGCGGCGGTGTTCGTCGCCGCGGCCGCCTTCTACAGCCCCGAATCCTTCGGCATCGGCGCGCGGGGTGCGATCAAGGCGGCGTCGCTGGTCGAAATGTCGCTCGGGCTTGCGATCGGTGCCGTGACCTTCTCCGGCTCGCTGATCGCCTTCGCCAAGCTGGATGGCCGCATGTCCGGCGCGCCGATCATGTTCAAGGGGCAGCATATGCTGAACCTGGGGCTTGGCATCCTGCTGCTGCTGCTGACCGTGCTGTTCGTCATCACCGGCAGCCAGGTGCTGTTCTGGATGATCGCGATCCTGGCCTTCGGCCTGGGCTTCCTGCTGATCATCCCGATCGGGGGGGCGGACATGCCGGTCGTCGTGTCCATGCTGAACAGCTACTCGGGCTGGGCCGCGGCGGGCATCGGCTTCACCATCGGCAACCTGCTGCTGATCGTGACCGGCGCGCTGGTTGGCGCCTCCGGTGCCATCCTGTCCTACATCATGTGCAAGGGGATGAACCGCAGCATCATCAACGTGCTGCTGGGTGGTTTCGGCACCACGAGCGGAGAGGTGGTCGCCGGCAGCGGTGGCCCCGCCAGACCCACCAAGAACGGCAGCCCGGAAGATGCTGCCTACATCATGAAGAACGCACAGAAGGTCATCGTCGTGCCGGGCTACGGCATGGCCGTCGCCCAGGCGCAGCAGGTGGTCCGCGAAATGGCCGACATGCTGAAGAAGGAAGGCGTGGAAGTCTCCTACGCCATCCACCCCGTCGCGGGACGCATGCCCGGGCACATGAACGTGCTGCTGGCCGAAGCCAACGTGCCTTATGACGAGGTGCATGAACTGGAGGAGATCAACCCCGAATTCGCGGACGCCGACGTGGCCTATGTGATCGGGGCGAATGACGTGACCAATCCGGCGGCCAAGACCGACAAGACGAGCGCCATCTACGGCATGCCTATCCTGGATGTGGAACGCGCCAAGACGGTGTTCTTCGTCAAGCGCGGCATGGCGTCGGGCTATGCCGGCGTCGAGAACGAACTGTTCTTCCGCGACAACACGATGATGTTGTTCGGGGACGCGAAGAAGGTCACCCAGCAGATCGTGCAGGCGCTGCAGAAGTAGCGCCGACGCCACCAACAATTCCGACAACAACGCCGCCGGGGGGCATCCCCCGGTGGCGTTTTTTATGCCCCATGCACACGCAAAAAAGCGGCGAGGGAAGCCCCCGCCGCTGCATTTCCACCAAAACAGGCTTTGGCTTAGAAGCCTTCGCGTTCCAGCCGCTTGCGCTCCACCTTGCGGGCGCGCCGGACAGCCTCAGCCGCCTCACGCGCACGGCGCTCGGAGGGCTTCTCGTAGTGACGACGGAGCTTCATCTCACGGAAGACGCCCTCACGCTGGAGCTTCTTCTTCAGGGCCTTCAGCGCCTGATCGATGTTATTGTCGCGGACGACGACCTGCACGCGGTGCAACTCCTGCCAAATGGGCGCCAGAAAGGGCGAAGGGAAGACTACGCCGGGCGAAAGCCCGTCGCGGAAGCGCAGCATGTAGCATGCCGGCGCGGCGGGGTGGAAGCCCCTGATGGCGCTTTTTCCCCGGCGCCAAGCCCTGTCGCTTCCCGGCAACGCGCCTTATGTGCAAAGCCATGACGCTATTGAAGATTGCCCGGCTCGGGCACCCCGTCCTGTTGCGTCGCGCCGAAACTGTCGCAGACCCTACAGCGCCCATGATCGCCCGCCTGGTGCAGGACATGGGAGAGACCATGCTGGACGCCCACGGCCTGGGCCTGGCCGCGCCGCAGGTGCACTTATCGCTTCGGCTGTTCGTATGGCGCCAGGGGGCCGAGGGCGTGGCCGCCCTGATCAACCCTGACATCACGCTGCTGGACCCGCCTGAGGAGGTTGCCTGGGAGGGCTGCCTGTCCATCCCGGGCCTGCGTGGGGCGGTGCGTCGCAGCCGGCGGGTGGGCTTCCGTGGCCTTGGCAGCGATGGCCGCGCCGTGGAGGGCGAGGCCGATGGGCTGCTCGCCCGGGTCATGCAGCATGAATACGATCATCTGGAGGGCGTGCTCTACCCTATGCGCATGCACGACCTTTCGTTGCTCGGCTTCGTCGAAGAACTGGGCCAGGCGCGTGAGAAGGACGCCCAGGCATGATCGAGCGCAGCCCCGAACGCGATGCCGCCATCCTGGCCATGCTGCCGCTGGTGGCCGAGCACGGCTGGACCGAGGCCGCGCTACGACTGGGGTTGGCGAAGGCAGGGCTGCCCGTCACAGACGCGCCCTTCCTTTTCCCCAGCGGGCCGGTTGGCATGATCGCGGCCTGGTGCGACCTGGCGGATCGCCGGATGGAGCAGGAGGCCGCTGCCGAATCGCTCACCAGCCGCCGCGTGCCGGCGCGTATCCGTCGGCTGATCGAACTGCGCCTGCGCGCCAGCCAGCCGCACAAGGCGGCCCTACGCCGCGCGCTGGGGCTGCTGGCGCTGCCCTGGAACACCGGCGTGGCCCTGCGCTGCACCGCCCGCACGGTGGACGCCATGTGGCATGCGGCCGGCGACACCTCGGCCGACATGTCCTGGTATACCCGCCGGGCCAGCCTGGCGGCCGTCTATGCGGCGACGCTGGCCTTTTGGCTGACCGATGAGAGCGATGACCTGGCGCCGAGCCTGGCCTTCCTCGACCGACGCCTCGCCGGGCTGGCGCGGCTGTCCCGCCGGCCGAAAGCCAGGGCTGCCCCCACCGGCGGCTGACCGTGTTCCTGGGGCCACATCTGCACAGCCTCGCGCAAGCCCCTGGCGTTTCTGGATTCGTGTTACGAAACTCAGGCTTCGCAACTCGGCGACGATGCGTGTAGAAGACCACCGGATATACGTTTCGCGGGAGAGCCAGCGTGAAGAAGAGCATTCGCCCCTTGATCGCCGGCTTCATGGCGGCCGCCATCGCAACGCCTGCCTTGGCGCAGAGCTGTCTGCCGCCGCAGGCGCGCGCCGGCTTCGACCTGCGCGCCTTGCAGAGCCAACTGATGGTCGCCGCCCTGTCTTGCGACAAGTATGGCGAATACGGGCAGTTCATGAACCGCAATTCGTCGATGCTGCGCGAGTCGATCGGCGCGATCCGCACCTTCTATCGCGGCAATGCCAATGCCGTGGACAGCTACATCACCAATCTGGCCAATACCCATTCCCAGGAAGGGATCCGCCAGGGATCGCATTTCTGCCGTGACGTCGGTGCGCTGTTCCAGGAGGCGCTGGCAGCGTCGGATCGCGCCAGCCTGCAGCAGGTCACCGCCAATCGCCGGATCGCGACGTTGCAAGATGCGCCCGTATGCGTCGCGCCAGCGGCTCGGACGCCGACCCGGAGTGCCGCCGCTCCGGCGCAGCCGACCCGGACGGCCCAGGCCACTCCGGTGACCACGCGCAATGCAGCCGCGCCGGCAACCGTCTCCCGCTAGGGGCTGGCACAACACTTATGTCGAACGAGGGCGCCGTATGGCGCCCTTTTTTGTGGCCGGCTGATGGGCATGAAAAAGGGGATGCCTCCTTGCGGAAGCATCCCCTGATCCGTGTGCGCAGCGCTCAGCGCAGGACGATTTCGACCCGGCGGTTCTGCGGTTCGCGCACATTGTCCGCCGTCGGGACCAACAGCCGCGTCTGGCCGAAACCCTGGATGGACATCGACGAGCGCGCGATGCCGAGGCGCGTGAGTTCGGCGGCGACAGCCTCGGCCCGGCGGACCGACAGGCCCTGGTTGTAGACGGCCGAGCCCGAGGTGTCGGTGAAGCCACTCACTTCGATACGCGTGACCTGCACCCGGCGGCTGTTCTGGGCCGCTTCGGCGATGATCTGCCGGGCGCGGTCGGTCAGGTCTGCGCGGTTCCAGTCGAAGAAGACCAGGTAGGTGCGCGCCGGGGCCGGGGCCGCGGCAGGGGCCGGCGCGGGCGGCGGCGGCGGCGCGACGCCGAAGGCATAGCGGACGCCGACCAGCAGGCTGTTGTTGGCGTTGTCGGTCGTACCGCCAAGGAACTGCGACGGTCCACCGGGCGGCGTGATCTTGGCGTCCACATCGGTGTCGAGCGTCGCGAAGTAGCGATACTCGGCGGTCAGCGCCAGGCCGGGTACCGCTGCGATCGGGTAGGCCAGGCCGACGATGCCCTGGTAGGCGAAGGCACCGCTGCTGCCGCGAAGGTTGATCTGGCTGCCGTTGCCCGACACGGACACAGCGCTGTCCTGCTGCGTCAGCGCATAGCCGATGCCGGCACCGATGTAGGGGACGATAGGCCAGCCCAGATTGAAGTCGTAGAGCCCGTTAACCATCAGGCCGGTCGTTGCGCGCCAGCCGGTCGAAATCGGGAAGCTGCTCTGGCCATAGCCGGTCGTCGCATCCTGGCCGGTGGGCCGGTACGAAACTTCGGCTTCCGCCCGGAACCCGTTGCCGTAGCCGTAGCCGATCGAGCCGACCAGCGCCGTGCCGACCAGGTAGGACTGCTTGCCACTGTTGGTCAGGCCGGCAGCCCGGGCGGCGGGGCTCAGGGTGCCATCGACCGAGATATCTGCGTCGGACGCCATGTTCGCCCCGATGCCCGCACCGACGTAGAAGCCGGTGATCGGCTGAGCCACGACGGCGGGCGCGGCGGCAATGAACGTGGCGGAGGCAAGTAAGGCGGCTTTCAACGATCGCATCTTGGGATCCCTTCGATTCGCCCGCAGGGAGCGACAACACAAGCGCCATGTATGCCCTTCGCCGGGGAGTCATAAAGGGGCTTTGACGCGGGCGACGTCAAAAATGTCGCACTGCGCTATTGCTGCAACTATGGTGCCGGCGATGACGCAAAAAGGGCGCCCCTTGCGGAGCGCCCTTTCCGTCGTGGCCCCCCTGATCTCACGATCAGGGGGAGTCCTGTGCTGATCAGCGCAGGATGATTTCCACGCGGCGGTTCTGCGGCTCGCGGACGTTGTCGGCGGTCGGAACCAGGAGACGGGTCTGACCGAAGCCCTGGATCGTCATCGACGTGCGGGGGATGCCCAGGCGCGTCAGTTCGGCGGCAACGGCCTCGGCGCGACGCACCGACAGGCCCTGGTTGTACGTGGCCGAGCCCGAGGTGTCGGTGAAGCCGTTCACTTCGATCCGGGTCACCTGCACGCGGCGGCTGTTCTGGGCCGCTTCGGCGATGATCTGGCGGGCACGGTCGGTCAGGTCCGCACGGTTCCAGTCGAAGAAGACCAGGTAGGTGCGGGCCGGGGCCGGGGCAGCGGCAGGGGCCACGACGGGCACCGGCGGCGGCTCGACGCCGAAGGCATAACGCAGACCGATCATCAGGCTGTTGTTCAGGCCTTCCGTGTCGATCGTCGTACGGGTCGAAGCGCCCGTCGTCTGGTTGCGGATCGTCGAATCGATGGTGCCCGACACGGTGCCCAGGAAGCGGTATTCGGCAGTGATCGCGAGGCCCGGGACGGCTTCGATCGGGAAGGCAGCGCCGACGATCGCCTGATAGGCGAACTGGCCGTCGTCACCATCGATGTTCAGGCCGCCCGAGGTGCCCTGGCGGATCGTCACCGAGTTCCACTTCTGCACGACATAGCCGGCACCAACGCCCAGGTAAGGGACGATCGGCAGGCCGAGCTGGAAGTCATACAGGGCGTTCAACATCACGCCGTACTGCTGCACCGACCCGGTCGAGTTGGTGTTGCCGCTGACGCCCGTGCGGAAGCCGGAGATGCTGTCCAGATCGTTCTGGCGGAAGTTCAGCTCGGCTTCAGCGCGCACGCCGTTGCCGAAACCATAGCCCACCGAACCAACCAGCGCGAAGCCAGTGGCGAAGGACGCACTGCCCGTCTGGCCGAGATTGGCAGCGGCCAGCGCCGAGCGCGCACCCGAACCCGGCGTGATGCCGATGTCATCGAGAAAGTTCACACCGGCGCCGCCGCCGATGTACACGCCAGTGATAGGCTGGGCCTGGGCCGCAAGCGGCAGGCTCAGCATCGTGGCGGCAAGAAGCGCCTTCTTGAGGCTCATGGTAAATCCCCCTTCGGTGGAAACACAGAGTGTGTGACCGCGACGTTCACCAGGACCCATGCCCAGGCATCCCGCCGCATCCGTATCTTGGTAGCACCACGACCATCGCCTTGCCTACCGGTCCGTGCCAATCGAAAAGGGCATGTGGCATTCTGGCCACACCCCATCTGGGCAAATTCGTCACAGCCCGCCGAGGGCGCCGCCATCCGGCAGAAACCCCAGCGCGCCCAAGGGCAGACAGCGTGTCGCATGGCCCATCTTGCGGCCTGGCCGAGGCTCCGCCTTGCCATAAAGATGCACAGCGACGCCCTGCATGCCACACAGGGCAGGCACGCGATCCATGCCTTCGGCCCCGATCAGGTTCCGCATGACCGCATCGGCATGCCGCACCGGCCGTGGCAGCGGCAGGCCCGCTATCGCGCGGATGTGAAGATCGAACTGGCTGACGTCGCAGGCATCCATCGTCCAATGCCCGGAATTATGCGGCCGGGGGGCCATTTCATTGCCCAGCAGCCCGCCGTCGGGCAGCATGAAGAACTCTACGGCCAGGATGCCGACCAGCCCCTGCGCCTCGGCCAAGGCCATGGCATGCCGCCGCGCCGCCGCGGCGACCGG
>JBBQHE010000062.1:0-19848 GCA_038323655.1 Acetobacterales bacterium | reverse complement strand
GATCGTCTTCATCCTGGTGCTGGCGGTGCTGGGCATCCTGATCAACATCGTGATCGGGATACTGATCGGCATCCTCACCTTCATGTTCTGACGGCATGTTCTGACGGCAAGTTCTGACGGCCGGACAAGAAAACCCCCGCGGGCAATGGCGCGCGGGGGTCTTGCTGTACGCTCAGGGTTCTTCGTCGCGCTCGGTTTCGACCTCGATCTCTTCGGCAATGGCTTCGTCGGTGTCGTCGAGCTCCTCGGCGTCTTCCAGCGCCTCGTCCTCGGCCACGTCCTCCACCTCCGCCTCATCCCCGTCGACCGGCTGGGCGGCCGCGCGCTTCGCGACCTTGGGGTCAAGCGGCAGCGCCGCGCGCCGCGGCCGGGGCTGTTCGGCCGGCTGTTCGGTCCCGCACTTGGGGCAGATCGCCGGCACCTTGGTCATGTCATAGAACTTTGTTGCGCAGGCCACGCAGGTGCGCTTCAGGCCTAGGTCAGGCTTCGCCATTCTGTGTTCCTGGCTGGCGGCCCCCCGGGAAGGGTGGGGGCCGGGGGGTCCGGTTGGGCGGCGCGCATTGCCACGCCCGCCAAGCCCATGTCAAACGCCCGACCTTCACAGGCAGGCCCGCATGACCCATTCCGCCGAGGCGCAACCCCTGACCGCCCGCCCCGCACGCACGCCGCTGACCGGCAGCCTGGGCGTTCCGGGCGACAAATCCATCAGCCATCGCGCGCTGATGTTCGGCGCGCTGGCGGTCGGCACCACCACCATCACCGGCCTGCTGGAAGGCGAGGATGTGCTCCGCACCGCCGCTGCCATGCGCGCCCTGGGCGCCGAGGTGGAGGCGACAGGCCCCGGCGGCTGGGCCGTGGCGGGGCGTGGCGTCGGTGGGCTGGTGGAACCCTCCGACGTGCTGGACATGGGCAATTCCGGCACCGCGGCCCGGCTGCTGTGTGGCCTGCTCGCCGGCCATCCGATTTTTTCCGTGATGACCGGGGACGCCAGCCTGCGCCGCCGGCCGATGAAGCGCGTGACCGAGCCGCTGTCGGCTACGGGTGCGCGATTCGCAACGCGTGAGGGCGGCCGGCTGCCGTTGTCCGTGCAAGGCGCGGCCGACCCCCTGCCGCTCGACTATCGCCTGCCGGTCGCCTCCGCCCAGGTGAAATCGGCGGTGCTGCTGGCCGGGCTCTGCGCCCGCGGCACCACCCGCGTGGTGGAACCAGAGGCCACCCGTGACCATACCGAGAATATGCTGCGGCACTTCGGCGCGACCCTCCGCGTGGCGCCCGAGGGCGCGCATGGCCGGGTGATCGAACTGGACGGCCAGCCGGAACTGATCGCAGCCCCGGTGGTGGTGCCGGGCGATCCGTCCTCGGCGGCCTTCCCGCTGGTCGCAGCCCTCACCGTGCCGGGGTCGGTTCTGCGCATCCTGGGCGTCGGGCTGAACCCGCTGCGCACCGGGCTGTTCCTGTCCCTGCGTGAGATGGGCGCCGACCTGGCCATCGAGAACGAACGCACCGAGGGCGGTGAACCGGTCGGCGACCTGGTCGTCCGCGCCGGCCCCCTGCGGGCTGTCGATGTCCCCGCCACCCGCGTGCCCAGCATGGTCGATGAATACCCGATCCTGGCCGTCGCCGCCGCCCATGCCACCGGCACCAGCCGCTTCCGGGGCCTGGGGGAATTGCGGGTGAAGGAATGCGACCGCCTGGCCGCCACCGCCGCGCTGCTCGCCGCCAATGGTGTCGGCGCCGAGATCGAGGGCGACGACTTGTTGGTACATGGCCTGGGCGGCCCGCCGCCGGGGGGCGGGCTGGTGGTGACGCATATGGACCATCGCATCGCGATGGCGGGGCTGGTGCTGGGTCTTTCCGCCCGCGCGGCGGTGCGGATCGATGATGGTGCCTTCATCGAAACATCCTTCCCGCATTTCGTCCGGCTGATGAACGGCGCCGCCGGCGACCTGCTCATCACCGGGGCATGACGCAGCCCCTGGTTATCGCGGTGGACGGGCCGGCCGCGGCCGGCAAGGGCACGCTGGCGCGGCGGCTCGCGGCCCACCTGGGGCTGCCGTATCTCGATACCGGGCTGCTGTATCGCGCGACGGGGCGGCGGGTGCTGGATGCGGGGGGCGACCCCTTCGATGCCGCCGCCGCCGAGGCCGCGGCCCGGGCGCTCACGCCCGCCGACATGGACCGAAGCGACCTGCGCGGGGCCGAGGCCGATCGCGCCGCCAGTGGCGTCGCCGCCATCCCCGGCGTGCGCGCCGCCCTGCTCGACTTCCAGCGCCGGTTCGGGGCTGCGCGCGGCGCCGTGCTGGATGGGCGCGACATCGGCACCGTGGTCTTCCCCGATGCGCCGATAAAGCTCTTCGTCACCGCCAGCCCGGCGGCACGGGCGCAGCGCCGCTGGCTGGAACTCTGCGCACAGGGCGCCGCCCCGCCGGAGGCCCAGGTCGCGGCCGAAATGGCCGAGCGCGACGCGCGCGACGCCGCCCGCAGCGTCGCCCCGCTGCGCCCGGCCGAGGACGCCATGCTGCTCGACACCACGGCGCTGGATGCCGACGCGGTCTTCGCCGCAGCACTTGGCCTGGTGAGAAGCCGCCAGGGGCCAGGATTTTCGCGCATTTCGGCTTGACCCGGACGGCATAGCAGGCGTAGCGGTCCCGTTGCGCCGGGACCTTGGTCCGCGGCCGCCAAGACGTATCGGGTGTGAGCCTGACGCATCGCGGCACGGGACGGGACGCACCGCATGGCGCCCCAAAGCCACAGGGTGGTTGGACGGCGCCAAGGGTGCTGCCGACCCCAAGCCGTACCAGCCCGTTCGGGCCGGGGCGCAGGACCGGTCCGCGGACGCAACCGCCGATCACGGGAACACCGAACCACATGGCATCTGCCGCCACTCTTGATACCATGGATGACTTCGCAGCCCTTCTGGACGCCACGCTGGGGGCCGACACCGGCTTCGCGGGCTCCGTCGTCACTGGCCGCGTCATCCGCATCGACGATGATTTTGCCGTCGTCGACGTCGGCCTGAAGTCCGAAGGCCGCGTCCTGCTCAAGGAATTCGCCGCCCCCGGCCAGAAGGCCGAAGTCAAGCCGGGCGACCTGATCGACCTCTTCGTCGAACGCTATGAGGACAAGGACGGCGCGATCGTCCTGTCGCGTGAAAAGGCCCGCCGCGAGGAAGCCTGGACCAATCTCGAAAAGTCCTACACCGCCCAGGTCCGCGTCAACGGCGTGATCTTTGGCCGGGTGAAGGGTGGCTTCACGGTCGACCTCGGCGGCGCCGTGGCCTTCCTGCCCGGTTCTCAGGTCGATATCCGCCCCGTGCGCGACGTGGGTCCCCTGATGGGCAGCCCGCAGCCGTTCCAGATCCTGAAGATGGACCGCGCCCGCGGCAACATCGTCGTGTCCCGCCGTGCCGTGCTGGAAGAAACCCGCGCCGAGCAGCGCGCGGAACTCGTCCAGGGCCTCAAGGAAGGCATGATCCTGGATGGCGTGGTCAAGAACATCACCGACTACGGCGCCTTCGTGGACCTGGGCGGCGTCGATGGGCTGCTGCATGTCACCGACATCGCCTGGCGCCGCATCAACCACCCGTCCGAGGCCCTGACCATCGGCCAGCCGGTCCGCGTGCAGGTGATCCGCTTCAATTCGGAAACCCAGCGCATCAGCCTGGGCATGAAGCAGCTGATGTCCGACCCGTGGGAGGGTGTGGCGGTCAAATACCCCGTCGGCGCCAAGTTCTCGGGCCGTGTCACCAACATCACCGACTACGGCGCCTTCGTGGAGCTGGAGCCGGGGGTCGAGGGCCTCGTGCACGTCTCGGAAATGTCCTGGACCAAGAAGAACGTCCATCCGGGCAAGATCGTCGCTTCCAGCCAGGAAGTGGAAGTCATGATCCTGGACGTGGACGAGCCCAAGCGCCGCATTTCGCTCGGCCTGAAGCAGGCCCAGGGCAATCCCTGGGAAGTCTTCATGGATGCCCATCCCCCGGGCAGCCTGGTCGAGGGCGAGATCCGCAACATCACCGAGTTCGGCCTGTTCATCGGGATCACCGCCGACATCGACGGCATGGTCCACATGTCCGACATCTCCTGGGAGCAGCCGGGCGAAGCCGCCATGGCCGACTACCAGAAGGGTCAGGTCGTCAAGGCCAAGGTGCTGGATGTGGATGTCGAAAAGGAGCGCATCTCGCTCGGCATCAAGCAGCTGGCCTCCGACCCCGCGGCCGAAGTGCTCGACAAGGTGCGCAAGGGTGACATCGTCACCTGCGTCGTCACCAAGATCGAGAGCAACGGCATCGAGGTGAAGGTGGACGACGTCCTGACGGGCTTCATCCGCCGCGCCGAACTCGCCCGCGACCGGGACGCCCAGCGCCCCGACAAGTTCGCCGTGGGTGAGAAGGTGGACGCCAAGGTCACCGCCGTCGATCGCGCCGCCCGCCGCCTGGCCCTGACCATCAAGGGCAAGGAAGTCGAGGAAGAGCGCGAGCAGATGAAGGAGTTCGGTTCGGTGGACAGCGGGGCGTCGCTCGGCGACATCCTCGGTGCCGCGATCCGTCGCCGGAACCAGACGACGGAGGAGTAATCCTCGTACCTGTCCCCAGCACGCCGCGGATCGCAAGATCCGCGGCGTTTCTGTTGGTGCTGCTGGCCTGGCCGGCGGCGGCCCAGCCTTTGCCTGGCCTCGGCCCGGGCGATGCGCGCCAGCCCGTGACCGACCCCGCCCGCCCGCCCTGGTCCTCGCTCGGCCGGGTGCAGACCGCCCTGGGCGGGCGCTGCACCGGGGCGCTCATCGCGGCGCGCACCGTGCTGACGGCGGCGCATTGCCTGGTCTCCTCCCGCACCCGGTCCTTCGTGCGCCCGGAATCCGTCTTCTTCCTGCTCGGCTACCAGCGCGGTGAGAGCGTGGCGGTGGCCAGCGTCGCCTCGATCCGCCGCGGCGCCTATGACCCGGTTGCCGGCGGCCCCCCCGATGAAGACTGGGCGCTGCTTTACCTGACCACCTCGCTCGCAGCCCCCGTGCTGCCCCTGCTGACGGAGGTGCAGCCGGGTGCTGAGGCGATGCTGGGCGGCTACCAGCAGGACCGGCCCGAGGTGCTGCTGGCGACCCTTGGCTGCCGCATCCTGCGCGGCGGGCCGATGCTGCTGCACGACTGCGCCTCGACCCGCGGGGCCAGCGGTGCGCCCCTGCTGGCACGCCGGGCCGATGGGACCTGGGGCATCGCCGGGGTCGCAACCCGTATGGCACGCGACCGGGCGCTGGGCGAGGCGGTGGCGGTGGCGCGGTTGCCGCGTTAGGCGGTGGCGCGCGTGGCTGGTGCCCATGTCGAAGGCCCGAGCCAGGGGCCGCAGGCCGTCTTGGCCAAGCCGGGGCCGCAGGCCATCTTGGCCAAGCCCCGAGCCGCAGGAATGGGCATCGGCGCAACCGCCCCCGACGCCGAAGGCGCCTCGGCCGCGCCAATGGCCCAGGCGGGCGCAGGGCTACGCTTGCCTTCCGTCTCATGCTTGGGGCGGAAAGCCCCTGAGCGCCGCGCCCGCACGGTGGCAGTCGCCGCGCCGAAGGGCTAGATACGGGGCATGTCTCTCGATGCTGATTTCCTGACCGACCGCCGCCGGCTCAAGCGTGGCCTCGGCCTGTGGCGTGGCTTGGCCATCGTCTCGGTCGTCGCCGCCCTCTACGCCGTCTTTGGCCTGCCCGATGCCACCGGGTCGTTGCCCGGTAGCGCCCATGTCGCGCGACTGGCCGTAAGCGGCACGATCTCCGACGACCGGCGGCTGATCTCAGCGATCGACGCCGCCGGACGCGACGCCTCGGTCCGCGCCATGGTGTTGGCGGTGGACAGTCCCGGCGGCACCATGGCGGGGGGTGAATCGCTGCACGGCGCGTTGGCGCGTTTTGCTGCCCGCAAGCCGCTGGTCGCGACCTTTGGTGGCACCGCCGCCTCGGCCGGCTACATGATCGCGATGCCGGCCGCCCGGGTTTTTTCGCGCGAGGGGACGGTCACGGGGTCGATCGGCGTGATCCTGCAATCCTTCGAGGCGTCGGAGTTGCTGGCGCGGCTGGGCGTCGCCCCCGAGACCATCGCCTCGGGGCCGCTGAAGGACCAGCCGAGCCTGTTCCGCCCGCTGACGGAACAGGGGCGCGCAGCGCTCGCGGCGGTGGTCGATGACCTCTACGGCCAGTTCGTCCGCATGGTGGCCGCTGGCCGACGGATGGATGAGGACCGGGTGCGCGCACTTGCCGATGGCCGCGTCTACACCGGGCGCCAGGCGCTGGCGCTCGGCCTGGTCGATGCCATCGGCGGCGAGGCGGAAGCCCGCGCCTGGCTCGCCGCCGAGCGGGAGATCCCGGCAAGCCTGCCTATCCGCGCGCTGGACCCGCGGCCGCTGTCCGAACGCGCCTTTGCCTCCGCCCTGTCGATCCTGGGAAAAACCCTTATTGGCGAATGGCTTGGCCCGATCCTGCACGTTGACGCCCCCTTGGCGCTTTGGCAGCGTTGAGGGGAACGGCGGATGACAGGCATGACGAGATCGGAACTGATGACCAGGATCGGCGCGGACAACCCGCATCTGCGCCAGCCTGACATCGAAACCCTGGTGAACACGGTGTTCGACGGCATCGCCGGCGCGCTGGCCGAAGGCCGCCGCGTGGAACTGCGGGGCTTCGGCGCCTTTTCGATCAAGCAGCGCGACCCGCGCACCGGCCGCAACCCGCGCACCGGCCAATCGGTCGAGGTGACGGGCAAGGTCGTGCCGCATTTCAAGCCGGGCAAGGAGTTGCGCGAACGCGTCAACGGCGGCCCCCTGCAAGGCAACCCGGCATGATCCGCGCCCTGTTTTTGGCACCGCTGGCAGCCGTTCTGGTGATCTTCGCCCTGTCGAACCGCGACCCCATCCAGGTGCGGTTCTGGCCGTTTGACTTTGCCTGGGAGGCACCGCTGTCTCTGGTCGTGCTCGGTCTCGCCGCCCTGGCCTTCCTGCTGGGCGCCTTTACCGCCTGGGCCGCCGCGCTGCCCGCGCGGCGCCGCGCCCGCCAGTTGGAAAAGGCCGGGCGGCTGCTGGAAACCGAGATCGACTCGCTGAAGGCCGAAGCCACGGCGCGGCGCGAGGGCATGGCTTGATCGCCAGACCCGCGACAGCCGCCGCCCGCCTGATCCTTGGTCTCGACACCCCCGACCCCGCCGCCGCAATGGCCCTGGCCACGCGGCTGTCGGGCCAGATCGGGCTGGTCAAGGCCGGGCTGGAACTGTTCTGCGCCACCGGCCCCGGCGGGGTCGCGCCGCTGATCGCAGCGGGGCCGGTGTTCCTCGACCTCAAGCTGCATGACATCCCCAATACCGTGGCTGGCGCCGTGCGCTCGGCCTGCGCGCTCGGCCCGGCCATGCTGACCATTCATGCTTCGGGGGGGGCGGCCATGGTCGCCGCCGCGCGCCGGGCGGCCGAGGCTTTCGGCGCCGACCGGCCGATGATCCTGGCCGTCACCGTGCTGACCAGCATGGATGCCGCGGCACTTGCTGAAACCGGCGTCGCCGGCGGGCCGGTGCAGCAGGTGCTGCGGCTGGCAAGACTGGCCTTCGAGGCCGGGGCCGATGGGCTGGTCTGCAGCCCGCAGGAGGTGGCGGCGATCCGCGCGACGCTTGGCGCAGAGCCTTACCTTGTCGTCCCCGGCGTCCGCCCCGCGGGTGCCGACCGCGGCGACCAGGCCCGTGTGGCCACGCCCGCCGAGGCCGTCGCCGCAGGCGCCGATTGGATCGTGCTCGGCCGGCCCATCACCGCCGCCGCCGACCCGCTGGCCGCGGCCCAGGCCATCGCCGCGAGCCTATGACGCAGATCAAGATCTGCGGCCTGCGCGATGCCGCGGGCTATGACGCCGCCGTCGCGGCGGGGGCCGACCTCGTGGGCTTCGTCTTCTTCCCGCCCAGCCCGCGCCACGTGACCCCCGCTAAGGCCGGGGCGCTGACGGGCGGGGCGCCGCTGCGGGTCGGGCTGTTCGTCGATGCCGATGATGCGCTGATCGCGGCGGCGGTGGCGGGGGCCAGGCTCGACATCCTCCAACTACATGGCGAGGAATCGCCCGCGCGCTGTGCGGCGATCCGCGCCCGCTTCGCCCTTCCGGTGATGAAGGCCATCGGGGTCGCGACCGCGGCCGACCTCGCATCGCTCGGCGACTACGCCCCGGTGGTGGACCGCTTCCTGCTCGACGCCAAGCCCGCGCCCGATGCTGCCTTGCCCGGGGGCAATGCCGCGGTGTTCGACTGGTCCGTGCTGCGGGGGGCCAGCATCCCTCGCCCCTGGCTGCTGGCGGGCGGGCTGCACCCGGGCAATGTCGCCGCCGCCATCGCCGCGACCAGTGCGCCGGGGGTGGATGTGTCCTCGGGCGTGGAGCGCGCGCGGGGGGTCAAGGACGCGGAGCTGATCGCCGCGTTTTGCCGGGCCGCGCGCGGGTAGCCCAAGCGCGCGCAAGCCACTACATGCGTGGCATCCCGGGAGAACCCAGTGAACAAGCCGATCCCCAATTCCTTCCGCAGCGGTCCTGATGAACGCGGCCGCTTCGGCCAGTTCGGCGGCCGCTTCGTGGCCGAGACCCTGATGCCGCTGATCCTTGAGGTCGAGGCCGCCTATCTCGCGGCCAGGCAGGACCCGGCCTTCGACCGCGAATGGCGCCGGTTGCTGAAGGATTATGTGGGCCGCCCCAGCCCGATGTGGTTCGCCGAAAGGCTGACCACCCATCTGCGCAAGACCGCGCCCGCCGGCATGGGGGCAAAGGTTTATTTCAAGCGCGATGAGCTGAACCACACTGGCGCACACAAGATCAACGCCGTGCTCGGCCAGATCCTGCTGGCCAAGCGCATGGGCAAGACCCGCATCATCGCCGAGACGGGCGCCGGCCAGCATGGCGTCGCGACCGCCACCGTCTGCGCCCTGATGGACCTGCCCTGCGTCGTCTACATGGGTGCCACCGATGTCGAGCGCCAACAGCCCAATGTCTTCCGCATGAAGCTGCTGGGCGCCGAGGTGGTGCCCGTCACCTCCGGGGCCGCCACGCTGAAGGATGCGATGAACGAGGGCCTGCGCGACTGGGTCGCGAATGTCCATGACACCTACTACTGCATCGGCACGGTCGCCGGCCCGCATCCCTTCCCGATGATGGTGCGTGACTTCCAGTCGGTGATCGGGGTCGAAGCCCGCGCCCAGATGCAGGAGGCCGAAGGGCGCCTGCCCGATATGTTGGTCGCGGCCATCGGCGGTGGGTCCAACGCCATGGGGCTGTTCCACCCCTTCCTGGATGACCCCGACGTCGCAATGCTGGGCGTCGAGGCCGCGGGCCATGGCATCGACACCGAACAGCATGCGGCCTCCCTGACCAAGGGCCGGCCTGGCGTGCTGCACGGCAACCTGACCTACCTGTTGCAGGACGCCTACGGCCAGATCACCGAGGCCCATTCGATCAGCGCCGGGCTCGACTACCCCGGGGTCGGGCCGGAACACGCCTGGCTGCATGACATCGGCCGGGTCGAATACGTGTCGGCGACCGATGATGCCGCGCTGGAAGCCTTCCAGGTCTGCTGCAAGCTGGAAGGCATCATCCCCGCGCTGGAACCCGCTCATGCGCTCGCACATGTGCTGACCCTGGCGCCGACCATGCCGGCCGAAAAGATCATCCTGATGAATCTCTGCGGCCGCGGCGACAAGGACATTTTTACCGTCGCCAAACATCTCGGGTTTGACCTGTGAGCCGTATCGCGGCCCGCTTCGCCGCACTGAAGGCCGAAGGGCGGGGCGCCTTGATCCCCTTCCTCGAAGCCTATGACCCCGATCCTTCCACCAGCATGGCCATCCTCCATGGCATGCCGGGGGCGGGGGCCGACCTGATCGAGATCGGCGTGCCTTTCACCGACCCCATGGCCGATGGCCCGATCGTGCAGCGCGCCGGGCTGCGGGGCCTCAAGGCCGGGGCCACCCTGGCAGGCGTGCTGGCCATGGTGCGCGACTTCCGCGAGGCTGATGACACGACCCCCATCGTGCTGATGGGCTACTTCAACCCGATCATGTCCTATGGCGTCGATCGCTTCGTCACCGACGCCGCGGCCAGCGGCGTGGACGGGCTGATCGTCGTGGACGTGCCGCCCGAGGAAGCCGATGTCATGGCGCCCCAGGCGACCGCCGCCGGCATCGACATGATCCGCCTGATCGCGCCCACCACCGGGGACGAACGCCTGCCCATTGTGCTGAATGCCTGCACGGGCTTCGTCTACTACGTCGCCATCACCGGCATCACCGGCACCCGCAGCGCGGTCGCCGATGACCTGGCCGCCGCCATCCCCCGGCTGCGCGCCCATACCGACCTGCCGATCGCCATCGGCTTCGGCGTCCGCAGCCCTGCCCAGGCGGCCAATGCCGCGCGGATCGCCGATGGCGCCGTGGTCGGCAGCGCGTTGATCGAAAAACTGGTCGGCAGCCTCGACCCCCAGGGGCGTGCGACCAGCGGCACCGTCCGCGCCGTGCTGGACGACGTCCGCGCCCTGGCCGAGGCGGTGCGCCACGCGCGGGACTGAGACTGTCATGCCTTGGTGATGGACAGCCCGGCCCGCGCAGCACGACCCTCGCGGCGGAGGACCACCGCATGACCACGCAGGACATCGCCCAGGCCGTCGCAGCCCTTTGCAAGGACGGCAAGTTCGCCGAAGCCGCCGCCACCTGGTGGGCCGACGACGTCGTCAGCATCGAGGCCATGCCCGGCGACATGGCCGTCGTCACCGGTCGCGCCGCTGCAGAAGCCAAGACCGCCTGGTGGGCCGCCAACCACGAGGTCCATGGCTTCGCGGTCGAAGGCCCCTTCGTCAACGGTGACCAGTTCACCCTGATCTTCGCCATGGACGTGACGCCCAAGACCGGTCCGATGGACGGGCAGCGCATGGAGATGCGCGAGGTCGGCCTCTACACCCTGTGCAACGGCAAGATCGCCGAGGAACGCTTTTTCTACTGACGCCCAGGTTTTTCCTGGGGTTTTCGCTTTCCGGACAAATGCCTTTCCCCTTGGCGTGCGCATCTTGGCACGGCTCCGTCGGCAGCGGGGGGAAAATATTCCTTAGTCTTCGCCCAGGGTTGCCTCGGCCTGCCGCCTCGGGCAGGGAAGGGACAATGACCCTGACCCGAGCAGCCCTCCTCCTCACCCTGTCCCTCCCGGCCGGCGCCATCGCGGCCCCTTGCCCCGTGGCCTTGCCGGTGGCGGGGGAGTTTTCCTCCGGCTTCGGTGGCCGGCGTGGCCACCCCGGCGTCGACCTGCGCGCCCCTGTCGGCACCCGGGTGCAGACCGTGCTGCCGGGCACGGTGGTCTTTGCCGGGCGCTACTACGCCTACGGCCTCATGGTCGAAATCCTGCATGCCGATGGCAGCACCGCACGCTACGCCCACCTGGCCCGTTTTGCCCCCGGCATCACCGACGGCACCCGGGTCGAAGCCCTGCAAGCCATCGGCGCGGTCGGCCGCACCGGCCGCACCACTGGGGCACATCTGCACGTGGAACTGCGCCGCGGCGGCCGTGCCGTGGACCCCTGGCCCTGGCTGACCCAGACCGCCTGCCTGCCCTGGACCGAAGTGGCCGAGGCGCCGCGGTAGTTGCGGCAGGGCCTTGCGGTGGGAGGGATGTTGCTGCTTGTTTTCAGCGCGGGGATACCGTCGGGCCGTAGCGGAAGGCGAAACCACCGGCACCGTCGTGGCGTGGCGCCAGCGGGCGCTGATATGGGCAGCGCGATACACTTGCCGGCTGCCCCTGAACGCGCCATGTTTTGAGGGATCGGTGTGGCGCCGGTCCATTCGGAGGAAAAAACATGGCCTGGAAGACTCCCACAATCGTCGAAATTTCGCTCGCGATGGAAATCAACAGCTACGCCTGCGCCGAGATCGGCTGAGGTTAACCGCCCGGAGCGAATGGCATGCTCCGGGCTATCGTACTCGGCGCCGGTGCCGGCGGTGGGTTCCCGCAGTGGAATTCTGCGGGACCCGCGTGCCTGCGGGCACGGGCCGGTGCCCCGGGCGCGCTGCCCCGTTCCCAATCCAGTATCGCCGTGTCCGCCGACGGCGATCGGTGGCTGATCGTGAATGCGAGCCCCGACCTTCGGCAGCAGATCGCAGCGACACCCGCACTGCACCCACGCCCCGGCACGCTGCGCAATTCACCCATCGCCGCCGTGCTGCTGACGGGCGCCGAAATCGACACCATTGCCGGCCTGCTGCATCTGCGCGAACGCCATAGGTTCATGCTTCTGGCCGCGCCGCCTACCCTCGCGGCCTTGAACGCGAACCCGATCTTCCGGGCATTGGACGCTGACTTCGTCACGCGCCGCGAGATCACGCCGGATGCAGCCTTTGACGTGCTCGGCATTTCGATCACCGCTTATGCCGTGCCGGGAAAGCTTCCGCTGTTTGCCGAGGGCACGAGCGACCCCGGCGTGGCCGAAGGGGGCGAGGCGGTGGGCCTCGCGCTGTCCGCGGGCGGCGGCACGCTGCATTACGTTCCCGGCTGTGCGCTGATGACGGAGGCGCTTCACCGAAGGCTGTCTGGCGCTACCTGCGTCATGTTCGATGGCACTTTGTTCACCGATGACGAGATGATACGCCTCGGCGCCGGTCCCAAGACCGGGCGCCGGATGGGCCATATGCCGATGACGGGGCCCGGATCGACGCTGGAGGCTTTCGCGAGCATCGATGCTCAGCGCCGCATATTCGTGCACATCAACAACACGAACCCCGCGCTGCTGTCCGACAGCCCGGAGCGCGCGCATCTCGCCGCTGCCGGCTGGGAGGTCGCAGAGGATGGGATGGAGATCCGCCTTTGAGCCTGATGTCACCGGATGCGCTGGAAGCCGCGCTGCGCGCGATCGGGGAAGAGCGCTACCACATTCTCCATCCCTTCCATCACCTGCTGCATGGCGGAAAGCTGACGAAGGCGCAGGTCCAGGCCTGGGCACTGAACCGCTATTACTACCAGGCCTGCATTCCGGCGAAGGATGCCTCGTTGCTGGCCCGCCTGCCTACGTCTGAGCTACGGCGCGAGTGGCGCCGGCGCCTGGTAGACCATGACGGGGACGGCACGCATCCGGGTGGGGTGGAGCGCTGGCTCGCCCTGACCGATGGGCTCGGCCTGGATCGCGACTATGTCGTCTCGCTGAAGGGGCTTCTGCCGGCGACGCGCTTCGCGGTGGACGCCTATGTGCGCTTCGTGCGGGAGAAGTCGCTACTGGAGGCGATCGCGTCGTCGCTCACCGAAATGTTCTCGCCCAACATCATCTCCCAGCGCATCGCGGGCATGCTGCGCAACTACGACTTCGTGACGCCGGAGACGTTGGCCTATTTCACCCCGCGCCTGACCCAGGCGCGCCAGGATGTCGCCTTCGCCATGGGCTACGTGCGGGAACACGCCGATACCGCCGAAAAGCAGGAACAGGTGCTGGCCGCGCTGCGCTTCAAGTGCGACCTGCTATGGGCGCAGCTCGATGCGCTGCACTTCGCCTATGTCGAGCCCGGGCTGCCGGCTCCGGGCGCCTTCCGACCATGACCCCGCGCTTCGCGCCCGGCGTGCGCTTGCACCAGGACAAGGCGCGCGAGCGCTGGGTGGTGATGGCGCCGGAACGGATGTTCGTGCCCGACGAGACGGCGCTTGAAGTGCTGCACCTGGTCGATGGCGCGCGCGACCTTGACGGGATCATCGACGCGCTGGCCGAAAAGTTCGCTGCGCCGCGCCATGTGATTGATACCGACGTGCGCACCATGATCGACGATCTGGTTGCACGCGGGGCGCTGCAGGCATGAGTGCGCCGCTGGGGCTGCTGGCGGAACTGACGCATCGCTGCCCGCTGCGCTGCCCGTATTGTTCGAATCCGGTGGAGCTGACCCGGTCCTCGGCCGAGTTGACGACCGCGGAATGGGCGCGGGTTTTCGAGGAAGCGGCAGCACTCGGCTGCCTGCAGGTACATCTGTCGGGCGGCGAGCCAACCGCGCGCCGCGACATTGTTGAAATCACCGCCGCCGCACATGGCGCCGGCCTCTACACCAACCTGATCACGGCCGGGGTATTGCTGGACGCGGGGCTGATGGAGCGGCTGAAGGTGGCCGGGCTCGACCATGTCCAGCTCTCGGTGCAGGACGCTCAGGCTGAGGGCGCGGAGCGTATTGGCGGCATGAAGGGCGCCCACGGGCGCAAGGAAGTCGCAGCGCGTATCACGCGCGAAGCCGGGTTGCCGCTGACGCTGAACGCCGTGGTGCACCGGCAGAACCTGCACAACCTGCCGCTGCTGGTGGAGCTTGCGCTGGAGTGGGACGCGGCACGGCTCGAGGTTGCGCATGTACAGTACTATGGCTGGGCCCTCGCCAATCGAGACGCGCTGCTGCCCACGCGCGACCAGCTGGACGAGGCGACGCGGGTGGTAGACGCCGCGCGTGCCGCGCATCGTGGCCGGCTCGTGATCGACTACGTGGTGCCCGACTACCATGCCGCGCGCCCGAAGGCCTGCATGGGCGGATGGGGTGCGCGCTTTCTCGCCGTTTCGCCGGCGGGGCGCATTCTGCCCTGTCACGCGGCGGAGTCGATCGCCGGCATGACGTTCCCAAACGTGCGCGAGACCTCGCTGGGTGACGCCTGGGACAACAGCAAGGCCTTCAATCGTTTTCGCGGCACCGCCTGGATGCCTGCCCCGTGCCGCGGCTGTGAGCACGCTGAGCGCGATTGGGGCGGCTGCCGCTGCCAGGCTTTTGCGCTGACCGGCGATGCCGCGGCCACCGACCCGGCCTGTAGCCTGTCGCCACACCACGGGCTGCTCGCTGCGGCCATTTCGCAGGCCGGCGGCCTGCCCTTCCGGTATCGCGAATTCGGCTGATACGAGGCATCCAGGGATGCAGCCGTTTGGCCCGTCCCAGAGCCCATCCGGAAGGGAACTGAAGCGGATCCGATTCGGTGGTCCTGCGGAGGATTCGCGGCGACTGGGAATGGCGTGGACGGCGGAACATCGACGTGCGGCGGACCGGCGTTGCCTGCGCTATCCCTCCGGCCTGACCGATGCAGACTGGGCGCGCCCGTCTCAGCGCGGGAGCTGCGACACCAGCCGGAAGCGTTGTGCGCGTTTGCCGGTATCGACTTCGGTGGTGAAGACGTTGCCGCGGCTGTCGACGGCCATGTTGTGGACCCAGTGGAATTCACCGGCGTTGCGTCCGCTGCGGCCGAAGCGTCCGATGATCTCACCGGCCTGGCGCGCCAGCAGCCAGACCGTGTTGTTGCTGCCGTCGGCGGCGAGCAGCACGGTTTGTGCGGCGTCAGGCAGGAAGTCGATATCCCAGACCGAGCCGCTGCCCAGCGTGTTCGTCGCGATGAAGATCTCGCGAACAAAACTGCCGTCGCGGCGGAACACCTGGATGCGGTCGTTGGTGCGGTCGCAGACATAGACCAGGCCGTCACGTGCCAGGCGCACGCAGTGGACCGGGTTGGCGAAGGACTGGGAGGCTGTTTGCCCGGCGACATAGGCGGGCAGCGGCGCGTCGGGCGGCGGCGTGCGACCATAGGCGCCCCAGTGCCGAAGATAGGCGCCGGTGGTCGCGTTGAAGACCACGATGCGACGGTTGAGGTAGCCGTCGGCGACGAAGGCTTCGTTGGTCGCGACGTCCACTTCGACATCGGCGGGCCGGCCGAGCCGGGTCTGGTCGTTGCTGCCGGCGGTCTGGCCGGTCACGCCGATCTGCAGGATGAAACGGCCGTCGCGGGTGAATTTGAGCAGCACGTGATCGTTGGTGCCGTTGCCGCCGATCCAGACATTGTCGGCTGCGTCGACGTAGATGCCGTGTTCGTTTTCCGGCCAGGCGGGGTGGTGGCCGGGTCCGCCCCAGGCCTGGACGACGTTGCCATCGGGGTCGAATTCGATGACCGCGGGCGCGGGGACGCAGCATTCCGAGCGCGGCGGGATCAGCACGGCGCCGCGTTCGTCGGGTGTCATGCTGCGCGGGCGGTGGATGACCCAGATGTGGTCGCGGCCGTCCACCGCGATGCCGGAGGCCTGGCCGATGCGCCAGTTGTTGGGCAGGGTTTTTGGCCAGAAAGGATCGACCTGGTAGGTCGGCGCGGTCACCGGGGCGGGGGTTTGGGCGGGGGTCTGGGCGGCGACTTGGGCGGCAAGCGGGGCGGCAAGCGCCAGTAGGGTGACGCTGGCCAGGACAAGGCGCTGGATCATCGGGCTTCCTCCGTGGGGCGTCGGAAGCGCCCCTTTGGCGCAGGCTCGGCCCGCGGGGCGGGGCTGGTCAAGCGGGTTCCCTGCGCGATGCGGTGCATCGCGGCGGGCATGCAGGCGGCGCCCAGGGTGGCGAGGCCAGGGGCATGCCGCAGGGTGGCGGCGGCCCAACCAGCGCGGCGCAGGGGTTTTTGCGCGCGTGCGGCGAAAACCGCCTGGAAGGCCGCGGCATCCTGCCCGGCGAGGATCGCCTCGGCTGCCATGGCGCCGGACGCGAGCGCCAGGCCCATGCCTTCCCCGGTGAAGGAGGGGATGACCGCGGCCTGGTCGCCCAGGCGGAACAGCCCGGTCGGCGTGGTGCGGGCGAGATGGCCGTAGGGCACGCCGGCGATGGCAAGCGCGCGGGGCCAGAGCGGCCGGGCATCCCGCAGCAGTGCGGCGCCCTCGGCCGAGGCCCCGGCGACCAGGGCCACAAAGGCCTCGGCGCTGGCCGGCAGCACCGCACCCGGCGCGAAGGCGGCGCAAAGCGTCAGCCCGCTGCCGTTCGGTTGCAGACCTGCATAGCCACCGGGGAAGGGCAGCAGCGCTACGATGGGCCGGGCGGTCGCCGCCAGGTGCAGTTTCAGCCCGACCCAGGCGGGGCCCGGACGCGCCGGGGCGCCGCGCAGCGCGTGCTTGCCGGTGGCCAGCAGCAGGATCGGCGCGGTGATCCCGCCCGCGCGCCAGCCGCCGGACGTCGCGGCCAGGTCGCGCACCGTGGCGGTCACCATCTCGGCGCCGGACGCCACCGCCGCCGCGCGCAGCGCCTGGTCCAGCACCTGCCGCGGCAGGCCGATGCCGGCGAAGGGCAGATCGCTGCGCGCCGACCGCGCGCCATGGGCCAGCACCACGTCGCCGATCGCAGCCCCGCCCAAGGCGCGCGCATCCAGCCCAAGCCGCGCCAGCACCGCCTGCGCGGTTGGCCCCAAGAACTCGCCGCAGACGATCTCCCGCGCCGCGGCGTCGCGTTCCAGCAGGATCACCCGCCGCCCGGCGCGGGCCAGCAGGATCGCCGCGGCGCAGCCGGCCGGCCCGGCGCCGACCACCAGCGCCGCGGCATCGCTCACCCGGTCACCGCCCAGCGATAGGGAAAGGCGGTTTCGACCCGCGCGGTGACGCCGGATTCGGCCAGATACCGGTCCCAATCGGCGCGCCGAAACGCGCGGCTGACCGAAGCGGTGCTGTCATGCACCACCATGCTGTCCAGCCGCAGCAGCCGGGTGCCCAGCCACAGCCCCGCCCAGACCAGCGCATCGCGCTGGATGTCCAGGATCAGCCAGCCTTTTTGCGCCCGCGCCGCCAGCAGCCGCAGCAGGCGCACGACGTCGGGGTCGGGCAGATGGTGCGCGACCAGGGTGCAGAGGATCAGGTCGAAACGCTCGGCTTCGGCCAGGGCAAAAATGTCGGCGGTGATCCAGCGCGCGCGCAGCCCCGGATGGCGGCGTTTGGCGCAGGGGGCGGCGTGGGGGGAGATGTCGAGCGCTGTCAGGACCGTCGCGATCCCCCGCGCCGCGCACCAGGCTTGCACAGAGGCCAGCACATCGCCGCCGCCGGCGCCGATATCCAGCACGGACATCGCCTTGGCGTCGGCAAACCGCGCCAAAAACGCGTGCAGCGGGCGGTCCGCAAACGTCCAGCGGTTGAGCCGGCCGAGGTCGCGGAGCGCGGTTTCCCAGGCGGCCTCGGTCTCGGCCGGGTCGTCCATGCGTTCGGGCAGCATGCGGCGGGGCCCGATCCACATCAGGCGATGACCCCCCGCAGCGCCTCGGCCGACAGGCCGGGGCCGAAGGCCATGGCGGCCAGGGTCTGGCCCGACCGGGACGCGGCCAGCATGTCCCGCAGCACGAACAGGATGGTGGCCGAGGACATGTTGCCGGCGCGCCGCAGCACATCGCGGCTGGGGGCCAGCGCCGCCGGGGCCAGGTCCAGCGCCTGTTCCACCGCATCCAGGATCGCCCGCCCGCCGGGATGCACGGCCCAGAGGTCGGGCGCATAGCCCGGGAACAGCCCGGCCAGCGCGCCCGGCAGAAGGCGCTTGAGGCTGGCCGGGACTTCGGTGGACAGATGCAGGTCAAAACCGCTCTGGCCGATATCCCAGACCATCTGGTCTTCGCCCTCCGGCAACAGTGCGGTACCAAAACCGTCCAGCCGCAGCCCGGTCGGTTCGGCGGTGACGAGCGCCGCGGCCCCGCCATCGGCGAATTGCATGTAGCCGAGCAGATGCGCGATGTCGGTGCGGTTCTGCATGTGCAGCGTGCCGAGTTCCAGCGCCACGACGAGCACCCGGGCGGCGGGGTCGGCGCGCACCGCCTCGGCCGCGGGGCGCAGGGCGATGATGCCGGCCTGGCAGCCCCTGAAGCCGATCATGGTGCGATGGACGGAAGGCCCCGCGCCGATATGGCGCTGCACCGCCTGGTCCAGCCCCGGCGCGCGCAGCCCGGTGCAGGAGGCGACGATGATATGGGTGATGCCGGCGACCGGCCCCAGGTTCCGCAGGGCCTCGAAGGCCAGCAGCGGCGCCGCCCGCGCGTATTCCGCCATGCGGGCGTCAGTGCCGGGCCATGGACCATCGGGGAAGAACGACCCCGGCGTGCCCGGCGGCGGTTCGGCCGACAGCACCGACCAGCGCTGCTCGATCCCCGATCGCGCCGCCAACCTGGCAAAGCCGCGCCGCGCGCGGTCATCCGGCAGCAACCGGGCGACCAGGTCGAGGAAGGGCGCGTGGCAGGCGTTCGGCGGCGTGGCGCAGCCGATGCGGTTCAGGTGGGCTGCAAGCATCGCAGCAGAAGATGGGTCAATCCGCCGCGCCGCACACCTGCGATCGCCATCATGGGTTGCCCGCCGCATCGGCAGGGGTCGGCGTGCATCCGTTTCGAAGGGCGGTGAGACGCCTGGCATGGCAGGGGCCTGCGCGTGCTGATCGGCCAGGCCAACAGCCTGTGGCACGAAGGCGTCTTCGACACACTGATCGATGCCACCAACCTCAACCAGTCCGTCATCCGCCAGGCGCAGTTGCGCGTAACGGGCCGGCCGGCGAGCGGGCATGGCATCGCCAACCGGGTGCTTTTCGCCGCCATCGCGCGGTTCTGACGGGGGCTGAAGCGTGGCAGGCTGGGGCCATGCCAGCCGCACTCCTGTTCATCCTGATCTGGGCCAGCGCCTTCACCGCGGCTGCCGTGGTCTTGCGCGAATGGCCGCCCTTCTGGGCTCTGGGGCTGCGGTTCCTGGTGGCGGCCCCCATCCTGGTCGCGATCGTCGCCTGGCGCGCCGCGCCCTGGCCGGCGCGGGCCGACCTGCCGCGCATCGCCGCGATGGGGGCCTTTGGCGTCGCGGGGTATCTTGGCCTGTCCTGGATTGCCATGGCGCGGGTGCCCTCGGGCCTGGTCGCGCTGATCGCCGCGACCGCCCCGCTGTTCGTCGCCCTCGGCGAGCGATTCTTCCGCGGTCGCGTCATCTCCTCCCCGGCCTGGTTGGGGCTGGGGCTGGGCTGGGCAGGGGTGGCGGTGCTGGGGGGTGCCAGGGCGATGGAGGGCCTGGCCGCCGCCCAGACCTGGGGCCTGGTTGCGGCGCTGGCCGGGGCCGCGTCCCAGGCGGCCGGTATCCTG
>JBBQHE010000061.1:0-19902 GCA_038323655.1 Acetobacterales bacterium | reverse complement strand
GTTGCGGCATTCGGAACTGATTTCCACCCTGCTCGCGTCATCCCTGACCGCGCAGAGCCTGTCAGATCGCGGGGCCATGGCGACCCAACGCTCGGCGGCCATGTCGCGCCGCATGTTTCGAAGTTGCTGGGTTCGCGGCGCTGTGGTTTGAATCGTGGCGAACATTGAACGACCAGGCCTCTTTGGATCGTCCTGGTGAGCGGCTTGCTTGCGGGCGGGCCATACCGAGACCACCGGTAAAGACGGCGCCGCCGCGCTGTCGCGAGGGGGGACCATGCCGACACTTTCGGACGCCTACTACAACATCCAAAAAATACTCAAACCACAAAAACAAGGCACCTGCGGCCTGTACTCATTTTGGTTTGCGACGTTGATGCTGAACAGCATTCGGACCGGGCGGAAGCAGGTCGTTTATCCGCGTGGATGCGAAGGGGGCGCTGTGGACGGCGTTTCTTTGCGGAAGTTTACCAAGGATACGCTCGGCTCCGCTCAGGGAGAACTGTTGAACCACGACGAGATCGCCGCGATGATCCACGGCTTCGGTTGGGACTTCGAAGTCAACGATGGCGGTGGCGAACAGCGCAAGACTTTCATTACGAACAGTCTTCGCCAAACCAGGCCGGTGATGTTCTCCTATCTCGCCGGTGGGGCCTCCTACGGGGGAGAACAGGCGGTCATGCCGCTGCGGTCGGTACCCGCGAACCGCGCCTGCGGCCCGCACTGGTCGTTGATCGTCGATGAGTCGAACATGGCGTACGGGTTTGTCGAACCGAACCATCCGAATGGTATGAAGTGGGACTCCAAACAAACCATCTTGCGGTCGAACGAGATCGTTGACGACTTCGTGATGGACAGATGGTGGGTCAAGCCTGCGTCCAGCCCCAAGGGACAGGCGACCGTGCAGCCCTATGCCCAGGGCGTGCAGTTCAAGAAGGTCTACGATGTAAAGGTCGCCGGTCGCCAGGCGCTGAACAACCTGCTGTTCGCCGTCTTCTGAAGACCGATCTTCTCCGCAGGCGCCAACGACCCGCCAATGCACGGCAGCCTCATCCGCAGCCGCGCAACACCTCCAGGATCGCTGGCCCGTAGCGTGTCAGCTTGGACGTCCCGACGCCCGACACCTCTGCCAGCCCGTCCAGCGTGGAGGGGTTGCGCGCGGCGATTTCCTCCAGCGTGCGGTCGTTGAACACGACAAACGCCGGCACGGCCTGGGCCTTGGCGGTGATGGTGCGCCAGGCGCGCAGCGACTCGAACCGCCCTCCGGGGGCGCCGGCAGGGGCTGCTGCGCGTGGTACGGCGGCGGCGCGTGAGGGCCGCGAAATCACCTTGCCCGCGACATCTGCGCGCAGCGTCAGGCTGGCCTGGCCCTTCAGCAGCGGCCGGGCCGCGTCCTCCACCACCACATAGACGGGGGGCGCCGCACTGCCGTCCGGCCTGCGATCCACAAACAGGTCCAGCACGCCGCGGGCCACCAACTGCCGTGCGACCGCACGCCAGCCGTCCGGGTCAAGTTCTTTCCCAACGCCGAAGGTCGGCAGCCGATCATGGCCGAAACGCTCGATCTTCTCGTTCCGCACGCCCAGCAGCACATCGGTCAGATGCCCGAGGCCGAAGCGCTGGCCGGTGCGCAGGCAGGCCGAGATCAGCTTCTGGGCCGCGACCGTGCCATCCCACAGCCGCGGCGGATTGATGCAGTTGTCGCAGGTGCCGCAGGGGGTGTCGGGCGGGTCTTCGCCGAAGCAGCGCAGCAGCGGCCGCCGGCGACATTCGGCGGCCTCGGCGATGGCGATGATGCTGTCCAGGCGCAGGCGCTCAATCGCCTGTTGCACCTCGGGGGCGGCGCTCTCGGCGATGCGGCTGCGAGCCAGCGCGATGTCACCCGCGCCATAGAGCAACAAGGCCTTGGCCGGCAGCCCGTCGCGCCCCGCCCGGCCGATTTCCTGGTACCAGCCTTCGGGCGACTTCGGCAGTTCGGTATGGGCGACGAAGCGCACATCCGGCCGGTCGATGCCCATGCCGAAGGCGATGGTGGCGCACATGATCACCGTGTCGCCGGCGGCGAAGCGCTTGTGGGCGGCGCGCTTTTCCGCGGCCTCCATGCCTGCGTGAAAGGCCAGCGCATCCCAGCCGTCGTTGCGCAGCCATTCCGCCGTGGCCTCAGCCTTTTTCCGCGACCCGCAGTAGATGATCCCCGCACCCCGCCCGTCCGAGGCATCACGGAGAAAATCGCGCAGTTGCTGGCGCTCGGCGACCCTGTCGGTGGCGCTCAAAAAAATGTTCGGCCGGTCGAAGCCGCCCTTGAAGACCGGGTCCTCCATCAGCCCCAGCAGGCGCCGCACGTCATCGGCGGTGCGCGGATCGGCGGTCGCGGTCAGCGCCACCCGCGGCACGCCAGGGAAGCGTTCGGCAAGCACGGTCAGGGCGCGGTATTCGGGGCGGAAGGCATGGCCCCACTGGCTGATGCAATGCGCTTCATCCACCGCGAAGAGGGCGACGCGCCGGGAGTCCAACTCCTCCAGCATCCCGTCCATCGCCAGCCGCTCGGGGCTGACATAGAGCAAGTCGAGGCGCCCTTCACGGAAGGCGCGCCGGGCTTCGCCGCGCGCGTCCGCTTCCAGGTCGGAATGCAGGGCGGCGGCGGCCACGCCCTGCTGGCGCATGGCGGCGACCTGGTCCTCCATCAGTGCGATCAACGGCGATACGACGACGCCCACGCCAGGCCTGCACAGCGCCGGCACCTGGTAGCACAGCGACTTGCCGCCACCGGTCGGCATCAGCACAAGGCCGGAGCCACCGCCGGTCACATGCTCGACGATCTCGCGCTGGCGGCCACGAAATTCGCGGTGGCCAAAAACCTCATGCAGCACATGGCCGGGGTCGGTCGCGCCCGCCCAGGCCTCGGCCGGCATCGCGGCGCGTCAGAGGCCGACGCGGATTTCGACGCGGCGGCTTTCGATCGGTACCGCCTCGAAAGGCACTTCGCCGCGCGGGGTGACGGTGATGCGGGCCGCGGGGACGCCATCCCCGCGCAGCGCGATCGCCACATTCTCGGCCCTTGCTGCGGAAAGCGCGCGGTTCAGGGCCGGCGTGCCTTCGGGGTCGGCGAAGCCGAGGACGCGCACCGGCGCCATGGGGTTGGCCTTGGCAAGATTCGCAGCGTCCATGATCACCGCCTTGGCGGCATCGTCCAACGACGCGCTGTCGGGGGTGAAGAAGACCATGCGCGGCGGCTGCCCCGCCAGATCGCCGCGGTTCGCGCAGGCCGCGAGCATTGGCAGCAGGGCGAGGCTGGCAAGAAGGGTACGGCGCATGGGGGTGGCTCCGGCGGATTCGCTGTTCGCGCCTTGGTCGCGTGGCGGGGCGCCGCGGTCAAGCGGCGATCCGCGATTACCCCAACCCCGCCAGCGCCCGCCCACCCGCCAGCCGGTACACCCGGCTCGGCCGGAACGGTCCGATCAGCCGGTGCTGCAGCAGCAGGACGGTGCGCCCCGCCGCCGCCGTATCCAGCGTGGCGAGGAAAGCCAGTTCCGCCGCCGCATCCAGCCCGGCCGCCGGTTCGTCCAGTAACAGCACGGGCGCGTCGGAGAGCAGCGCGCGCGCCAGTGCTATTCGCCGCACCTGGCCACCGGAAAACCGCGCCCCAGCCTCGCCGCAGCGGGTCGCCAGGCCATCCGGCAGGGCGCGCACCAGGTCGCCGATGCCAGCGCGGTCCAGCGCCTGGAACAGGGTCGCATCATTGGCCTCGGGTGCGGCCAATCGCAGGTTGGCGGCGATGCTGTCATCAAACAGCCGGGCATCCTGGCTGAGCACCGCGAATTTCTGGCGCGCTGCTTCGGCCGTCAGGCTCGCCAGGTCCACGCCCCCGATCAGGATCCGCCCGGCCTGCGGGGCTGCGAGTTTCGTCAGCAGCGCGATCAGGCTGGACTTGCCGACACCGGAAGGGCCCAGCAGGGCGACGCGCGCGCCTTCGGGCACCTCCATGTCCAGCCCGTCGAAGACTGGCGCGCGGTCGGGCGCCCAGGCGAAGTGCAGCCCCTCGATCTTCAGCGCATGGCCGCTGGGGGCGGGCGCGGGGGCCACGGGGTCCGGCACCGGCACGGCCACATCGGCCGCGACAAAAAGGCGCCGCGCGGAAGCCCCGGCTGCCGCCAGCGCCACCCCGGCGCGGGGCAGGGCGGCAAAAGGCTCGGCGGCGGCCAGGGCCAGGAAGGCGCCGATCACCGCCCCGGCCAGCGCGCCGGGGCCACCGGCGACGCCAAAGCCCAGCGCGCCGAGCAAGGCGCCCTGCGCCAGCAGCGCGCCCAGGGCGCCGGCCACGGCGTTGCGCCGGGTCAGGCCGGACTGGGCGACGGCCAGGGCATCGCCAGCGCTTGCCACGCGCGCCAGGGCTGCGGGTTCGGCGCCGGCGCCCAAGGTGTCTTCCAGACCTGACAGCGGATCGACCACCGCATCGCGCAGCCGCCCTTCGGCCCCGGCCGCGACGGCGGCGGCCCGCCCGGCCAGGGGCGACAACAGTGGCGGCAGCGCCAGGGCCGCGGCCAGCGGCAGCGCCACCAGCGCCGCAAGGCCCGCCGAGATCACCCCCAGGACCAGCGCGGTCGCGACCACCACCGCCCCGCCGGCCGCGATCGGCACCAGCGCGCGCAGGTAAAGCCCGTCCAGTGCTTCCACATCGGCGACCAGGCGCCCCAGCAGGTCGCCGGCCCGGCCGTGGCCGATGCCGCCCGGCAGGCGCTGCGACAGGCGGCGGAAGAACCAGACCCGGGTATCGGCCAGGGCGCGGAAAGCGGCGCCATGGGTTGCCATGCGTTCAGCCCAGCGTGCGGCGGGCCGCCCGATCAACACGGGTCGCAGCCAGGGCAGCAGCAATATTCCGCCGCCCAACGCTGCCGCCATGCCACTGGTCAAGGCAACCTCGCCCGCCACTGCGCGCCCGGCCAGGCCCATCAGCGCCAGCCCCAGCACGGCCGAGCCCACCGCCACCAGCACCGCGCCCAGCAGGGCCGGGCCGCGGCTGCGCCAAAGCCCCAGGACGCGCCACAGGTCGGCGTTCATGCGCGCAGACTTTGCGGATCGACCACCCGGCCGTCCTCCAGCCGCAGCACCCGGCCCATGCGGGCGGCGACGGTGGGGGAATGGGTCGCGAGCAGGGTGGTGCGGCCAGCAGCCAGGCGGCGCAGGCTGTCCAGCACGTCGGCCTCGGTCCCCGCGTCCAGATGCGCGGTCGGTTCGTCCAGCAGCAGCAGCGGCGCGTTGCGCAGGAAGGCGCGCGCGATCGCGACCCGCTGCGCCTGGCCACCGGACAGGCCGTACCCTGCCTCGCCGACCATGGTGTCGAGGCCCTGGGGCAGGTCAGCGGCGAAGGCTGCGACCCGCGCATCGCGAGCGGCCTGCTCGACCTCGGCGCGGGTCGCCGTGGGGCGCGCCAGCAGGATGTTTTCGGCGATGGTGCCGCGAAAGATGTGCGCGCGCTGGCCGACCCAGGCCGACAGCCGTCGCAGTTCCGCAGGCTTCAGCGCCAGGGCGTCGCGGCCATTCAGCGCGACCCGCCCCGCGGTCGGCGTGGCAAACCCCATCAGCAGCCGCAGGATGGAGGACTTGCCGGCCCCAGACGGCCCGGTCAGGACCAGCGCCTCGCCCGGCAGGACGCGGAAGGAGACGTCCGCCAGGGCCGCGGGCAGGGCAGGGTCGTGCGACAGGCCGACGCGGTCGAAGGTGACAACGACCGAGGGCGGCATTTCCTCCAGGATCAGCCGGTTGTCCTCGGGCTGGGCCAGCAGCGGGGCGAGAGCCGTGGCCGCACCCTCGGCCGCCGCCCGCTCGTGGTAGGCGGCCGAAAAGGCCCGCAGGGGCGCGAAGGCCGCCGGCACCAGCACCAGGCACAGCACGGCCGCCACCGGGTCCGGATGCGCGCCTGTCGCCAGCGCCGCGTGGCGCCATGCGAGACAGGCCAGGGCCGCGGCGAACAGCGCCTCCAGCGCCGTCGAGGACAGGAAGGCAACCCGCAGCACCTTCATGGTCCGCACGCGCAGGTCATCGGCTGCGGCCTGCAAGGCTGCGGCTTCGGCGGCTTCGCGGCGGAACAGGACGATGGTGGCCAGGCCCCGCATGCGGTCGAGGAAACGCCCCGACAGGGCCTCCAGCGAGGCGAATTGGCGGCGTGAGGCCGCGGCGGCGCCGATGCCGGTGATCGCCATGGCCACCGGCACCAGCAGCACGCAAAGGCCGAGGATGAGGCCCGAGAGCGGATCGGCCGAAGCGGCCAGCAGGATGGCGAGCAGCGGCCCGATCAGCGCCAGGATCGCCGTCGGCACCCAGCGCGAAACGTGCCCGTCCAGCGCCTCCACCCGGTCCACGACCAAAGTGGCCTTCTCGCCGATCTGGCGCGAATCGGCGGGGCCCGCAGCGAGCAGGGCAGCAAAGGCGCGTGCACGCAGATCCGCCCGCGCCGCGGCCCCCGCCGAGACCTGGGCGCGGTCCTGCGCAATGGCCAGCCCGGCCTGGAGCAGTGCGAGCGCCGCAATGCCGAACACCTCCGGCCAGCCCGCGGTGCCGTGCCCGAGCAGGGCCGCGATCAGCAGCGCCGTCAGCACCGCCTGGCCGAGCAGGGTCACGACCCCAGCCGTGCCCAGGCCAACCGCCAGGACCAGGCGGGGCCGCTGCGCGCGCGTGACCGCGGCCAGCAGCGCCCGCGGCGCCGATTTCGACCTCGGCGATGTCTTTTCCTGGCCCGCGTCACGCATCGGCTGATTTGCTAGCCCATCCCGCGGCGGCCCGCCATGCACCCCCGGTTGCCCCGTGGCCGGGGGGCGGTTGCCCCGTGGCCGGGGGGCGGCCAAAAGCGGGGGACCAGCGACGAAGGCCCGCGATGCTCCCGACCCATGGCCGCCACGACCACCACCCCTGGCGCGGCCGCGCGCCCTACGCCTGGCCCAATGGGGCGCGGCTTGCGGTCTATCTGGGGGTGAACCTGGAGCACTTTGCCTTCGGCGAGGGCCTGGGCGCCGAACTGGCCCCCGGGGGGCCGCAGCCGGATGTGCTGAACTACGCCTGGCGCGACTACGGCAACAGGGTCGGCGCCTGGCGGCTGATCGAGGCTCTGGACGAATACGCGCTGCCGGCGACCGTGCTGCTGAACAGCGCGATGTACGACCACGCCCCCGATCTTTGCGCCGCACACCGCGCCCGAGGGGATGAGATCGCGGGCCACGGACGTACCAACAGCGAGCGCCAGTCTGCCTTGCCGGTCGAGGCCGAAGCAGCACTCATCGCCGAGGCGACCGCCGCCATCGCCGCCGCCGAGGGCCGGGCGCCGCGCGGCTGGCTATCGCCCTGGATCGCCGAAAGCCTCGCAACCCCGGACCTGTTGGCCGAGGCCGGGTATCGCTACACGCTGAACTGGTGCAGCGACGATGCGCCGGTCTGGCACCGCACGGCGCATGGCCCGCTGCTCGCCATCCCCTATCCGCAGGAGGTCAACGACATCCCGGCGATCGTCGCGCGCAAGGATGGCGCCGAACAGTTTGCCGCCATGATCGTGGATGACTTCGACGAACGCCTGCGCCAGGTGCGGGATGGGTTGCCGCAGGTCATGGGGATCGCGCTGCATCCCTATATCATCGGCCAGCCCTACCGGATGCGGGCGCTGCGCCGGGCGCTGGCGCATGTCGCGGCGCGGCGGGACCAGGTTTGGATCTGCACGGCGGGTGGGGTTTTCGACCATGTGGCGGGGCTGCCGGCGGGGGTGGTGGCTGGCGGGTGACATGCGGGCGGCCGCATGCGAGCCTTCGCGGCATGATCCGTCGCGCCCTCCTGCTTCTCTTGCTCCTCGCCCCCGCAATCGCGGGCGCGCAATCCCAGACCGGGCCGCAGCCGCGCCTGCCGACCGAACCGCTGGTCATCACCACCCGCGACGGCACCCGCCATGCCTTTACCGTCGAAATGGCGCTGCGGCCCGAACAGCAGATGACCGGGCTGATGTTCCGCCCAGAGGTGAAGCCGGACGAAGGCATGCTGTTCGACTGGGGCGCCCCGCGCGAAAGCAGCATGTGGATGATGAACACCATTACCTCGCTCGACATGGTGTTCATCGCCGCGGAGGGCCGCATCCATCGCATCGCTGAACGCACCGTGCCGCATTCGCTGGCGACCATCGACAGCCGCGGCCCGGTGCGCGCCACGCTGGAACTGGCGGCCGGCACGGCGGAACGGCTGGGACTGCGGGTCGGGGACCGGGTTCAGCAGCGTATCTTCGGCAACGCGCCGTAGTTTTTCGCGCGGTATCGCGCGGCGGAAAACTCGGCTATGCGTCACTTAATCGGGGCGTAGCTCAGTCTGGTAGAGCGCTACGTTTGGGACGTAGAAGTCGCAGGTTCGAATCCTGTCGCCCCGACCATGATCTGCCGAGGTTTCCATGACCCGCATTGCCCGCATCCACCGGCCGCCCCGCTCCGCGATGCAGGCCGGCCAGGCCGCGACCGGCC
Organism: Acetobacterales bacterium; assembly: GCA_038323655.1. Classification (GTDB taxonomy): domain Bacteria; phylum Pseudomonadota; class Alphaproteobacteria; order Acetobacterales; family Acetobacteraceae; genus Humitalea. The sequence continues at coordinate 11,419 of JBBQHE010000061.1, read as the reverse complement.
AGTGGGTGCTGGACTTCCCCCCCACGTCGCAAAAACGGCTCGACCCGTTGACCGGTTGGTGGGGCTCGGACGACACCCAAGGCACCGAAGTCAGCCTGCGCTTCTCAACCCTTGAGGACGCACGCGCCTATGCCGCGGCGCAGGGCATCGCCTACGAGGTGGAACCGGTCACCCCAGACAAGCCGATCAAGCCGAAAATCTACGCCGACAACTTCAAGTTCGGTCGCCTGACCAACTGGACGCACTGAACCACGCGGCGGCGGAGCCCCTTCTCCGCCCCGCACCCGGCCTCAGGCGGCGAAATCGCTCGCCGGCAGGGGGTGTTCCGGGCCCAGGACCTCATCGGGTGTTCCATCGCCCGTAAGCCGCCCGGCCTCCAGCCGGATGATCCGGGTGCACCAGCGGCGCAGGATGGACAGTTCGTGCGAGGCGATGACCATGATTTCCGCGTCCTTGACCAATTGGGACAGGCGGTGGTCGGCCTTGGCCATGAACTCGGCATCGCCGGCCATGAACCATTCGTCCATCAGCAGGATGGAAGGCTTCATGGCGGTGGCCATGGCAAAGGCCAGCCGGATCGACATGCCGGCCGAATAGCCGCGTGTCGGCAGGTCCAGGAATTCGCCGAGGCCTGAGAATTCTGATGCCTCAGCTTCCAGTGCGGCGGCCGATTCGTGGTCGAGGCCGCGGTAAAGGGCGCGCAGCCGGATATTTTCGCGTCCGGTGCTGTCGGGGTCCATGCCCGCGGCGGGGTCGATCAGGCTGCCGATTTCGCCATTCACGCGCAGTTTGCCGGCGACCGGTTCATAGATGCCGGCGAGCACGCGCAACAGCGTAGTCTTGCCGGCGCCATTCGGGCCGACCAGTCCCACCCTTTCGCCGTGGCCGATGGTGAAGGACAGGTTGCGCAGCGCTTGGACGACCACGCGGTTGCTCTCGTCGGTGCGGACGCGCAGGCCGGCCTTGGCCAGCAGGCGCTTCTTCAGGCTGCGTGCCGGCGCGTGGTACAGCGGGAAGTCGATGGCGAGGTTGATGGCCTCGATTTCAGCGGGCATCGTGTCTCAGACCCAAAAGGCGATGCGGGAACGAAACCGGACGAAGAAGACGGCGGCTAGTCCGCAGTTGGCAAGGGTGAAGACGATCGCCGCCAGCCAGGCCAGGCCCGGCCCGCCACCTTCGACCAGCGGGCCACGCAGGGTTTCCAGAATGGCGTAGAATGGGTTCAGCGGCAGCCAGACCTGCATTTCTGGCCGCAGCATGTCCGGCTTCCACATGATCGGCGTCAGGAAGAAGGCGAGTTGCAACACGTTGCCGATGATCGGCCCGATGTCGCGGAAGCGCGCGCAGATCATGCCGAGCAACAGTGACACGGCAAACCCGTTGAGCGCCAGGATGATGAGACCAGGGATCAACAGCAGCGCGGCCCAGCCCGGATTGTGGCCCAGCGCCACGAACAGGATCACGATCAGCGGGATCTGGTGCAGGCCGGTCAGCGCGTTCCTGATGGTGCAGCGCAGGGCATGGGTCGTGTAGGGCAGCCTGATCTGGCGAATGACGCCTTCGACACTGGTCATGCAGGTCACGGCATCGTTCGCGAGGCCCGCGATGATCTGCCAGACGATCAGGCTGACGGCCAGGTGCGGCAGGTAGCCAGCGAGGTCGAGGTTGAACAGCTGCGAATAGAGCAGGCCGAGGCCCGCAACCATGACGGCCGAGGACAGGGTGAACCAGAAAGGGCCCAGCACCGAGCCACGATAGCGGTTGCGCAGGTCAAGCCGGGCCAGCGCCAGTGCCAGCCGCCAGGCGGCAAAACCTTCCCGCAGGTCAAGCCTGGCCCGACCCACGTGGTCAGGCTGGTCGGCGTTGACCACGAGCAACATGGGAGAAGGAAGTGCGTCAGCCAGCATGCGGACAGCCGTATAGAGGGGCCGCCATGACTCCGCCAGCGCCCCGCAGTGCGCGCCGGGACCGGCCTATTTGACAACCCCGCCCGTGGGGGCCGCGAAGCCCGCGGTCTGCGGCGGGCCGCCCGCAGCGCGCGACAGGCGCGTCCGGTCGCCACGGTTCACCACCACGCGGTCACCGACCGACAGGCCATCCTCATTCGTCTGCACCACCGCGATGTCGCCGCCACGATCCTCGCGCACGACAAACTCGACCGCCGAGCCGCGCGTGACACCGCCTTCGATCGCATTGCCGGCCAGGCCGCCGACCACGGCGCCGCCGATGCCCATCAGCGCCCGGGACCGCCAGTCGCCGCCGATGAAGGACCCGGCGACACCACCCGCCGCGGCCCCCGCGACGGCGCCGACGCCGGACTGCGACCCCGAGATCTGCACCGGGCGCATACCGACAACGGTGCCATAGGAGACATAGCCCGCCTGACCCAGGCTGGCGCGCGAATAGGTCGTGCCGGTATTGGTCGGCGCACACCCCGCCAGGCCGAGGCCCAGTGCTGTCATGCAAGCCAGTGCGCGCGCGCTGACGATCAGGCTGCTGCGGTAAGCCATGGTGGATTCTCCAAGGTCACGACGGGCGTCGTTCCAGATCTGAGCCCCTCGGGTGGGAGTGTGGCGGTGCCGAAGGCAAATTCCAACTGCAACGGGTCGTGAGCAGCGCCTGTTCGCTGGAGTGTGAGCAGGCCTGAATGATAACGCATGATGCGAACCGGTGTGGCCGGCGGGCCCCTTCGCGGCGCCGTGGCGCTCGCGCCGGATCAATCGGCTTGCCGCCGGGGCCACGCATCGGATAAGCGTATCGAGTGTTGGGGGGGCTTGGTCAGCAGGCCGGGCCAACAGCCGATCGCGCGGTGCCGGGGGGTGGCACGTGACCGGTGTGCCTGAGACTGGGTGTTTCTGGGTCCACTAAGCCCGTGGTCCTGACGGTGATGGCCGCTGTCGTGATCGCGTGGGACAGGCGACCAGAGGCCGAGACGAAGACCGGAAACGGGGGGATGTCACCGTTGCGTCACAGATTTTCCGCATGCGCGACCCGCGCGGTCGCCGTCATGGCGACCTTGCTCCTGCTCGCGGGCTGCGGTGCGCCCCGCCAGCATGCGCCCGGGCCTTCGCTCGGCCAGGCCCGGCCGACGTCCTACGATCCGCCGGGGCCGCCGAACGACCCCTGGGGCCCGTATATTGCTGACGCTTCGGCCCGGTTCGACATTCCGCAGCGCTGGATTCGCGAAGTCATGCGCCAGGAAAGCGCCGGGCGGGTTTCGGCGACCAGCCCCGTGGGTGCGATGGGGCTGATGCAGGTCATGCCCGGCACCTATGCCGAGTTGCGCAGTCGCCATGGACTGGGCGACGACCCCTACCACCCCTGGGACAGCATCATGGCCGGGACGGCCTATCTGCGACAGATGTACGACCTCTACGGCAGCCCCGCCTTCCTGGCGGCCTACAATGCCGGGCCGCGGCGGCTGGAAGACTACCTCTGGAACGGGCGGGGCCTGCCGAACGAGACGCGGAACTACGTGGCCCGGATCGGCCCGCGCATCGTCGACGTCAGCCCGAACCGGCGGGTCGCGCCGGAGATCTACGCCGCGGCGGAAATCCCGCTGAACGTGCCGGCCGGGCCGCGCCGGATGGACGCAGGCACCAGGATGGCACTGCGGGAACAGCGTTCGAGGGCGGAACCTGAGGTGCAACTTGCCAGCCGGCCGGTCGGCCAAGTGGTGCGCATGGAACCGATTCCCGACGGCAGCACCTACGCGACCTTCCCCGAACCTCTGGCCCCGGCGGCGCCGCCCGTGCAGATCGCCTCGCTGACCGGCGGGCCGGTGATCCGCATGGAACCGATCGTGAGCCCCGGCGATTTTGCCCAGGCGCCACTGGCAGGCGTCGCCGCAGAAACCCTGGCGCCGATCGGGCCGGCTGCCGGTGCTTTGCGCGCCCCGGCTACGCTGGCCCCGCCCGCTTCGCTGCGTGCACCGCCACTGCCGGCCAGCGCCCTGCGCCCGCCCGCACCCGCCGGCCGCGGCGCCCCTGTGGAGGTGGCAGCCCCCCGAACTGCCGGGCAGACGCGGCTTGCCGCCGCTGCGCCGCAGCCGCCCACGGCGCCGCGCAGCCTGGGTTTGCTGTCCACCGCATCGGCCGGCACGCTCCCCGCCGGCGCACGCCCGGTCGCCATCACCGGGGGCAGCGCCTGGGCCGTGCAGGTTGGCGCATTTTCCTCTGAACAGCAGGCGCGGGATGCTGCGGCGGCCGCCCGCGCGGCGACCGGCCAGGCCTCGTCGCGCCCTGTGGTCATGCCGGTGTTGCAGGGGCGAACCACGCTGTGGCGCGCCCGAGTGACCGGTCTGTCACGTGACGCGGCGCAAAGCACCTGCAACCGGCTGCGCGCGGGCTGCATCGTGGTCAATCCGGAAAGCTGACGGGCCCCGTCCACCCAGGTTGCCGTCCACCCAGGTTGCCGTCCACCGCCCCCGGTCGCATAACCGCGCCCTCGGGGTGGGACGACAGAATGGCTGGGACCATGGCGCCGGGGCACGGTTTCGCCTCGCTCGATGCTTTGTTGCGGCCGTTGTCGGTGGCCGTCATCGGCGCCTCGGACGACCCTTTCCGCATCGGTGGCCGGCCGATCTCCTATATGATCGACCAGGGTTTTGCCGGGCCCATCCTGCCGGTGAACGTGAAGCGCGACCGGGTGCAGGGGCTGGTCGCCTATCCCTCGGTCGCCGCCCTGCCGCAGACGCCGGATGTCGCGGTGATCGCCGTGCCAGGTGCCATGGCCGCCGAGGCGCTGGAAGACCTGGGCGCCCGCGGCTGCCGTGCCGCCGTGGTCTTCACCGCGGGCTACGCGGAAGTGGATGCCGCGGGCGCCGCCGCGCAGGATGCGCTGGTCGCCATCGCCCGCCGCCACGGCATGCGCATGCTGGGGCCGAACTGCCTTGGCGTCTTCAACGCCGCCATCGGCTACTACCCGATCTTTTCCAGCAGTTTCGAAAACGGCTGGCCGCGTGCGGCGGGGATGAATGGCGGGCGCATCGGCATCGCCAGCCAGTCCGGCGCCTATGGCACGCATCTGTTTTCCGTGGCGCGCGACCGCGGCCTTGGCACGCCCATCCTGGTGACCACGGGCAATGAGGCCGATGTCTCGCTGGCCGATACCATCGGCTGGATGGCCACGGCCCCCGAGATCGACGTCATCATGGCCTATGCCGAGGGCTTGCGCGGCGGCGACCGCTTCCTCGATGCCATCGCGCTGGCGCGGGAAAACCGCAAGCCGGTGGTGATGATGAAGGTCGGCCGCAGCGCGATCGGCCAGGCCGCGGCGCAGAGCCATACCGCCTCCATCGCAGGCGACGATGCCGTGACCGATGCGATCCTTCGGGACGCCGGCGTGCTGCGGGCCCGCACGACCGAGGAATTGATCGACATCGCCTATGCCGCCACGCAGCGGGTGTTTCCGGTGCGCAATACGCTGGGCGTCGTCACCATCTCGGGCGGGGCGGGGGTGCTCATCTCGGACGCCGCGGAGGCGCTGTCCCTGCCCATGCCGCCAATGCCGGAACCAGCCCAGGCGGCGTTGCGCGCGCTGATCCCCTTCAGCAGCCCGCGCAACCCGGTCGATTGCACGGCGCAGGTGTTCAACGACATGTCGCTGGTCGGGCGCTTTGCGCAGAGCATGGTGGCTGATGGCGGCTATGCCTCGGTGCTGGCCTTCTTCACCCAGGTGGGGGCGTCGCTGTCGGTGGCGCCTGCCTTGCGGGCGCAGTTGAAGGCGGTGCGCGATGCCTACCCCGACCGCGTCTGGGTGCTGTCGGTCGTGGCGCCGCCCGAGATGATCCGCGACTACGAAGCCGATGGTTTTTTGTGCTTCGAGGACCCGAGCCGCGCAGTCGTCGCCATCGCCGCCATGGGGTTTTTTGGCGAGGCTTTTGCGCGGACCGCGCCGCCCCCGCCCGTGCTGGCGCCCATCACCCTGCCGGCAACGACGCCCACCGAGGCCGAGGCCAAGCGCATCCTGGCCGCCGCCGGGATCCCCGTCGTCGAGGAAGAAACTTGCGCCGATGCCGAAACCGCCGTTGCCGCGGCGACCCGCATCGGCTTTCCCGTCGTGCTGAAAATCCTGTCGCCCGACATCCTGCACAAGTCGGAAATCGGCGGTGTGATCCTGGGCGTGGCCGATCCCGATGCCGTGCGCGCTGGCGTCGCCACCCTGCTGGCCCGCGCCGCGACCCATGCGCCGGCGGCGCGGATCGAGGGCGTATTGGTCGCGCGCCAGATCACGGGTGCGGTCGAAATGGCCTTCGGCATCCTGCGCGACCCCGTCTTCGGCCCCGTGGCGATGGTGGGGCTGGGCGGCATTTTCATCGAGGTGCTGCGCGACGTTGCCTTCCGCCGCTGCCCCTTCGATGCGACCGAGGCTGAGGCGATGATCCGATCGCTGCGCGGCTTTGCCGTGCTGGATGGCGCGCGCGGGCGACCGGTCGCGGATGTGCCGGCCCTGGCGGGCGCCCTTGCCGCCCTGTCGCGCCTGGCGGTTGCCGCCGGGCCGCGCCTGGCGGGGCTGGATGTGAACCCCATGCTCGTTCTGCCCGCCGGGCAGGGCGCCTTCGCCGCCGATGCGGTGATCGAGATCGAGGACACGCCCCATGCCGCTTGACCCGCAACGCCTGCTGGCCTGGCCGGTGCCGGAAATCCGCCAGGCGCTGACCGCGAAGGATACGATCCTCTACGCCCTGTCAGTCGGCATCGGGCATGAGCCCCTGGACCCGCAGGCGCTGCGCTTCCTGGATGAGCGGCAGCTGGTGGCGCTGCCGTCGATGGCCGTGGTCCTCGGCTATCCCGGCTTCTGGCTGGGCGACCCCGCCACCGGGGTCGATGCGCTGCGCCTGGTGCATGGCGAACAGGGGCTGACGATTCACAAGCCCCTGCCGGCGACCGGCGACATTCTGGGGCGCACGCGGGTCGCGGGGCTGGTGGACCGCGGCGCGGGCAAGGGGGCGCTGCTCTATTCAGAACGTGCGGTGATCGATGCGGCCAGCGGCCAGACTCTGGCGACCCTGACCAGCACGACCTTTTTGCGCGGCGATGGCGGGTTTGGTGGCGAGAGCGGGCCCGTAAAAGCGCCGCATCCGCAGCCCGATCGCGCGCCGGACCTCATGCTCGACCTGACCACAAGGCCGGAACAGGCGCTGCTGTATCGTCTGAACGGGGATGACAACCCGCTGCACATGGACCCGGGCTTCGCCGCACGCGCGGGTTTCGAGCGGCCGATCCTGCATGGGCTCTGCACTTTTGGCGTCGTCTGCCACGCGCTGGTACGGGCGCTCTGCGGCGGCGATCCCGCGCGTTTCGGCGCGATGGACCTGCGGTTCTCGGCCCCGGTCTTCCCGGGCGAGACGATCCGCACCGAGATCTGGCACGAGGAGGGCGGCGGCGCCTTCGCCGCCCGCGTGCTGGAACGCGACAAGGCCGTTGTCAGCAACGGCCGCTTCCGCTTCGCGACGCAGGAGACCGCCCCGTGATCAACAAGATCGTGCAGTCGATGGCCGAGGCGATGGCCGGCATTCAGGATGGCAGCATCGTGCTGCTGGGCGGCTTCGGCCATGTCGGCACGCCGAATGCGCTGATCGACGGGTTGATCGAACAAGGGGCGAAAGACCTCACCATCGTCTCCAACAACGCCGGTGCGGGGCGTGAAGGACTGGCGAAATTGATGGACCTCGGCCGGGTCCAAAAAATCATCTGCTCCTACCCGCGCAGCGCCGGGTCGGTGGTGTTCGAAGAACTTTACAAGGCCGGCAGGCTGGAATTGGAGATCTGCCCCCAGGGCACCATGGCCGAACGCATGCGCGCGGCCGGCGCCGGCATCCCCGCCTTCTTCACCCCCACCGCCGCCGGCACGCTGCTGGCGCAGGGCAAGGAACAGCGCGATATCGACGGCCGACCCTATGTATTGGAGAAGGCGCTCCGCGGCGCAGTGGCGCTGGTCGAGGCTTGGGAGGCCGATCGTTGGGGCAACCTGACCTATCGCCAGGCCGGGCGGAACTTCAACCCGGTGGTGGCGACCGCGGCCGACCTGACCATCGTCCAGGCCCAGCACATCCGCGCCTTGGGCGAGATCGACCCCGAGCATGTCGTGACGCCGGGGGTCTATGTGAATAGAGTTCTGCATGTCCCCTACGGGGACCCCGCGATCGAGGGGAAGTGACATGAATGCACCCGCCTTCATTCCCATGACCCGGCCGCAGATGGCAGCCCGCGTCGCCGCCGACATTCCCGAAGGCTGGTGCGTGAACCTCGGCATCGGCATCCCGACCATGGTCGCGAACCATGTGCCGGAAGACCGGGAGGTGATCTTCCAGTCGGAGAACGGCGTTTTGGGGGTCGGCCCGGCGCCGTCGCGGGACGAGATCGAACCCTGGCTGATCAATGCCTCCAAGGCCTATATCACGCTCCGCACCGGCGGGTCCTATGTGCACCACGCCGACAGTTTCGCGCTGATCCGTGGCGGGCACATCGATCTCTGCGTGCTGGGCGGGTATGAGGTCGCGGCGAACGGCGACCTCGCGAACTGGGCGACCAGCGACAATGAAATGGCGCCCGCCGTGGGCGGGGCGATGGATCTCGCGGCCGGGGCCAAGCGTCTTTGGGTCGTGCTGGAACACACCACCAAGGACGGGCGGCCGAAGCTGGTCGAGGCCTGTTCCTACCCGCTGACGGCGCTGCGCGCGGTCACCCGCATCTACACCAATCTTGCGGTCATCGATGTGGAGCCGCGCGGCTTCGTGCTGCGCGAAATGGCGCCGGGCGTCACCTTCGATGCCTTGCAGGCCCGCACCGGGGCACCGCTGCACCGGCCCGATTAGGAATACAGCATGAGCCAGAACACGGCCGAACAGGACGACGAAAGGGCGGAAAGCATCCGCATGATCCGCGACAGCGCGGCGGCGGTGGCCCCCCCGGGCGGAAATCTCAAGCGCATCCGCGCGCTGCGCTTCCAGCAACCGGGCTATGATGCCGCCATCTGGGCGGAGATGGGGGCACTCGGCTGGACAGGCTTGCGGGTGCCGGAGGCGGCCGGTGGCTCCGGCCTCGGCATGGGGGAATTCTGTGCCCTGGCCGAGGTTCTGGGCGCGGGCCTGGCCCCCGAACCGCTGGTGCCATCCGCGCTGTCCACCGGGCTTCTGGCCGCGGCCCTGGCCCATGCCGACAGCCTGCGCGGCAGCGGCGAGGCCGGTGAGGCCCTGGCCGCCGTGCTGGAAGGCCGTGCTTTGGTGCTGACCGCCTGGCAGGAACGCGCCAACAGCCTGGACGCCCCCGGCACCCATGGCGCGCCGCGGGTCTTCCTGCCCATGGCGGGCGGGGCCACGCATTTTCTGGTGCCGGTGCGGGAAGGGGCGGGGCTCGCGCTCTATCTGCAACCCGCGGCCGGCGCCGACCTGACCTTGGAACCAACGCAGGATGGCGGCAGTTTCGGCACGCTGCGCCCCTCCGGCGGGGTGAAGGTGATGGATGACGCGGGGGCGATCCTGCCGCGCGCGCTGAATGACGCCGCCTTGGGCACCGCGGCCAGCCTGCTCGGGGTGTTGGACGGCTCCTTTGCCATCACGTTGGACTATCTGCGGACGCGCACGCAATTCGGCCGGGCGATCGGATCCTTCCAGACGCTGCAACACCGCGCCGCCGACCTGAAGATGCAGGTAGCGCTCACCCGTGCCTCGGTCGAGGCTGCGGCCGCGACCTGCGATGCCGGCGGTGCGCGCGATGCCGCCATCGCGCGTGCCAAAGCCCGCGCGGCCGAGGCCGCGATGCTGGTCACCCGCCAGGCGATCCAACTGCATGGCGGCATCGGCTATACCGACGAACACGACATCGGCCTGTATCTGCGCCGCGCCATGGTGCTGGCCAACCAGTTCGGTGGCGCCGCGCTGCATCGCCGCGCCTTCATGGCCGCCGCACCGGAAGCCTCGGATGACTGAGCGCATGCGCATCATCGAGGACCGCGCCGGCGCCGTCCTGACCCTGACCATGGATTACCCGGCGCGGCGCAACGCACTGGCCTTGCCGCTGCGTGAGGAACTGGCCGCGATCCTGGACCGCGTCGAGGGCGATGCCACCATCCGCGCCATCGTGCTGACCGGCAGTGAGGGCGTGTTCTGCTCGGGCGGGGATATCTCGGGCATGGATGTCGCCTCTGGGGCCGGGGGGCGGGAAAGGCTGCGCCGCGTCCACCGCCTGATCCGGACGCTGGTGGCGGGCAAGACGCCCGTGGTCGCGGCGGTGGAGGGCTGGTGCGTCGGCGCCGGCCTGTCGGTCGCCTGCGCCTGCGACACCATCGTGGTGGCCGAGGATGCGCGTTTTGCCGCCGGCTTCGGCAAGGTCGGGCTGATGGGCGACCTGGGCCTGCCCTTCACCCTGCCGGGCCGCGTCGGTTTTGGCCGCGCGCGACAGATCCTGCTCTACGGCGAGGTGATGCCCGCCCCCGAGGCCCTGCGCATCGGCCTGGTGGATGCCGTCGTGCCCAAGGGCCAGGCCCTGGCCGTGGCGCAGGAAAAGGCCCGTTTTCTTGCCGAACAGGCGCCGCTGCCCATCGCCCTGACCAAGGCGCTGCTGGCGGAAGGGCTGGACCGCGCTCTTGAAACCGAGCGCCACTACCAAACACTCTTGTTCCTGTCGGCCGACCACGCCGAGGGCCGCGAGGCCTTCCTGGCCAAGCGCCCGCCCAACTTCACCGGAGCATGACGCCATGAACGCCATCACCGATGCCACGCCAGAAGACTTCAACAGCCTGACCGACGAGGATTTCCGGGCTGTCGTCCGCCGCTTCGTCGCCGCCAACTACCCGGCCGAAATCCGCAACCCGCCCAAGCGGCTGCATTGGTCGGAGAACAAGGCCTGGTACATGATCCTGGCCGAGAAAGGCTGGCTGGCGCCCGGCTGGCCGCGCGAATGGGGCGGCATGGCGCTCGCCCCCACCAAGCAGATCATCATGATGGAGGAGTTCGAGCGCTACGGCTGCGCCCGCACCAACGACATGGGCATCGTCATGATCGGCCCGCTGCTGCTGAAATACGGCACGCCCGAACAGAAGCAGGCTTTCTTGCCCGCGATCATGCGGGGCGAACATGTGTGGTGCCAGGGATACTCGGAACCCAACGCGGGGTCGGACCTTGCGTCTCTGCGGACCGAGGCCGTGCTCGATGGCGACCACTACATCGTCAACGGCCAGAAGACCTGGACGACGCTGGCGCAGCATGCGGATTGGATCTTCCTGCTGGTGCGCACCGATGCGGGGGCTGCCAAGCAGCAGGAAGGCATTTCGTTCCTGGTGGTCGATATGGCGACGCCCGGCATCACCGTGCGGCCGATCATCACCATCGATGGCGCGCATGAGGTGAACGAGGTCTTCTTCGACGATGTGAAGGTGCCGGTCGCCAATCTGGTTGGCACCGAGAACCGCGGCTGGG
>JBBQHE010000060.1:0-20429 GCA_038323655.1 Acetobacterales bacterium | reverse complement strand
TTCTGGTCTTTAGCTTTCTCGTCTGGACCCTTCTGGTCTGGACCCGGCTGGTCTGGACCCCGCTGGTCTGGACCCGGCTGGTCTGGACCCGGCTGGTCTGGACCCGGCTGGTCTGGACCCGGCTGGTCTGGACCGAAATGGCTGGGGGACCTGGATTCGAACCAAGACTATCCGAGTCAGAGTCGGAGGTTCTACCGTTAAACTATCCCCCAGCAGGGACCATCGGACGAACGCGCGGCGGATAGCACGCGGCCTGCACGGAGGCAACCGAAGCATCACGGCAATGGCGTCGCAACAAAAGCCTTGCCCCGGCGCCCGCTGCACACGACTCTTACCATAGCCATGCAACCCCAACCGCCGCCCCTTGCCGAAAGCCCGCACCGGGCCGCTGCTCCGGCTGCGGCCTTTGCGGCGCTCGACCTGGGCACCAACAACTGCCGGTTGCTGATCGCGGCGCCAGGCGGACCTGTCGGATACAGGGTGATAGACAGCTTCAGCCGCGCCGTCCGCCTGGGCGAAGGGTTGGAAAACACAGGCCTGCTGTCAGAGGCCGCGATGGACCGCGCCCTCCTGGCGCTCGAAGCCTGCGCCCAGAAGCTCGGCCGCCGTCATATCCGCGGGCTGGACGCGGTGGCGACCGAAGCCTGTCGCCGCGCCCGGAACGGTCCGGCGTTCCTGGCCCGGGCCCGGGCGGCGACGGGCCTGCCGCTGCGCGTCATCGGCGCGCGGGAGGAAGCGGCGCTGGCCATGATCTCTTGCGCCCCATTGCTCGGCTGCACCGATCGGCGGGCGCTTTTGTTCGACATCGGCGGGGGCAGCACCGAAATCGCCTGGGTCCGCGCACCATCCGCCGAGGCGTCGCCCGAGCTCATCGGCTATACCACCATGCCGCTCGGCGTGGTGACACTCGCCGAGCGCCTCGGCTCCTCCTGCTTCACCGAGGAAGGCTTTGCCGCCGTGGTGGAGGAGGTCGCGGCCGAACTGATCCGCTTCGACGCGGTGCATGCCATCGGGCGCGAAATCGCCGCCGGCGGGGTGAGGATGATCGGCACCTCAGGCACCGTCACCACGCTGGCCGGGGTCGCGCTGTCCCTGCCGCGCTATTCGCGCAGCGCGGTTGATGGCCAGGTCATCGGCATGGCTGCCGCCGACCAGGCATTGGCCGACCTCTTCGCCCTCGGCCGCGCGGGGCTGGCAGCCCACCCCTGCGTGGGGCCGGAGCGGGTGGATTTCGTCCTGCCAGGCTGCGCCGTCTTCGCCGCGATCCGCAGGGTCTGGCCGACCGCCAGCGTGACCGTGGCCGACCGGGGCTTGCGTGAGGGCATGCTGATGCGGTTGATGCGCGGCACCCCCACCCGAAAGCGCTGATCCCCATGGCCAAGCAGGGCCCGCCCGTCGGTTCCGGCCGCATGCCCAATACAAGATTGCTGGGCACCAGGCTGAAGACCGCCAAGGGCCGCACGACCGCCAGCCAGTCCTGGCTGACGCGGCAGTTGAACGACCCCTATGTCATCGCCGCCAAGGCCGCCGGGCTGCGGTCGCGCGCCGCCTTCAAGATCACCGGCCTCGACGAACGCTTCCACCTGTTCAAGCCCGGGCAGCGGGTGGTGGACCTCGGCGCCGCCCCCGGCGGCTGGACGCAGGTGGCCGTCGCCCGCGTGGGCGACCATGGGCGCGTGGTGGCGTTGGATATCCTGCCGATGGACCCCGTCCCCGGCTCCATCGTGCTGCAGGGCGATTTCGAGGACGCCGCGACGGAAGCCGCCGTGCTGGCGGCCCTGGCCGGGCAGGCGGACCTCGTTCTGTCCGATATGGCGCCCAATACCACCGGCCATACCGCGACCGACCACCTGCGGATCATCGGCCTGGTGGAACTGGCGCTCGCCTTCGCCGAACAGGTGCTGGCCCCGGGCGGGGCCTTCGTCGCCAAGGTTTTTGCCGGCGGCACGGAGGCCGCCCTGCTCGCCCGGATGAAGCGCAGCTTCGCCGAGGTAAGGCACGCCAAGCCCCCGGCCAGCCGCAAGGATTCGGCGGAGATGTTCGTCGTCGCCAAGGGTTTTCGCGGCCGCGACTGAACCGCTACGTCGCCAACGCCGCCAATGCCTGGGCCGCCGCGGCCTGGACGGGTTCGATCACCGGCAGGCCACAGGCATCCTCCAGGAAGCCACGGTGGCCCGCCATGCCGGCGCAGCCGAGCACGATCGCCCCGGCCCCCATCGCGCCCAGGCTGCGGGCTGCCTCCCGCAGCCGGGCGCGAGGTGCCTCGGGGTCCAGCAGCGCCGCCATCGGCAGGTCGAGCGGGACGATGCCGGCGCAACGCGCCTCGATACCCATGGCCTGCAGCACCCGGGTCTGGCGGGCGCGGCTGGCTTCGACGAAGGCGATCAGCCCGAAGCGATCGGCGCGGGCCATGGCCGCGGCGATGCCGCAGCGCAGCGGGCCAAAGACCGGCGTTGTGGTGTTGGCCCGCAGCAGGTCGATGCCAGGGTCGCTGACGCAGGCGATGATGACGGCATCGGCAACCTCGGCCAGGACGCGACGTTGCAAAGGCAGGGCGACGCCGAACCAGTCCTGCCAGGTGGTGATCGCGGGCGGCCCTTCGGCCAGGGTCACGCAGTCAAAGTGCAGGCCCGGCCGGGCAAAGGGTGCCACCGCGGCGGTGATGCCGGCGGTACAGGCCGCGTCGGAATTGGGGTTGATGACCAGGATGCGGCTCGGCATGGGCGGCAGGCTCGGCCCGTGGCGCCGCCGGCGCAAGGCCGGACGTCTCTTGAATCACACTCCCTGAAGGCCGATGATGCAATGCACAACGACACAACGCGCCCAAGCCAAGGGTGCTCCGAGGAATTGCCTGACATGCGCTGGGAACCAGACCGGACCCCTCCGGCCCTGCCCTACGTGCCGCCACCCTTCTGGGCCGCGGTGCGACGCGGTGCGATGAACCGATGCCCGGTCTGCGGGCAGGGTAAGGTCTTCAACGGTTATCTTACGCTGGTGAAGGCGTGTTCGCACTGCCAGGCGCCGATCGGGCAGTTGCGGGCGGATGATGCGCCGCCGTATTTCACCATCCTGCTGGCCGGGCACCTGCTGGTGCCGATCGTGCTGTGGATCGAAAAGCACCACCCCATGCCCATGTGGCTGAACATGGTGGTCTGGTTGCCGGCCTTCACCATCATCTGCATGGCGCTGCTGCGCCCGGTGAAGGGGGCGGTCGTCGGCTGGATGATGAAGCTCGGCTTCACCGGCGCCGAGCATGGCCCCGACCCGATTCCACCGCCCGTCGCCGATCGCTGAATTCCCTGATGTCGCAGCAGCGCCTGGTCCGCATCGAACTGCCGGAAACCGCTCCCCTGCCCTCGGCTTATGCCGAGGCGGATCGGTCGCAGGCGGTGGCGGACCTGCTGGCCGGCAATCGTTTCGACCCCTGCGGCCTGCTCCCCGGCCCCTATGTGCTGCACCTGGCACTGCGCGACGGCCGCCTGGTGTTCGATATACGCACGCCGGACGACACCCCGCTGCATGCGCTGGTCCTCGCCCTCGGCCCGTTTCGCCGGTTGATCAAGGACTATGCGATGGTGGTGGAAAGCCACGAGCAGGCAGTGCGCGAAGGGGCCGCCGAAGCCCGCATCCAGGCGATCGACATGGGCCGCCGCGGCCTGCACAACGAAGGTGCGGAACTGCTCAGCGAAAGGCTGGAGGGCCGCATCGTGCTTGATTTCGAAACCGCGCGGCGGCTGTTCACGCTGGTCTGCGCGCTGCACCAGCGGATCTGATACCCGATGAAGATCGACGGCGTCGCGCATCGCTCCATCCGCGTGGAGGGCGATGCGATCCGCATCCTCGACCAGACCGCTTTGCCCTGGCGCATCGACTGGCGGCGGATTGCCGATGAAGATGCCGCCGCCCATGCCATACGGTCCATGCAGGTCCGCGGCGCACCGCTGATCGGCGCGGTCGCGGCCTATGGGCTGGCCCTCGGCCTGCGGCGCGACCCCGCGGCACTGGAGGCGATCGCGGCAGGCTTGGGCGACACGCGCCCGACTGCGATCAACCTGCGCTGGGCGCTGGCACGGATGCTGGCAGCACTTCGCCCGCTGCCGCCCGCGGCGCGCGCCGAGGCGGCCTGGGCTGAGGCCGCGGCCATCGCCGAGGATGACGTCGCCACCTGCCGCGCCATCGGCGCCCACGGCCTGCCGCTGATCCGGGCCATCGCGGCGAAAAACCCCGGCCGGCCCGTGAACATCCTGACCCATTGCAACACCGGCTGGATCGCGACGGTGGACTACGGCACGGCGCTGTCGGTCGTGTACCAGGCGCATGACGCGGGCCTTCCCGTGCATGTCTGGGTGGATGAGACCCGCCCGCGCAACCAGGGCGCGCTGCTGACCGCCTGGGAACTGGGCGCCCATGGCGTGCCGCATACCGTCATCGCCGACAATGCCGGCGGGCATCTGATGCAGCACGGTCAGGTCGATATCGTGCTGGTTGGCACCGACCGCGTAACGCGAAACGGCGATGTCGCGAACAAGATCGGCACCTACCTCAAGGCGCTGGCGGCCCATGACAATGGCGTGCCCTTCTGGGTTGCCTGCCCGCATTCCACGCTGGACTGGGCGGTCGGGGACGGCATCGCGGAAATCCCGATCGAATACCGTGCCGAGACCGAGGTGACCCACACCACCGGCCTGCTGCCGGATGGCACGCCGGGGATGATCCGCACCGCGGCCCCCGGCAGCCGTGCCGCCAACCCGGGCTTCGACGTGACGCCGGCGCGGCTCGTGACCGGCATCATCACCGAACGCGGGCGTGGCGATGCCTCGACGGCGGGGCTGCTCGGGCTGTATCCGGAATTGCTGGAGGACGCCCAACCATGAAAGTTCTGGCATGACCGACCTGCCGACCCATGTGACCATCGCCGAGGAAGGCCCGCGCGAAGGCTTCCAGATCGAGCCCGGCCCGATCCCGACCGCCGACAAGATCGCGCTGATCGATGCGCTGTCGGGCACGGGGCTGACCGAAATCCAGGTCTGTTCCTTCGTGAACCCGAAGCTGGTGCCGGGCTGGGCGGATGCCGAGGCGGTGGTGGCCGGCTTCGCCCTGCGGGCCGGCATTTATTACCACGCGCTCTGGTTCAACGCGGCCGGGCTGGACCGGGCGCTGGCCTTCCGGGACCGGCTGCACATGACGGGGTCGATCTCGTTGGCGGCCTCCGAAGCCTTCTCGAAGAAGAACCTGAACCGGGACCGGGAGGGGAACCTCGCGGCCATGCGGAAGATGACCGCGGCGCATATCGCCGCCGGCATCCCCGTGACGCGCATCGGCATCCAGGCCGGCTTCGGCTGCAACTACCAGGGCGACATCAGCGCCGAGCAGGTGGTGGCGACCATCGCCGACGGGCTGGGCGTGGCCGCCGAAGCCGGGCAGACCATCGGCGACCTGGCCCTGGCCGATACCATGGGCTGGGCCACGCCGGCGCGCATCGAACGCACTTTGGGCGCGGTGCGGGCGCGCTGGCCGGATCTGCGGATCACACTGCATCTGCACGACACCCGCGGCCTTGGCATCGCCAATGCCCATGCCGGGCTGCGGCTGGGGGTCGCGCGCTATGATGCGACCGTGGGGGGCCTCGGCGGTTGCCCCTTCGCCGGCCAGCCGGGGGCGCCGGGCAATATCGCCAGCGAGGAACTGGCGCTGCTCTGTGCCGAGATGGGCATCGCGACCGGCATCGACCTCGATGCCTTGGTCGAGGCGGGGCGCCTGGCGGAACGCATCATCGGCCGCCGCCTGCCGAGTGCAGTCCTGCGCGGCGGCACGCTGGCGGGGTTCCGCGCGCTGGCGGCTTAGGACGCGCCCCACCGACTGGCCGCGGCCCGACAGCCTGGCCGGCAGGGCATGGCGCGCGCCACCTTGGCTGGCCCGATCAGCCTGGCAAGGTTTCAGGGAGGCCCCGCTTGGACGTGGTCTGGAGATGGCGAGGCCAGTCCCTGGGCTCGCCCCGCCGCAATCGATCGCAACCAAAGCGCCACCGACGCGCATCCGGCCATGACCAACCCGAGCCCCGTCAGGCCGATGCTGCCGACGAGGGCGGTGGCGATCGCACCCCAGACCGCCCCGCCAAGAAACTGCGTGGCGCCGCCGAGCGCCGCGGCAACCCCGGCCATGGCGCCGAAGGGCTGCAATGCGGCGGCGGTGGCATTGGGTGAAACCAGGCCAATGGTGAAGGTATTGGCGACCAGCAGCGGCATCAGTAGCCACAGCGAAGGCTGTCCGAGCACCGACAAACCCAGCACGCTGCAGGAAGCGACGGCCGAGATGGTCAGCCCCAGGCGCAGCGCCACGCCGCCAGCGACCCCGCGCTGCGCCAGGCGCCGGTTCAGCCCGGCGCCAACCATGACGCCGAGCGCGGTGACGGCAAAAAGCCCGCCATAAGCGCTGCCTGACAGCCCATAGACGGACATCAGCAGAAGCGGCGAGGCCGCGACCCAGGCGAACATCGCGCCGAAGCAGAAGGCGTTGATCAGCGCATAAAGGGGGCTGGTCGGATGGCGCAGCCAGCGCCGATGGTTCTCCCACAGGCGTGCCGCGTTCAGCGCCGTCGGGTCGGGCCGCATGTGGCTTTCGCGGAAGCCGAACGCCACCGCGGCGAACAGCGCGACGCCGGACAGTGCCAGCAGGCCGAAGACCGCGCGCCAACCAAAGCCCGCCAGCACCTGCGCCCCGATCGCCGGCGCGACCACCGGGGCGATCGACAGCACCATGGAAACACCCGAGAGGCGGATGCGGGCCTCCGCGCCCTCGAACAGATCCCGAACCGTGGCGAAGACCATGACCACGGCCATCCCGGCCCCTGCACCCTGCAGGCCGCGAAAGGCCAGCAGCGCGGACAGGCTGCCAGCGGCGACGCAGCCGACGCCCGCCACGCCGAAGACGGCCGTGCCCGCCAGCAGCACCGGCCGGCGACCGAAGCGGTCGCTGAACGGCCCCGCGATGAGTTGCGCCGCCGCAAAGCCCAGCATGAACAGCGACAGGGTCAGCGCCATGCGCGGTTCCGCCACGCCGAGCGCGACAGCAATGGCACCATGCGCCGGCAGCCCCATATCGATGGCCAGCGGTGGCAGCGCCGCCAATGCCCCAAGCAGGACGGTCATCAGCGGTGCGCGCGGGTCGAGGGACATGACAGCAACCATGCCAGCGGCTGCGCCGGGGGCAAGGGTCGCTTTGTGCAACGCAGCAACGCCCAGCCGCAGAGCGCCTGGGCGCGGCTTGCGGCAGTCGTGTCCCTTCTCCACCAAGGGGCACCATGCCCCATCGCGCGGCAGGCTTGCCCAGGGGTGGTGCGATCGCGGTGCCCCGATGCCACGCCGCGCCACCCGGCCCCCTTCCTTGCTGGGTCGGGGCGTTGCACCCTGTCTTGCTACGTTTGAACGCCGTATGAGGAATTTGCCGATGACTGCCCTGCCCCGCCTGGCCGCACTGATGGTCCTGATCGCCACGCCTGTCCTGGCCCAGACAGCGCCGGCAGCGCCCGCCGCGCAGCCGCCCTTGCGCTGCGCCGTCGACGGCACCTTCGCCCCCCACGCCTTTCCACGGCTCGAAGGCGGCGTGCAGGGCTTCAACATCGACCTGTTCCGCGAGGCCGCCCGCCGCATGGGGCGGGAGATCGTGATCGACAGCGCCTCGTTCTCCGGCCTGATCCCGGCGATGAATGCCGGGCGCTACGACTTTTTGTGCGCCCCCGTGACCGCGACCAACGAGCGGGCGGAAAACATGCTCTTCACCGAGGGCTACCTGTTCACCGCCTTTCAGTTCGGCATCCGCCGCGGCTCGGCGCCCATCACCTCCATGGCCGACCTGCGCGGCAAGGCGATCAGCGTGAACAAGGGTAGCGCCTATGATGCCTGGGCCGCTGCCAATGCCGAGCGTTTCGGCTTCACCGTCCAGGCCTATGACACCCAGCCGGATGCGGTGCAGGCGGTGCTGTCGGGCCGCGCCTATGCCAACCTCGGGGGAAATACCGCGGTGCGCTACGCCGCCACGCGCACGCCGCAGTTCGTCGCCGACTTCGTGATGACCGACACGCGGGCGCATTGGTCGGCCCCGCTGCGGCGCGACAATGTGGCGATGCAGGTTGCACTGGAAAACGCGCTGGAATGCATGAAGCGCGACGGCACCATCGCGCGTCTGTCGGCGCAGTGGTTCGGCGCGACCCCGGCGGCCGATGATGCCGAGAACGTGGTCTTCCCGGGCACCGGCGTGCCGGGCCTGCCGGGCTACGACGCGACGCCGCGCGAGCCGCGTTGCTGATCACCCGATGACCAACTGGGACGCGTTCGTCTTCTCCTTCTTCAACGCGCGCGTCCTGGCGCAGTACTGGCCAAAGATCCTCGAAGGGCTGCTGGTCACCATCGAACTCGCGGTGCTGATCGTGCTGGCGGGGCTGGCCCTTGGGCTGGCCCTGGCCGTCATCCGTGCCTTCGGGCTGCGGCCGCTGAACTGGCTGATCATCTTCGTGGTCGATCTGTTCCGGGCGCTGCCGCCGCTGGTCATCATCGTGTTGCTGTACTTCGGGCTGCCGGCGGCGGGGGTGTCGTTCTCGGGCTTCGGCGCGACCTGGCTCGCACTGACACTCGTGCTGATGGCCTTCTCGGAAGAGATTTTCTGGGCCGGCATCACCGCCGTCCCGCACGGCCAAACCGAGGCCGCGCGTGCCCTCGGCCTGCGCTTCCTGCCGGTGCTGTTCCTGGTGGTGCTGCCGCAGGCGTTGCGCATGGTGATCCCGCCGCTGACCAACCGCACCATCGCCATCACCAAGGGTACGGCCCTGGGTAGCGTCGTCGCGGTCAGCGAGATCCTGGGGGCGGCGCAATCGGCCGTGTCGTTTTCCTCCAATCCCTCGCCGCTGACCCTCGGCGCGCTCGCCTATCTGCTGCTGTTCCTGCCGGTGGTCGCCTTCGGCCGCTGGGTCGAACGCCACTACGCGAAGCCCTTCGCACGATGAGTTGGGACGACTTCCGCCTGGCCTTCCTGGACTGGTCCATCGTGGTCCAGGCCTGGCCCATCCTGCAGGCCGGGATGATCCAGACGCTGCTGCTGTCGGCCATGACCGTGCCGCTCGGCATCCTGGGCGGCATGATCTTCGCGCTGCTGGCCCGCGCGGACTCCCCCTGGATACGCTGGCCGGCCGGGGCCTGGGTGGATGTGTTTCGCGCCCTGCCGCCGCTGGTGCTGCTGATCTTCCTCTATGCGGGGCTGCCTTTTGCCGGGCTGGACCTGGGCCCCTGGGGGGCGGTGGCGCTCGGCTTCTTCCTCAACACCGGCGCCTACTACGCTGAAATTCTCCGCGCGGGGCTCGATTCCGTGCCGCGTGGGCAGGCCGAGGCCGCGCGGGCGCTAGGCATGCGCCCCATCCCCATCTTCTGCCTGGTCGTGCTGCCGCAGGCGGTGCGCAACGTGCTGCCGGACCTGGTCTCGAACACGCTGGAGGTGGTGAAACTCACCTCCATCGCCTCGGTCGTCGCCCTGCCGGAACTGCTGTTCCAGGCGCGCCAGGCGCAGAGCGTCACCTACAACGCGACGCCCATCGTCGCCGCGGCCGTTGCCTATTTCATCCTGCTGTGGCCCGTGGTGCGGCTGCTGTCGCGGCTGGAAAACCAGCGCATCGCCGGGCGGCGCTGAAGCGCGGCTTGCCACCCGCCCCGGCCGATTGCAGGAAGGCGTGGCTGTAAGGGAAATACCATCCATGCAACGGCGCTGCCTGCTTTTGCTGCCCCTGCTCGGCGCCGCGACCATCGTATCGGCGCAAGAACTGCCGGCCATCCGGCAGATCCGCTTCGCGCCCGGCACCTCCGGCGCCACGGTCGGCGACAGCGTCGTGCGTGGCGACCGCGACATCTATGCGCTGGATGTCGCGCGCGGGCAGGAGATGACGGTCCGCATCACCTCGCTGGAAGACAATGCCGTCTTCCAGATCTATCTGCCCGGGGCGCGCCCGACCGTGGTCAAGGACGGTATCTTGGACATCATCGGCCGGACGCTGCCCGGCGCCGGCGAAGGCGAGGATACGATGCGCTGGAACGGAATCCTGCCCGCGGCCGGGCGGTACCTCATCGTGGTCGGCGGCACGCGGGGCAATGCGACCTATTCGATGACCGTGGGCGTGAAGTAGCGGCTATTCGCCCACGAAGCGCCGCAGCCCCAGATCTTCCCGCGCCAGCCGGGCATTGGCTTCCAGCAGCGGCGCGATAGCCGGCCGCTGCCGGTCCACCAGCGCCGCGAAATCCTGTTCCACCTGCACCATCACCTCGGCCAGTTCGGTGCGGAAGGCAGCCTCGTCCACGCTGACCACGCGCCCGTCGCGCACCACGACGCGCCCGTCCACGATGACGGTCTGCACACCGCGACCGGTTTCGGAAAACACCAGCTGCCGCGAGGCGCTGGCAAAGGGCTGCCAGGCCAGGTCATCGAGGTCGAGCAGCACCAGATCCGCCTTCATCCCCGGCGCGATGGCGCCGACCTGCCCCGACAGGCCAACCGCGGCGGCGCCCCCGGTCGTCGCGGCCTCCACCGCATCGCAGGCCAGGATGCCGGTCGGTTCGGCCTGCATCCCGGCCGACAGCAGCGAGAACATCTTCATCGCCTGGAACAGGTTCTGGCAGTCGGAGCAGCTGTTGTTGTCGCAGCCCAAGGCCAGGCGCACGCCCGCGCTGCGGAACGCCGTCAGCGGGGCGACACCGTTCTTCAGTTTCAGATTGGCCAGCGGGTTGTGCACGATGCCAGCCCCGGCGCGGGCCACCATCTCGACTTCGGCCTCGGTGATATAGACCGCATGGGCCAGCGTCGTGCGCGGCGTCAGCAGCCCGACGGCGGCCATGTGCCGCACCATCGACCCACCATCTTCGCCATAGACTCGCCGCGCCTTGGCGAGCTGCGCCCGGGTTTCATAGACATGGGTGAAGACCGGCAGATCGTAACGCTGCGAAAGATCGGCAATGCCCTCCAGCAACGCGCGCGACGACCGCTGCGGGCCGGAGGGGCTGAGCGCCCAATGCAGCCGCGGCGCCACCCGGCGCAACTGCGCCTCGACAAAGGCCAGGTCCGCCCGCGGATCACCCGGCTTGCCACCGACGATGGCCGCGACCGCAGGGTCCATGTCGTCGGGCAGGAAGGGGGCGATGTCGAGGTCGGGCAGGTCGCGGACCGCGATGGAAAACACCACGCGGATGCCGACCTCGGCGTAGGCCGCAAGGATGATCTCCAGCGTCTCCTCATCCTGCGGCACCAGGCTGTTCATGTCCTGGATGGTGGTGATGCCGTTGCGCAGCGCCTCCATCGCACCCAGCAGCGTGCGGGCGCGCAGTTCCGCGCGGGACCGGCGACCCCAATAGGCCGGCTGGGAATGCAGCGCCCAGACGTCGAAGGGCATGTCCTCGAACCGGCCCTTCAGCAGCGTGTCATAGGAATGGTAGTGCGCGCTGACGAGGCCCGGGATCAGAAGTTTCCCGCTGCCATCGACAATCTCGACACCAGGCGGGGCTTCGATGGCGCCGACCGCGGCGATGCGATCACCGTCCAGCAGCACATCGGCGACCGCCGGGCGATGCGGGTCGCAGCCGGGCGTCCAGACCCGTGCGCCGCGGATCAGGATCAGCATCAGCCGCGGGCGGCCGGGAACTCCCGCGCCGCACGCGGCGGCAGGAAGGCACGGCTGAAGACATCGCCGGGTGCTGGCGTGCGCGGCAGGCCATAGACGCCGACCATCTGGGCGATGGCCCGTGTCAGCCGCGCGTCATCGAGATCACCGGCGCCCACCCTGCGCGATTCCTCGGTGACGATCACGGTGCGCCAGGAATACTCGATCCGCTGGCGTTCGATATCGAGGTTCATGGTCCCGTCCTGCGCCCGCATCAGCGCCGGACCCATCGCCGGATTGGCGCCGATGTCCAGCATCGCGCGGTTGACCGCAGCGACCATGCCGCGCACGGCATTCGGGTTATCGCGCGCGAGCCGCTGGGAGACCATGACGCCGTTGGAATAGGCCTCGATGCCGAAATCGGCGAAGAGGAACCAGCGGAAATCCCGCTCCGGGTTCAGCCCGAGGCCGAGCAGGTTGGAATAGGTCGTGACCGTGAAGGGCACGATGGCATCCACCTGGTCGCGGATGAGCATCGGCTCCTGCAGGTTCGGCGCCATGTTGGTGATGTTGGTCTTGGTCGGGTCGATCCCGTTCAAACGCGCCAGCAACGGCCAGAGCAACAAGGCCGCCGAACCCGCCGGCCCGCCGATGGTCTTACCTTCCAGGTCGCGCAGGGTGCGGATCGGGCTGCTGTTCTTCACCAGAACCGCGAAGGGCCCGCGGTTGTAGATCTGATAGACCATCAGCGGCTGTTCGCCCGGCCGGTTGGCTGCCTGCTGGATGATCGCATTGATGTCGCCGAAGCCGGCATCGTAGGCATTGCCCATGATCCGCGTGATGGTGGCGGCTGAGCCATCGCCCTGGTCGATGGTGACATCCAGCCCCGCCTCGCGGAACCAGCCACGCTGCTGTGCCAGGTAATACCAGGAATGGATGCCCTGGAAGCGCCAGTCGAGCGTGAAGCGGATCGGCGTCAGGCTTTGCGTGAGGGCCGGTGTGGCGAGAAGGGTCGCACCGGTGGCAAGCATGGCGCGGCGGGTCGTCGTCATCGGCGTGGCTCCGTCAGAGGTCACTCCGATGGAGCAAGGACCGGGCCAAGGAGATGGGCGGCCAGGGCGGGCACCTGGTTTACCTCCCGCCCCAGGGCGTCGCCGATGGCGTTCGCGATGGCGGCGGGGGGCGCGATGGCCCCGCCCTCTCCCACGCCCTTGGCGCCATGCACCGTGCCGAGGGCCGGCGTCACCAGGTGGGCGATGCGGATCGGCGGCAGGTCGGCGGCCTTGGGCATGGCATAGTCGAGGAAGCTGCACGCCAGCGGCTGGCCCTCCGTGTCGAACACCAGCGCTTCGCCGAGTGCGGTACCGATGCCCTGCACGATGCCGCCCATCGCCTGGCCATCGACCAGCATGGGGTTGATCATGGTGCCGCAATCCTCGGCGACGGCGTAGTCGAGCAGGGTCACTTCCCCGGTGTCAGGATCGACGCGCAGCGTCGCGGCATGGGCGGCGTAGGAGAAGACGCCGCCGCCCTCGGGCGGGCTGTACGACAGCGTGATTTCCAGCCCCGGCGCCTCGCCCGGCGGCAGGCGCTCGGCGCGCAGATGGGCGGCCTCGGCGATCGCGGCGAAGGGGATGCTGGCGGCACCCGCATGCACGGCACCTTCGGCGATGGTCACCGCCTGGGCCTGCAACAGATGCGCGCCGATGCGTTTGAGTTTGTCGGCCAAGGCGCGGGCCACCGCCTGGGTCGCACCCCCGGCAAAAACCAGGCTGCGGCTGGCAAAGGTGCCGAAGCCGAAGGGCGACAGGCCGGTATCGCCGTGACGCACCGCAATGTCATCGGGGTGCAGGCCGAGTTCGGTCGCGGCGATCTGCGCCAGCACCGTCTCCAGCCCCTGGCCGTGGCTCTGGATCGCGGTCAGCAGCGTCAGGCTGCCATCGGGGTGCATGCGCAGCGTGGCGGTCTCGTGCCCCGGCACGACGCGGGCGCGGCGCTGTGCCCATTCGGCGACGCCATGTCCGGATTGCTCGGTATAGATCGCGTAGCCCACGCCGATCTTTTCGCCCCGCGCGCGGCCTGCGGCGATGGCGCCGTGGTCCACCATGGCCGCGACCGTGGCGAGTGCGGCGGGATAATCCCCGGTGTCGAGCCGCATGCCCGCCGCGGTGTGATAGGGCATGGCGCTGGCCGGGATCAGGTTGCGGGCCCGGACCTCCAGCGGGTCCAGCCCCAATTCGCCCGCCAGTACATCGACCAGGCGTTCGATGGCGAAACAGGCCCCGGTGCGCCCCACCCCGCGATATGGCCCCATCGGCGGCTTGTTGGTGGCGACCGTATGATGCCGGATGTCGAGGTGCGCGATGCGATAGGGGCCGCCGAGGTTGCGCGCCGCCATCGCCGCCTCGGCAAAGGCGCCCGTCGGCCAGAGCGCATAGGCCCCTGCATCGACCCACAAATCGCCGGTGATGCCCTGGATGATCCCGTCCCGATCGGCATGCAGCGTCAACTCGTAATCATGTTCCCGCGCCTGGGGCGAGCCCAAAAAATGCTCGCTGCGCGTCTCGATCCAGCGCACCGGGCGGCCGAGGCGACGGGCGAGGGCCGCGACCACGATCTCCTCCGGCATCAGCCTATTCTTGGCACCAAAGCCGCCGCCGACATCGGGGGCGATGACGCGCAGGTCGGCCTCCCGCAAGCCCAGGGTTTTCGCCAGCGCGTGGCGCAGCGTGTGCGGCCCCTGGCTGGAGATATGCACGACCAATTCGCCCGTCCGCCGATCGGGCACCGCCAGCACGCCGCGCGGTTCCATCGGCGCCACGGACTGCCGCCCCAGGCGCAGGCGCCGCGTCAGGCGGATCGGCGCCTCGGCCAGCGTCCCGGCCTGGACCCGGCCCATGGCGTAGCGATTGTCGGTCCAGCCCGGATGCAGCACCGCCGCATCGGGGGCCAGCGCCGCGCGGGATTCCATCACCGCGGGCAGCGGGTCGATGTCCGCGGCAAGGCTGTCGCGCAGATCCTCGGCGACGTGGCGGGTTTCGGCGAGGCAAGCGGCGATGGTCTGGCCGACGAAGCGCACCCGGTCGGTCGCCAGCGGCGGGAAGGGCGCCTGCCGAAAACCCGGCATGTCGGGGCCGGCCGGCGGCAGGGTGATGGGCCCGAGGTCGGCCGCCAGATACACCCCCTGCGCCGGCGTGACCCCGCGCAAAAAACCATGGGCGACGGGGCTGCGCAGGAAGGCAACCTCCAGCATCCCCGGCAGAACCATGTCGCCGACGAAAACCCCCTGGCCGCGCAGGTGGCGCGCATCCTCGCGCCGGGGCAGGCTGGCGCCGATCCAGCCGATGTCGTCATGCTTCATGCACGCATCTTGCATCGCCCCGGGCCGATGCGAAGCCCCACCGGAGAGACTGCCTTGCCCGCCACACCCCTGTTGTTCACGCCCTATGCATTGCGTGGCGTCACCCTGCGCAATCGCGTCGTCGTTTCGCCCATGTCGCAGTATCGCTCCGACCCCGGCGGGCTGCCGGGCGACTGGCACCTGGTGCACCTGGGCAAATTCGCCATGGGCGGGGCGGGCATGGTGTTCTGCGAGGAAACATCGGTCAGCGAGCGCAGCCGCAAGACCTATGACTGCCCCGGCATCTGGACCGATGCGCAAGCAAAAGCCTGGCGCCGCATCACCGATTTCATGAAGGCCCAGGGGGCGACCACGGCGATGCAGATCGGCCATGCCGGGCGCAAGGTGGCGACGCGCGCGCCCTGGGATGGATTCTCGCCGTTGACGGCCGAGGATGCGGCGCGCGGCCGCGCGCCCTGGCCGGGGCTCGCCCCCTCACCCGTGCCCTTCAAGCCCACAGCGATGATGCCGAAGGAGATGGACCAGGACGACATCCGCCATGTCATTCGCCTGCATGCCGATGCGGCGAAGCGTTCGGCCGATGCGGGGTTCGATGTGCTCGAAATCCATGCCGCCCATGGCTACATCATCCAGCAATTCCTCAGCCCCGTGACCAACCATCGCAGCGACGGCTACGGCGGGTCGCTGGAAGCCCGCATGCGCTTCGGGCTGGAACTGACCGAGGCGGTGCGCGACGCCTGGACCGGGCCGCTGCTGATGCGCGTCTCCTGCACCGATGGCGGTGGCTGGACGATGGATGAGACCGTGACCTTTGCCCTTGCCCTGAAGCCACGCGGCGTTGACCTGATCGACTGTTCCTCGGGCGGGATCGAAGGGCCTCTGACGCTGGCGGTGGTACCGCGCGTCCCCGGCTACCACGTGCCCTATGCCGCGCGGATCAAGGCCGAGACGGGGCTGCCCAGCATGGCCGTCGGGCTGATCACCGAGGCCGCACAGGCTGAATCCTACCTGGCCGACGGGTCCTGCGACCTGGTGGCGCTTGCGCGCGAGTTGATGTGGAACCCGAACTGGCCGGCGCATGCCGCGGCGGCGCTGGGGGTCGATGCTATGGGCCTGCTGCCCCCCTCCTACGCCTGGTGGCTGAACCGGCGGGAGGAGGTGCGCCAGAAATTCCCCACCGGGACTGCCGCCTGATCAGGACACGACGCGGTAGAGTCTTTCGTCGAACAGGCTGCCGCTCATCGGCAGCAGTTCGGCGCGGAAGGCGCGCAGATGGGCGACGCCCGCATGGGCCAGCAGCGCCGCCTCATTTTCCCAGACCTCGACCAGGGTGAAATGGTTGGGCCGGCTGTTCTGGATCAACGCATCGAAGCGCTGGTTGCCGGGCGAGCCGCGGCTGTCGTCCGCGAGCTTCGCAATGCGGGCAGTGCCGGCCTCGCGCATCGGGGGGATGATATCGACGTGGGTGACGGAGACGATCGCATTCGCCCCCGGCGAGGCAGCGCCGATCGAAAGGGGCGAATGCGGCCGCTCGTCGAAGGGCGCAATCAGCGCCGCGGCCAGGG
Source organism: Acetobacterales bacterium (assembly GCA_038323655.1). GTDB lineage: Bacteria > Pseudomonadota > Alphaproteobacteria > Acetobacterales > Acetobacteraceae > Humitalea. The sequence continues at coordinate 3,874 of JBBQHE010000060.1, read as the reverse complement.
CCGCACGGAAGGCCGCGACGCGGGGTGAGGCGCGGCGCGCCTCGGCTGCGGCTTCGCTGGCCCAGGACTCGATGATGGCAAAGTGGTGCGGCCGGTCGATGCGCCGCAGCAGCACCGCTTCCAAGTTGCCGGCATCGGCGCGGGTGGCCGTGACCTCGGCCCGCAGCAGGCGCAAGGCTTCGTCGGTCGCGGCGGGGGCGGTTTCCAGGTAGGTGACGCTGCGCCCGCCGGGGAGTGCTGGAGCAGCGGTCTGGGCCTGGGCGAGTGTCGGCAGCAGGCCGAGGGCCGGCAGGCTGCGTCGGGCGATGGTCATGGTCATGCCTCCCTTAGATGCGAATATCGACGGCCTGCACGACCGCCTTCCAGCGCGTGTCGTCATTTCGCATCACCGCCAGCACGGCGGCCGGGTCGCGCGGCCAGGCGGCCAGGCCCGAGCGCGCAAGCCGGTCCTGCAAGGCGGGGTCGGCGGTCGCAGCGGCGGTGTCGGCGCGCAGCTTCGCCAGGATCGGCGCCGGCGTGTCCTTCGGCGCGAACAGCGCGATCCAGGAGGAATAATCGAAGCCCGCGACCCCCTGTTCCGACACGGTGGGGATGGCCGGCATCAGTGGGTTCCGCTCCGGCCCGGCAAAGCCGATCAGCCGCACCATTCCGGCATCGAGGAAGGGCAAGGCCAAGGAATGGGCGATGAACATCACCTGCACATGCCCCGCAGCGAGGTCGGCGGCAGCCGCCGAAGCGCCGCGATAGGGCACATCCACCATACGCAAGCCGGCCATCGACATGAACATCTCGGTCGCCAGGTGCTGCGGACTGCCGGCGCCGCCCGAGGCATAGGTCATCTCGCCATTCCGCGCCCGCGCCAGGGCGATCAACTCCTGCACGGTCTGCACCGGCACGTCCTTATGGACACCGAGGAAGGTCGGAATGGTCGCGATGCCGCCGATCGGCGCGAAATCGGCGAAGGGATCGAAGGCCAGGCGCCGCCGCTGCACATTGGGAAGGATGGTCAAAATGGAATTGTTCAGCGCCGCCAACGTATAGCCATCGGCCGCCGCCCGGGCCGCCCGCTCGGCGCCGACCAGCCCCGCGGCGCCGGTGACATTCTCCACGACCATGCGGCTGCCCAGCGTTTCCGACAGGCGTTCGGCCAGGATGCGTATGGCGACATCGGACGCGCTGCCCGCCTGGAGCGGCATGATCACGGCGATCGGGCGGGTCGGCCAGGCCTGGGCCATTGCCAGGTGCGGGGCGGCAAGGGCCAGGCCAGCGGCCTGGAGCAGGCGGCGACGTTTGGTCAGCATGGTTGCAATCTCCCTGGTGGGAGGTTGCCCGCCGGCCGATTTGGTTGTCAATGGACGCATATTGGTTGTGATTGGTCAGGAATGGCGGCGCCGATGCAGATCAGGATGGCGGGCTACCAGGGGGCGGCATCGGTCCATACCCAGGCGCTGGCGGCCATGGCCGCAGCCCTGCCAGGGGCGGCGATGGAGGCCGACGTGACCGCCGCCGACGCCACCGCGGGCTCGCTGTTCCGCGCGGTCGAGGCCGGTGAGGGGCGCGAGATCTGCTACATCGCCTCGGGCTATCTTTCCGCCCGGGTGCCGTCGCTGGCCGCCCTCGACCTGCCCTTCGCCGCCCCCGACCGGGCCCGGCTTTTCGCCGCCCTGGACGGGGCGGCCGGCGCGATGATCGCGGCCGATGTCGCGGCCCGCACCGGACTGGTCGTGCTGGGCTTCTGGGACAACGGCTTGCGGCACCTGTCCAATCGCGCGCGCCCGCTGCGCGGCCCTGCCGATTGCGCGGGGCTGGTCATCCGCACGCTGGACAATGCCACCTACCAGGCGGCGCTTTCGGCCATGGGGTTCTGCCCCGTCGTCACCGATGTGCTGCGGCTGAAGCAGGCGGTCGCCAGCGGCGAAGTCGATGCGCAGGAAAACCCGCTGACCAACCTGATCCTGTTCGGGCTCCAGGCGCATCACCGCTTTGTCAGCCTGACCGGGCATATCCAGGGGGTGGCGCTGCTCGTCGCCCATGCCGCCTGGCTCGATCGCGCACCAGCCGGGCTGCGCGCCGCCGCGGCCGAGGCGACGCTGCTGCAACGCCGCCTGGCCGCGGCGGAGGACGCGCGTGCCCTTGCTGTGCTGCAGGCCGAGGGCGTTGCCGTTCTGGCAGCCCAGGATCTCGACATGGCGGGATTTCGCGCCGCCTGTGCGCCGGTCGCCGCCGGCGCCGCGGCCGGGCTTGAACCGGCGCTGCTGCGCGCCCTGGCTGGTTAGCCCGCCAGCGCCCGGGCCGTGCTGTCCAGGTGCCGGCGCATCGCATCGGCCGCACTGGCGCGATCGCGGCGGGCGATGGCGGCGACGATCGCGTCATGCTCGTCGAAGGAATGATAATCGGGCGAAGGCCCCAGCGGCCGCAACGTAAGGTGCCCCCAGACGACCGCCCGGCGCACGCCGTTGACCAGGCGCTCCACCTCCATCAGCAGGCGGTTGCCTGCTGCCTCCGCGATCAATTCGTGGAAGCGGTAATCCAGCGCCTCATACTGCGCCCAGTCGGTGACCGCGCGCATGGCCTCGGCCAGGCGCCGCAATTCGGCGATCTGGGCGGCCGTGGCCTGCAGGGCGGCCAGGCGCGCAAGCTCGGGCTCCAGGATGGCGCGGGCCTGCATGGCCTCGGGCGGGCTCGTGGTGTCGGCGATATCGGCCAGGTCCGGGCTGCGGCGCGAGGTGGGGCTCCGGGTGACGAAGGTGCCGCGGCCGACGTGGCGGCGCAGGCTGCCCTCCAGCTCCAGCACGGCCAGGGCCTTGCGGATTTCGCCGCGGTTCACGCCGAAGCGGGTGGCCAGGTCCCGCTCCGCCGGCAGGCGGCCGTCAGGTGTCGCGAGATTTTCGGCCAGGCCCTGGCGCAGCCGCGCCAACACCGCGTGTTCAGGCATTGCATCCATGGCTGTCAGGATGCAGCCGCCCGGCATATTGGTCAACCATTCACGAGATCGGTCGTTCCCTGTTGCCATCGCTGACCAATTTGGCAATATGTTAGCCAATCAAGCCGGACGCCGACCATGCCAAACCCGCCCGACGTGCCCACCACCATGCGCGCCTGGGTCTTGGGCGATCCCGACCAGTTGACCCTGGTCGAAAAGCCCGTCCCCGTGCCGGGCCGGGCCGAAGTTCTGGTCCGCATCGATGCCGTCGCCATCTGCGCGACCGATCTTGAAATCATCCACTACGGCTCGCCCGCCAAAATCCAGGGCGGTGTGCCCTTCAACAAGAACTTCACCCCAGGCCATGAATACATGGGCACGGTCGCGGCTCTGGGGCCCGGCGTCGATGAATATCGCGTGGGCGAACGTGTCACCGTGGAAATCCACGCCGGCTGCGGCCAGTGCAAGCGCTGCCGCCAGGGCATGTACACCGCCTGCCTGAACTACGGCTTGAACTACGGCGCTGTGGACAAGGGCCACCGCGCCAATGGCTTCACCACCGATGGCGGGTTCTGCGAGTATGCCGTGAACAACATCAATACCCTGGTCCGGGTGCCCGACAGCATGACGGATGAGGAAGCGACCCTGGTCGTCACCGCCGGCACCGGCATGTATGGGCTGACGGAGCTAGGTGGCCTGGTCGCAGGCGAAAGCGTCGTGGTGATCGGGCCGGGCCCGATCGGGCTGCTCGCGGTCGCGGTCGCCAAGGCGCTCGGGGCCACGCCGGCCGTGCTGGTCGGCACCCGCGACGGACGGCTGGCCATCGGTCGCAAACTGGGTGCGGACCGCGTCATCAACGTGAAGAACGAGGATGCGGTCGAGGTGGTGAAATCCCTCACCGGCGGCCTCGGTGCGGACTACGTCATCGAATGCGCCGGCACGCAGGAGGCG
>JBBQHE010000059.1:0-20432 GCA_038323655.1 Acetobacterales bacterium | reverse complement strand
TCGGGCTCGACCGCCTCCTTCGCCTTCCTGCGTGAGAACGACCCCGAGGGTCTGGGACGCGCGCCGGAGGGCAATATTCGCCATGTGGCCGACGCGACCGAGGTGATCCGCGCGGTTGCCGCCAGCACCGATGGCGCGGTCGGGTTCTTCGTGCAGTTCGCAGACCCGACCAATGCAAACATCCGCCTGCTGGTCGAGCAGAACCTGCGGACCGTGCCCGTCGTCAGCCGCGAGATCATGCGCAGCCGAGTGGATGGCGAGGCGGTCTATCAGGTGCAGGAATTCGCGCTGGCCGAAGGGGGCTTCTTGGGCGTCGGCGGCCGCGCCCGCAACGCCACCACAGCCTGCACGCCAGTTGCGATCTTCACGGGCAACCCGGATGCCGTGCCAGCCGGCAATGCCCGCGACGACCAGCGGGACTTGGTGCTCCGGGTGCGCGAGATGCCTACGGCCCAGTTGCTCCCGTCGCAGAGTGGCATTGCCCGGATCCTGTCAGGCGCGCGACGCATGTCGCAGACCGCGGTGCAGAGCATGGAAAATGCCGCGGAAGCCGCCAAGCAGGCGGCGCAGCGGCAACTGAACTAATCGCTGCAAAGCGCCCGCGGCAGGCGCAGCTGCGCGGCCAGCCCTTCGGAGTGCCAGTCAGGCGCGAACTCGGCCCGGATCTGGCGCGCCAGGCGGCGTATGAGCTCCATGCCGGTGCCGGTCCGCGTCGGCGGCCCGGCCAGCGGCGGTCCACCCGATTCGCGCCAGACCAGATCAACCGTTTCCGGCCCGACCGCGATGGAGACGTCGACACGGCCGGTCGCGGTCGCGAGGCCGCCGTGCTTGGCGGCATTCATCGCGAGTTCGTGCAGCAACATGGCAAGAGCCTGCACGACCGACGGTTGCAGGGCGAGGACAGGCGCTGGGCCGATGCGGATACGATCGTGAAAGGCTGATGTCTCGTTTACAATCAATGCGTGCAGATCGGTCTGCCAGGCGGTGCGGGCCAGGAGGTCGTGCGTCCGCGCCAGCGTCAGGATGCGAGCCTGAAGCCCCGTGCGGTAGGACGCCACATCATCGGCCCGGGTCATCGCCACCAGGGCCTGGGTGATGGCCAGCACGTTGTTGGCGCGGTGATTGACTTCGATCACCAGCAGTCGCTCACGCTCCTCGGCCTCCACAAGCTCGGTGACGTCGCGCAGCAGGCCAGCGATGTGGGTGCGCGCCTCGGGTAGGCCAAAGATATGGCCCGTGAACTCGATCCAGCGTGTCTGCCGGCTTTGCTGGTGGATGATACGCGCCCTCTCGCAATAGCTGTCGCGTCCGCTTTCCCCCCGTAAATCTGCGGCATGCCTCGCCCTGGCCCAGGGTTGGTCGTCGGGGTGGTAGCAGTTCCAGAAGACGTCGCGCGGTGCCCGGCCGAAAGGAGGGATTGCCAGTCCGAACATGGCGAAGGCATTCGGGGTCGCCGTCACCTGGCCGCGCAGCAGGTCAGTTTCAAAGAATCCCAGACCCAGATTACCCATCGCCAGGCGCATGCGCTCGATGCCCTCGGCCCCTTGTCCGCCGAAGCCGGGCGAGAATCCGCCACGCAGCTCAGGCGCTGCATTCTTCCGTCGGTCGGGTGGGCTGTCGTCCGGCAAGACACTCCCTCGACCATCGCGGTGAGGCCGCGACGGCATCGGCGCCGCAGCGCTGCGTTGCCCATCCTGGGTTGCAGGCCGGCGCCTGGCTAAAACCTATCTGATCTAGGGGCTGGCGGAAAGAAGCCTCGTCAAAGGCAGGGCACGCTTTCAGGCTCTGGTCAGGTTGTGATCTGCGAGCGGCGGCAACCGCCGGATGCGCCTGCCGGCGGCACAGATCGCGTTGCAGACCGCCGGCGCCACGCCCGGTTCGCCAATACCGCCCAAGGGCTGCCCGTTGCGGGTGAGATGCGTTTCGAACACCGGCCCTGGCGATCCGGGCGATACGGTGGCTGCCGTTGCGCTGTTCGGCACGCGGCGGCCGGATCCAGCACCGCGAGAGCGCGTGAATCATGCGGCAGACGTTGCTTTTGCCGCGCTGGCAGGTCCGTGTTCGCTGCCAGTGCCCCCGCGCCCAGGAAGCTTTCGACGAAAAGCCGTATTGCGGCGGCCCGACCAACCGCCCAAGCCAGAACAATTCGACGCGGGCATTCTCCGCGAGGCAGGCGCCGCCGAAGCAGTAGCAGCGCGGGTCGACAAAGGCCGGGTTTCGCATCAGCGCGTGGCGGTCGTCGGCGATGACGGGCCCGCCCGCGCCTCAGATGGCAAAGCCAGTCAATCGGGCCGTCGTATCCCGCGCCGCCCCCAGCTTCGCAGCGAAGGCAGGGCGGTATTGGCCCTGGGCGACCGCCTCACCGCGTGACCACATCAGTTGCACCGGGCGGTCCGTGGCACGGGCGGCCTGGGTGGTCAGGATGGGGCCCCCTCGATCGTGGTGATGCGGCGGTCGGGGGCGAAAGAGAGCGGCAGCAAGCCGGCGCGCGCCGGATGGCCAGCGACACGCAGGGTGCGGGCGCCGCGCGGCATATCCATGTTTGGTGACTGCCAGGAGCAGGACATCGCAAAACGCCCACAGCAAGGGCACCTTCGCCGGCGGACCCAACGGCAAAGCCTGACTGTTGACGTCGATCAGGGCCGCCTCTTTTCAAGTGGGCGCCCTATTGGATGGCGTTCACCGTGCCGAGACGTCAGCGGGCAGGCAAGGCGGCTCGTTTTGCTTGCGCCAGCCCGATGGCCGCAGGTTCCGGCCCGCCCGCCATCCAGTCCAGCAGTTCCACCGTATGCACCACCGGCAGGCTGGCCCCGCCGATCTGCGTCAGGCAGCCGATGTTGCCGGCCGCCACCAAGTCGGCCCCGGTGCGCTCCAGGTTGCCGCGCTTACGGGCCTGCAATTGTCCCGCGATCTCGGGCTGCATCAGGTTGTAGGTGCCGGCGCTGCCGCAGCAGATATGCGCCTCGGCCGGTTCCTTCACCCGGAAACCCGCCGCAGCCAGCAGCTTCTTCGGCTCGGTCGTGATCTTCTGGCCGTGCTGCAATGAACAGGCCGAATGATACGCGACCGTGAGGTCGGGTCTGTCCCGCGTCGGTGCATAGCCGAGGCCCGAAAGCACTTCGGTGATGTCGCGCGCCAGTGCTGAGACCTTTGCTGCGCGCGATTTCCACGGCTCGGGTTCCTCGCGGAACATGAAGCCGTAGTCCTTCACCGTCGTGCCGCAGCCCGAGGCATTGATCACGATCGCATCCAGCCCCGCGCCTTCGATCTCCGCACTCCAGGCGGCGATATTCGCTCGCGCCGCGGCCATCGCAGCGTCATGCCGGCCCATGTGATGCACCAGCGCACCGCAGCAGCCCGCACCCTTGGAGACGATGACCTCCACCCCCATTCGCGTCAGCAGCCGGATCGTGGCCTCATTGATCGACGGGGCCAGCACCTGCTGCGCGCAGCCCGCCAGCAGCGCCACCCGCGCGCGGCGGTTGCCGATGGCGCGATGTACGCCGGGGCGTTCGATCGCCGAAGGCGTCGGGATCACGGCCGGCGCCAGCTTCAGCATCGCCCGCAGACGCTGCGACGTCATCGACGTGCCGGGCACGAAGCGCGCGAAAGGCCGGGCGAACCAGGCGCCGATCAGCGCCAGTCGAAAGCGTCCCGGATAGGGCAGCAGCAGCGCCAGCGCCTGGCGCAGCATCCGCTCCGGCCAGGGGCGGACGTAGCTTTCCTCGATGTAGCGGCGCGCATGATCGACCAGATGCATGTAGTTCACGCCCGATGGGCAGGTGGTCATGCAGGACAGGCAGGACAGGCAGCGGTCCACATGCTTGACCACCTCGGCCGTTGCGGGTTCGCCGCGTTCCAGCATGTCCTTGATCAGGTAGATGCGGCCGCGCGGGCTGTCGAGTTCATCGCCCAGCAGCAGGAAGGTCGGGCAGGTGGCCGTGCACATGCCGCAATGCACGCAGGTGCGCAGGATGGTGTTGGCTTCCCGGGTTTCCGGGTCGCGCAGCTGCGTTTCGGTAAAGCTTGTCTGCATGTCCGCCCCCGACGCCGTTCATCCGCTTTGGGGCGCGAGGTCCCCGCCGGTCAAGCCGGGCGTCAGTCGCCGTCCGGCTTGAAGGTCATGGCGACGCCGTTCATGCAGTACCGCTGCCCCGTCGGTGCCGGCCCGTCGGGGAAGACATGGCCGAGGTGCCCGCCGCAGTCGGCGCAATGCACCTCGGTTCGCGTCATGAACAGCGACCGGTCGGTGGTGGTGCCGACGCCGCCCGGCAGGTGGTCGAAGAAAGACGGCCAGCCGGTGCCGCTTTCGAACTTGGTGTCCGCATCGAACAGCGCCTTGCCGCAGCCGGCGCAGCAGAATGTGCCGGCGCGCTTTTCTGCGTTCAGCGGGCTGCCGCCCGGGCGTTCAGTGCCGTGACCGCGCAGGACGCGAAAGGCCTCGGGCGTCAGCGCGCGGCGCCACTCATCGTCGCTGCGCGCGACTGGATAGGCGGTGGTCTCGATCTTCTTTGTGCCGAACATGCTCGTCTCCCTCACGCAGCCATCAGATGGGCATGGCCCTTGCGGGCCTTTGCGACCTTGGGGGCAACCACCGCCATGCAGTAGCCCGACCAGGGGTTGTTGGTGAAATAGTCCTGGTGCTCGGCCTCGGCTTCCCAGAAATGCACCGCCGGCAGCAGCTGCGTCACCACGGGGCGGCCCCAGAGCGCCGCGGCCTCGGCCATCGCCGCCCGTGCCTCGGCTTCCTGGGTGGCGTCATGGAAGAAGATCACGCTGCGGTATTGCGGGCCCACGTCATTGCCCTGCCGGTCCTGGGTGGTCGGGTCGTGAATGGTGAAGAAGACCCGCAGGATATCGGCGTAGGACACCACCGCAGGGTCGAAGCGCAGCTGCACCACCTCGGCATGGCCGGTTTTCTTGCCGCAGACGGCCTCGTAGCTCGGGTTGTCCACATGCCCGCCGGCATAGCCGCAGAGGCTGCTCTCGATCCCCTTCATCTTCAGATAGACGGCGTCGAGGCACCAGAAGCATCCGCCGCCCAGTGTCGCCACATGTGTATCGCTCATTCTTCAATTCCCAGGCTTGCCGTGGATATAGGGTGTCCGGCCCGTCGCGGCAGCACCCCCCACCACGCCTGTTTCGCGGCAGGGGGGGTGGGATGGTTTCGCAGGCCACTGTCTTGCGGCGGACGCGCAAATGTCGGCAGGCTGGATTTGACCGCATGGGAAGCGACGGAATGAAACTGCATGCCTACCTGAAGCCCGACGGCAGTTTCGACTACGAGCGCTACAAGACGGTGCAGGAAGAGGGCAACCGTCGGAAGATCAAGGCGCATTGGGTGCATCGCCAGACCATCGACTTCCTGTCCGATTGGCTGGCCCAGCATGTGTCGCCCCTGATTTTTGGCCTGTGCCATGGCACCCGCCGCGGCTATGAACAGTCCTGGTTTCGCGAAAAGCTGGGCGCCGAGGTGCTGGGCACCGAAATCAGCCCAACCGCGACCGATTTCCCGCATACCATCCAGTGGGACTTCCACGAGGTGAAGCCGGAATGGCGCGAATCCGTGGATTTCATCTACAGCAATTCCTACGATCACAGCTATGATCCGACGAAATGCTTCACGGCTTGGGCGTCCTGCCTGCGCGTTGGCGGCGTCATGCTGCTGGAACATACGGAACAGAATGCGCCTGGTGCGGTCACGGAACTCGACCCCTTCGGCGCCGATTTGACCGAACTGGTCGACCTGCTGAACCGCACCGGCGGCGAGACCTTCGGGGTGCGCGAGGTCATTGCCGACTTCCCCTTCGTCCCGGCCGGCCACCTGAAGAACCTGCATTTCATCATCGTGGAAAAGCGCCAGCGGATGGACACGGCCGAGGCATCGCCATGACCCTGGCGTTCCCCCCCGCCGGCCCGCTGCCGCTTGCGGCCGGCCAGGGCTTCGCGCCCAACCGGCTGGCTGATGCCGTGGCCGTGGCCGCCGCCCGCGAAACCTTTTTCCCGCGCGACCTACGCGCACACCTCGAGGCCGGGTATTTCGAGCCCCCGCCGGACAATGCCATCCTCGGCCCCGTCGCCGCCCGTGGCGCGCCGAACGGGCTGGTGCTGCGCCACGGCCAGGTCGCCGCGGCCTGGGGCGATACGCGCCAGGTGGACATGACCTTTTCGGTCGCCAAATCCTACCTGTCGCTGCTGGCCGGGATCGCGGTGGGGGACGGGCTGTTCGTGCTGGATGACCGCGTGTCGGCCAGCGTGCCCGACCCCGCCTTCGCCAGCCCGCACAACGCCGCCATCACCTGGCGGATGCTGCTGACCCAGACCAGCGAATGGGAAGGCAGCCTGTTCGGCAAGAGCGAGACGATCGACCGCGGGCGGGATCTTTCGCGTGAGGGAAAGGGCAAGGGCCGAGGCCGACCCCTGACCGCCCCGGGCACCACCTGGGAATACAACGACGTGCGGGTGAACGCGCTGTCGCTGGCGCTGCTGCACAGCTTCGCCCAGCCCTTGCCGCAGGTCTTTGCCGATCGGATCATGGCACCGATCGGCGGCAGCGCGGACTGGGTCTGGGATGGCTACGAGACCTCCTGGGTCACCATCGCGGGCCAGCGCCTGCACAGCGTACCCGGGGGCGGCCACTGGGGTGGCGGCGTGCGGATGCATGCCGAGGACCAGGCGCGCATCGGCCTGCTGATGCTGGCCGATGGGGCCTGGGACGGGCGTCGCGTGCTGCCCGAGGGCTGGGTCGCGGCTTCCGCCACGCCCGTCGCGCTCAATCCCGACTACGGGCTGCTGTGGTGGCTGAATGCGGGCGGCAAGTTGGCTGGCGCGCCGCGCGACGGTTTCTACGCAGCGGGCGCCGGCGGCAATATCATCTGGGTGGACCGCGACCATGGCATCGTCATGGTCGCGCGCTGGCTGCACCCCGAAGCCCTGGCCGAAGTTTTGACACGCATCACCGCGGCCGCTGCCTAACCCACGCGCGCGCGGTCGTATTGCGCGACGGTCTTGTAACGGTCGATCATCGCGGTCAGTTCGCCCGGGCTGATCACATCCTCGATGCGCGCGAAGGGCTTGTCGCCGCTGCGTTCCCAGACTTCCTTGATGATGACGTCGGGCGGCGTGGCGCGATTGGCACGTACCACCGCGGCCGTCGCGGGCCGACGATTGGCGTCATAACCCGCCAGTGCGGCCGGCACGTTGTCTGCGGCCAGCGCATCGGCCAGCGCCCTCGCATCCAGGATCGCCTGGCCCGCGCCGTTGGACCCGCGCGGGTACATCGGGTGTGCCGCATCCCCCAACAGCGTCGCGCGCCCATGCGTCCAGCGCGGCAGCGGGTCGCGGTCGACCATCGGGTATTCCAGCACCTGGTCGGCAGCGCGGATCATCGCCGGCACATCCAGCCAGTCGAAATGCCAGTCGGCGAAGGCGGGCAGGAAATCCTCAAGCTTCCCAGGCCGCGCCCAGTCGTTCGGCGCCCAGGTGGTGGTCTCGATCTCGGCCACCCAGTTCATCAGCACCTGGCCGTCGGGCAGGTTTTCGATCGGGTAGATCACCATCTTGCCCTGGGTCAGCCAGCCCGCGCGCACCATGGTCGGCCGGCCCAGGATCGGCGCCATGCGCGTCGTCCCGCGCCACATGTTCACGCCGGAATAGAGCGGCGGGCCTTCGTCCGGGAACCATTGCTTACGGACGGGCGAATGGATGCCATCCGCGGCGATGGCCGCATCCGCGCGCACGACCTCGCCATCGGCGAAGGTGATGCAGGCCTGGTCGCCTTCGGTTGCGACCGACACCGCCCGCCGGCCGCATTGCACCACGCCCGGCATCCGTGCCTGCACCTCCGCCAGCAGCCCCATCTGCAGGGTGCCGCGATGGATCGAACGCTGCGGCGTGGCATAGCCGGCGAAGCGGCCCAGTGGTTCGACATGGATCAACTGGCCGAAGCGGTTGAAATAGGCCGCCTGCTCGGTCGGCACGGCGCGGGCCTCCAGCGCCTCCAGCACGCCGAGGGCCGCCAGTTCGCGCGTCGCATGCGGCAGGATATTGATACCGACCCCCATGGGGCGCAGTTCGGCTGCGGCTTCATAGACGGTGCAGGCAATGCCGCGCTGATGTAGCGCCAAGGCCAGGGTCAGCCCGCCGACACCGGCGCCGATGATCGCGATCATGTCCCGCTCCCTAATCCTCAAAACGAATGTTACCGCGCCGCGCCACCTCGGCCCATAGGCTGATTTCGGCGCCGATCCGGGCGCGGAAATCGGCGGGGCTGTTGCCCTCCACCGCCATCGACATCGCACGGATGCGCCCCGCGACCTCAGGATGCGCCAGGGCGGCCAGCGCTTCCTCATGCAGACGCGCAAGGATCGGTGCCGGCGTGGCGGCGGGGGCGAAAAGCCCGGCCCAGAGCGAGACCTCCAGCGCTGGCATCCCCGCCTCCGCCATGGTCGGCACATCCGGAAAGGCCGCCAGCCGGGCCGGCGCCGTCACCGCCAGCCCACGCGCCCGTCCGGCCTGGATTACGGGTGTCGCGGGCGTGCTGTCCACCAGCGTCAGCGTCACATCGCCCGCCGCGACCGCCCCCGCGCTTTCGGCGCTGCCGCGATAGGCGACATGGGTCAGCGGCACGCCGATGGTCTGGGCGAACAACTCTGTCGCCAACTGAAAGGACGCGGCCGAGGAAGAATAGGTCCCGCGATCCGGATTGGCCCGCAGCCAGGCCACGAGGTCCGCGACACTGCGGTGCGGCGAACCGCCAGGCACCAGCAACACCAGCGGAAACGACGCCAGCATGGTGATCGGCGCGAGGTCCCGCAGCGGCTGGTACGGCAGGCGAGGATTGGTCGCGGCGCTGACCGAAATCGGTCCCGAGGCCGCAACCAGCAGCGTCAGCCCATCCGGCTGGGCCCGGGCGACCAGGCTGGTGCCCAGCGTCGCCTGCGCCCCGGCCCGGTTTTCCACAACCACGGGCTGGCCCAGGCGCTCGGCCATGCGTTGCGCAACCAGCCGGGCCAGCAGGTCATTCGCCCCGCCGGGCGCGTAGGGGACGATGATGCGCACCGGCCGGTCCGGCCAACTGGTCTGCGCCACGGCCGGCGTTACCAGGGCCGGAGTCGCCAGGAACAGCGGTAGGGCGCGTCGTGTCAGGGTCATGCGATTCTCCTTCTGGGCCGGGGCGCGGGGCTAGAGTTGCGTGACATGGGCGTGCAGCACCGCCGCCTGGCCCCGGTCCAGTGCTGCCAGGCACCGGTCGAGTGCGGCTTCGATCTGGTCGGCCGCGGACACTTCCTCGGCATGGGCGCCGAAAGCGGCACCGACCTGGGCGAAGCGCCGCACCGGGCCGACCAGGCGGGAGAAGAACTGGTCCCCCGCCGCCGCCGCCCCTTGGGGATGCACCCGCAGCACGGATTCCTTCACCGCCTGCCAGCCGCCATTGTCTAGCACCACGCACAGGAAGGGCAGGCGATAGGCCTGGGCGGTGGCAAAGACGCTGTCCGGCGCCATGAAATGAAAGCCGCCGTCCCCCACGATCTGCACCACGCGCCGGCTGGGGTCGGCCAGGCGCGCGCCCAGCGCCATGCCGCCGGAAAACCCGAGCCCACCGCCCGCCAGGCCGATGTAGGACCGCGGCGCGCTGCGCGGCATCTGCGCCAGCACGGCCGGGGTGTTGCGGATCGCTTCGTTCACCAAGACGTCCTCTGGACCCAGGCGCCGGCCCAGGGCGGCGCAAAGGTGCGGCACGGCGATCGCACCCGGCGTGCCGGGGGTGCTGGCGGCCTCGGCCCAGGCGGCGCAGCGGCGCTGCCCAGCCTCGGCCAGGGCGGCGACGCGCTGGGCGGCGATGGCGGCGCGGGCTGGGGTCGGCGCGATGGCCGCCAGGATCTGGCGCAGTGCGACCTCGGCATCGACCCCATGGCGCTCGGTCGCAGCAAAGCCCCAGAGCGGCAGGTCGCGCTTCAGCGGGTCCACATCCAGGTGCAGCCAGGGGATTTCGGTGTTTTCCCGCACCGCATGCGGCAGGAAGGGCACGTCCACATCCAGCAGTATACCCAGGTCGGCCGAGGCCAGCAGCGGGCCGGGATCGAAGCCCGCATGGCAGGGATGGGCGCGGTCCAGGTTCAGCCAATGTGGATTGGCCTCGACCACCGCGATGCCGAGCGTCTCGGCCAGCGTCGCCAGCAGGCCTGGCACGGCCGGGTTACGCCCGGCGTAGGAGGTGACGAGCAACGGCCGGGCGGCGCCCAACAGGGCGGCGGCGATGCGCGCCGCCGCCGCCGGGTCGAGCCCCCCGGCGCGGATCGGCGCGTGGCGCTGCGCGAGACCCGGGGCGCTGCCGGCGGGGTGGCGTTCCTCCAGCACCTCGCGCGGCAGGGTCAGGAAGGCGGGGCCGGGCGGGTCGGAACCAGCGACGGCGAGACCCCGCGCCACGACCTCCGACACCACCGCACCCGAGGGCAGGCCGTATTCCCAGCGGACATAGGGCCGCACCAGGCTGCCGATGTCGAAGGGGTCCTGGATGAAATGGACGTAGTTGTCGCGCCCGGCAAAAACCTCGCCCCGCATGGCATAGGGCGCCCGCCCGGCCATAAGCATCACCGGCAGCCGGGCGCGGGCCAGGTTGTGCAGCCCCATGGCAGCATTGGCGGTGCCGGCATCGACATGCACCAGCACGGCCTGGGCCTGGCCGTTCATCGCCGCCATGCCGCCGGCCATGTGCACCGCCACGGCCTCATGCGGCACGATCACCGGGATGGGGCCCGGGGCGCCGTCCTGTTCGCGCCGGGCCAGGTCCTCGACCAGCGCCACGTGATCGGTGCCAAGGTTGCAGAACAGGTGGGTTACGCCGCCATCGGTCAGCGCATCCAGCAGCCGCGCGGCCGTGGTCGGATGGGTCATGGGGTGTCCCTGGACGATTGACCCGACCCTGCGGATACGGCGGCGGGCCGTCAATGCGCCTTGACCCGAGGCGCGTGGGATGCCCCAAACAGGGAATGACTGATCCGATCCACCACAAAACCCTCGTCCTCGACACCCATGTCGATTTCCCCTGGCCCAATACCCCCGACCCGGCGGGGCCGAGCAGCCGCCAGGTGGATTTCCCGAAGATGGCGGCGGGCGGCATGGGGGCGGTGGTGCTGATCGCCTATGTCCCCCAGGGCAAGCGCGATGCTGAAGGCCGCGCCGCGGCACGGGCGCGGGCCGATGGCATGCTGGCGCGAATCGCCGCCGATGCCGCGAGCCCCGCAGGCCCGCCGCGGGCCTTCTGCCGCACGGTGGCGGAGGTCGAGGCCGCGCAGGCCGCCGGGCGCCTGGCCATTCTGGCCGGGGTCGAGAACGGGCATGCCATGGGCGGCGATCTGTCCGCCCTGGCGGCCTTCCGCGCGGCGGGTGCCATCTACATGACGCTGACCCATGATGGGCACAACGACCTGGCCGATGCCGCCAGGCCCAAGCCGGCGCTGGGCGATGGGCCGGAAGAACACGGCGGGCTGTCCGCCTTCGGCCGCGATGCCGTGGCCGAGATGAACCGCCTGGGGCTGCTGGTCGATGTCAGCCACGTCAGCAAGCCCGGCATGCTGCAGGCCGCGGCCCTGAGCCGCACGCCTGTGGTCGCGACGCATACCGCCTGCCGCGCGCTCTGCGACCATCCGCGCGGGTTGGATGACGAACAGCTCGACGCGCTACGTGCGGTCGGCGGGGTCTGCCAGATCACCGCCGTCGGGGCGTTTTTACGCAAGGAGGGCGCGGCCTCGCTGGAGGATTACCTCGACCACGTCGATCACAGCGTGGCCCGTATCGGCATCGACCACACCGGCCTGTCGTCGGACTTCGACGGCGGCGGCGGTTTTTTGGGCTGGACGGATGCGTCCGAGACAGCAGCGGTGACGGCCGGGCTGGTCGCGCGTGGTTATTCGGCGCGCGAGATCGGGCTGCTCTGGTCAGGCAATTTTTTGCGCGTGCTGCGGGCGGTGGAAAAGGTGGCGGGTCAGGCCGCGGCCTGACCCAGATACAGCGCCGCCGCGCGGTCATCGGCCAGCAGGGCCGCGGCATCGCCCGCCAGCGCCACGCGCCCCTGGTCCAGGATGCAGCCGCGGGCGGAAATGGCCAGCGCCTGGCGCGCGCGCTGTTCCACCATCAGCACCGCGACGCCGAGCCCCGGCAGGCCGGCGATGCGGCGGAAACTGTCGGCGACCAAAGCGGGGGCCAGGGCGGCGGTCGGTTCGTCCAGGATCATCAGCCGCGGCCGTGGCATCAGCGCGCGGGCGAAGGCGAGCATCTGGCGCTCCCCGCCCGACAGTGACCCGGCGCGGGCGCGGCGGCGGCTGGCGAGTGCGGGAAAGGCCTCCATCAATTCGGCAATGCGCGCGCGCCCATCGCGCACCCCGGCCACGACCTGGAGGTTTTCCAATACCGACAGGGAGGGAAACGTATTGGCGACCTGCGGCACATAGCCGATGCCAAGCGCCAGCCGCGCCTCGACCGGCAGGTGCAGTATGTCCTCGCCATCCAGCAGCACGCGGCCGGTGGCGCGCGGCAGCAGCCCCATCACAGCGCGGGCCAGGGTGGATTTGCCGGCGCCGTTGGTGCCCGCGACGGTCAGGATTTCGCCGGCCGAAAGGTCGAGGTCGATGCCGTTGAGGATATCGGTCTCGGCATAGCCGCCGCGCAGGTCCTCGATCTGCAGCAGGCTCATGCCGCGATCCCGCCCAGGTAGGCATCGCGCACGGCGGTATCGGCCAGCACCTCGGCCGGCGTGCCATCGGCGATGATGCGACCGCGGTCAAGCACCGCAAGCCGCGGGCAAAGCCGCGACAGCGCCGGCAGGTCGTGTTCGATGATCAGGAAGCCGATGCCCGCGGCATGCAGGTCGCGCACCTGGGCCACGATCTGTTCGACCAGCACGGGGTTCACCCCGGCAAAAGGTTCGTCCAGCAGGATCAGCCGCGGCTTCACCATCAGCGCGCGGCCGAGTTCCAGCAGCTTTTTCTGGCCGCCGGACAGCCGCCCGGCCGGGGTATCGGCGACGGCGGCAAGATTCAGCCGGGCTATGGTGGCGTCCGCCTCGGCGCGGATCGCGGCTTCCTGTGCGCGGATGCGGGCGGGGGCGAAGAACAGCGGGACGAGGCTTTCGCCCGCCTGGTTCGGGGCGGCGGCCATCAGGTTTTCGCGCACCGTCAGGTGGCGGAATTCCTTGGGCACCTGGAAGGTCCGCACCATGCCGCGTCGCGCGCGGGCGGCGGGGGCCAGGCGGTCGAGCACCTGGCCCGCCAGCGAGACGCTGCCGGCGGTCGGGCGGATGAAGCCTGAGATGACGGAAAACAGCGTCGATTTGCCCGCGCCGTTCGGGCCGATGATGCCGGCCAGCGCATGGCTTTCCATCGCGAAGGAAACGCCATCCAGCGCACGGAAACCGCCGAAGGCGACCTGCACATCGGTGAGGACGAGGCTCATCGCCGCGAATAATCCCCGACCAGCCCCTGCGGTCGGTAGATCATGAACAGGATCAGCGCGAGGCCGACGGCGCCGATGCGGACGGATGCCATTTCCGCCTCGCCGATCAGCCCCGGTGCGATGTCGCGCAAAAATCGGCTGCCTTCCAGGAAGACCATCAGCAGTAGCGCGCCCAGGATCGCACCGGAGACGCGCCCGACGCCGCCCATGATGATCGCCATCCAGACATAGAAGGTGACCAGCGGCACGAACTGGTCCGGCACCAGGTAAGTGATGTAATGCGCGTAGAAGGCGCCGGCGATGCCCGCCAGCCCTGCGCCGAGCGCCAGCACCTGCAGCTTGAACCGCGCGGGGTCCTTGCCGAGTGCGGCCAGCGCATCCTCATTGTCGCGGATCGCCTCGATCGCCCGCCCGAACGGAGACTTGGCGATGCGGCGATAGGCCAAAGCCGCCGCGATACAGCAGGCCAGCAGGCAGGCCAGCACGAAGACCTGCGGCAGCATGCCCGGCCCGGACATCAGCCGCGGTATGCCGGGAATGCCCTGCACGCCATTGGTCAGCCAGGCTTCGGAGGTGATGACCAGCCGCACGGTTTCGGAAAACCCCAGCGTGACGATGGCGAAGTAGTCATCGCGCAGCCGCAGCGCGACCAGCCCGATCGGCCAGGCCGCAAGGGCCGCGAAGCCCGCCGCAGCGACAAAGCACAGCGGCAGCGGCACGCCCTTCAGCGACAGGATGGCCGAGGCATAGGCGCCGATGGCGAAGAAGCCGACATGGCCGAAGTTGATCAGCCCGGTCAGCCCGTATTGCACCGTCAGCCCCAGCGCGAGCAGCACCTGGATCGCTGCGATGATGCCGATGGCGACGAGGTAGGCTTCCATCAGCGCAGCGCCTCGACCCGGCCCAGCAGGCCGCGCGGGCGCAACAGCAGCACCAGCAGCATGACCACGAAAGACAGCGCGATCTTGTAGGTGAAGCCGACGAACTCCGTCGCCACTTCCTGCGCCACGCCAAGGATCAGCCCGGCCAGCACGGCGCCAAGGGGCGAACCGATGCCGCCCAGGATGGCGGCCGCGAAGGCGGGCAGCAGTATTTCCCAGCCGAGGTCAGGCAGCATCACGGTCTTGATGCCGAGCATCATGCCGCCAACCGCGGCCACTCCGCCGGCCAACAGCCAGAGTGCGGCCATGACGCGCTGCGGACGGATGCCGGACACCCGGGCCAGGTCCGGGTCATCGGCCACCGCCCGCATCGCCCGCCCGATGGGCGTTGCGTAAAGCAACAGGAAGACGACCGAGAGCGCCACGGCCGCGACGCCGCCCAGCCACAAATCCATCGGGCTGATGCGCAATCCGCCGACCAGGATCGGAAACGCCAGCGGCACCTGGAAGACCTGCTGCTGATGCCCGAAGACCAGACCCAGCACGGCGCGGATCACGAAGGCGACGCCGATACTGGCGACCAGAAGGGCCACCACGCTGCGCCCAGCCAGCGGACGGAAGACAAGCCACCAGGCCGCAAACGACACCAGCGCGCCCGCAGCGACCGCGGCACCCCCCGCCAGCAGCAGGCTGCCGCTGGCCTTGTGCGCGACCAGCGCCGCATAGGCGCCGAGCGTCATCGTATCGCCCGCCGCCGCATTGGGAAAACGCGCGATGCCAAATACCAGCGTCACCGCCAGCGCGCAGAGGCCGATGATCAGCCCATGCACGACGCCATTGACCGCCAGTTGTGCGTAGATCACGTCAGATCTTGACGACGTAGCGCCGGTTGATAGCGCCCCGCTCGATGAAGAACACGCCGAAGTCCGGTGTGACATCGCCGAACTCGTCGAAGTCGAGCACGCTGGAGGCACCTTCGTAGTTCACCTTGCGGCCCGCTACGATGGCGGCCTTGCCTTCCGCAAAACTGCTGACCGTCTCGCCAGGTGGGTTGCCGACCTGGCGGATCGCGCGGTTGATCGCCGCCGTATCAAAGGATTTCGCCTGTTCGATCGCGAGCGCCAGGGTGATGACCATGTCCCAGGTCATGGCGGCATAGACATTTTCGGTGCCCGGCCGATTGTTCATCGCCCGCTTGTGCGCGGCATCGAAGGCAGCGAAAGCCTGGGCGCCTTCGTTGCTGACGCTTTCGACCGAAATGATGCCCTCGGTTACCGCCGGCCCCAGCGCCTGCACGAGTTGCGGATTGGCGGCCCAGCCCGGGATGATCCATTTCACCGGCTGCCCCATCTGCACCCATTCGCGCAGGATGATGGTGGTGTCAGGCAGGAAGCTGCCCATCACGATCACATCGGGCCGCGTGTTCAGCACGCGCATGAGCTCGCTGCGGTAGGATGTCTGGTTCGGCTCATAGACCACATGCTCGCCATTCGTATTGCCCTTGGCGGTCCAGGCACGGCGAAAGCCCTCGGTATTGCCGAGGCCCGAGGCATTGTTGAACGCCATGGTTGCCGGCCGACGGAACCCCTCGCGCACGGCGATTTCGGCAAAGGCGCGGCCAAAACGGTCGTTGGTCGCCTGGAAGCGGTAGGACAGGCCCTTGGCATTGGCCGGCGGCACCGACAGCGCCGGCGCGCCGGAGGTGTTCATCAGCAGGATATCGGCATCATTGGTGATCGGCACGACGGCGAGCGACACGCCCGACGACCAGGTGCCGACAATCGCGCGCACGCGGTTCACGTCGATGAGCTTGCGCGCCGCCAGAACGGCCGCGGGCGGGCTGGTCTGGCTGTCCTCGGCAAAGACTTCCAAGCGGCGGCCATTGGCGCCACCGGCCGCATTCACCGCCTCCACCGCCGCCAGGATCATGCGCTGCATGCCGGTGCCATAGGGGGAGCCGGCGCCGGTCACCGGGTTCAGCGCGCCGATGCGGAAGGTTTCCGCCGTCTGGCTCAACGCGGGGGCTGCGAGCAGGGCTGTGCCGGCGGCCAGGGCCGCGCGGCGAGTGAGGTCGGTCATGGGGAAACTCCAGTGGCCAGGGGTCGGAGAGTGAAGCCCGCGCGGCCCTGGCTGTGAAGGGCCGCTTCACAGGCTGGGCCGCAAACGGTTTACTGGCTGGATGAACAACCCGATTCTTGTTGTCGAAGGCCTGCGCCGCCGCTTTGGCGGGCTGGCCGCGCTCGACGGCGTGGGTTTCTCCGTGGCTCGCGGTCGCATCACTGCGCTGATCGGCCCGAACGGCGCGGGTAAGACGACGCTGTTCAACGCGGTGTCGGGGCTGATGCGGGTCGATGCCGGCAGCGTGCGGCTGCGCGGGCGGGAACTGATCGGGCTGCGCCCCGAGGCCGTCACGGCCCAGGGCCTGGTGCGGACGTTTCAGATCGCGCGTGGCTTTCCGCGGCTTTCGGTCTTCGAACACCTGATGCTCTACGGTCAGCGCCAGGCGGGTGAGCGTTGGGCGGCGTCGCTCTTCGCCCCCGCCGCGCGCCGGCGGGAGGAAGCGATGCTGGGCGAACGCGCGCTCGGCATCGCCGCCCGGCTGCGGCTTTCGGCGGTGATCGACAATCGCGTCACGGCGCTGTCGGGTGGCCAGAAGAAGCTGCTGGAAATCGGCCGCGCCTTGATGGCCGAACCCGAGGTGATCCTGCTGGACGAACCCGCCGCTGGGGTGAACCCGACGCTGGCCGAGGAAATCGGCGACACGCTGGTCGGCATCGCCGCCGAGGGCCGCACAATCCTGCTGGTCGAACACAACATGGCCCTGGTCGGGCGCATTGCGCAGGATGTGGTGGTGATGGCCGCGGGGCGCACGCTGGCGGTGGGCGACTTCGCAACCGTCTGCGACGATCCTGTCGTGCAGGACGCCTATCTCGGCACCAGGCGCCAGGCGGCATGACCGCGCTGGTGGTGGAGGATCTGGTCGGCGGCTACAGCCCCGACGACCAGGTGGTGAAGGGCGTGTCCTTCTCGGTCGCACCCGGGCGCATGGTCTGCGTCATCGGCCCGAACGGGGCGGGCAAGTCCACCGTGCTGAAACTGCTGGCCGGGTTGCTGCGGCCCGCCTCTGGCAGCATCCGTGTCTTTGGCGAGGCTGTGACGCCTGCAAGCCCTGCCGCCATGATCGCCGCGGGCTGCGTGCTGGTGCCGCAGGAACGCAACGTGTTCGGCGCGCTGACGGTGGAAGAAAACCTTTTTATGGGCGCGCATGGCCGCGCCGCGCGACCGCGCATGGCGGGTGTCTACGACCGCTTTCCGCTGCTGCGCGAACGCCGGCGCCAGGCCGCGCGCACCCTTTCGGGCGGGCAGCGCCAGCTCCTGGCCATGGGCCAGGCGCTGATGGCGGAGCCCCGCCTGCTGATGCTGGACGAACCGACCGCCGGCCTGTCGCCCGTCGCGGCCCAGGGCCTTTTCGCCACCATTCGCGGCTTGGTCGATGGCGGCCTGCCGGTGCTGATGGTCGAACAGAATGCCATGGATGCGCTGGATGTCGCCGATGAGGCGGTGGTGCTGGTCGATGGGCGACTGGCCCATGTCGGCGCGGCACGCGGCCTGTCCGAGGATCCCACCATTCGGCGCCTGTTCCTGGGCGTCCGCGAACCGAAGGAATTGACCCCATGAAGCTTACCCGCCGCGCCTTGCCGATCCTGCTGGCCGCCCCCGCCCTGGCCCGCGCCCAGGCACCAACGCCGATCCGGCTGGGCACGCTGACGCCGCTGACCGGTGCGGGCGGCCCCTATGGCCCCGTCATGGCCGCCTGCGTGCGCAGTGTGGTGGAACAGGTGAATGCGGCGGGCGGCGTGCTCGGCCGCCCCGTGCAGGTGATCAGCGAAGATGACCAGACCAACCCCGAAGCCGGCGTGCGCGCCGCGCGCAAGCTGATCGACGTCGATCGGGTCGCGGCCATCATGGGCACATGGGCCTCCAGCGTGACCACCGCCGTCGCCCCGTTGTGCTGGGAAAACCGGGTGTTCCTGACGACCGTGTCGGGCGCCGATTCCATCACGCTGCTGCCGCACAACGGCTGGCTGGTCCGCACCCAGCCGAACACGACCTTGCAAGGCCGCAAGTTTGGCGAATTTGCGCTGGAACAGGGGGCACGCCGCATCTTCGTGATGATGCCGCAGACACCCTTCACCCAGTCGCAATTCGCCGCGATGAAGGCCGCTGCCGAACGCGGTGGCGGCACGGCCGAACTGCTGATCTACGATGCGACCAAGCCCAGCCTGCGGACGGAGGTGGACCAGGCGCTGCGCTTCCGCCCCGATGTGATCGTGGCCGGCGGCTACACGCCCGATACCTCGGTACTGCTGCGCGACATCTTCCGCGCGTCCTATCGCGGCAAAATCCTCGCCTTCGCCTATTCGGTGAACCAGGCGATGCTAGGCGCGATCCCGAATGAGGTGACCGAGGGCGTGATGACGCTCGCCCCCTCGCCGGCGGAAGGTTCCGGCGCCTATGCGCGGGTGCAGCGCATCGCCAATACCCAGGCGCCGGATCCCTATACCTGCCAGATCTACGACCATGTGAATCTCGTGCTGATGGCCATGGCCAAGGGTGGGGATGCCACGGGCCAGGTGGTGCGCGACAATATCCGCAGCGTGTCGCAGGGCGCGGGCCCCGCGGTGGACAATGCGCTGGATGGCTTGCGTGCCATCGCCGCCGGCCAGGCGGTGAACTACGACGGCGCCTCAGGCGGCTGCGACTTCAACGAGGTCGGCGATATCCTGGACACCAGGTTCCGCTACGACCAGGTGCGCGGCGGGTCGCTGTCGCTGATCAAGATCGCCTGACCTGTTGTTCGAGGCGATACTCCAGGCGCTGGTCAATGGCGTGATCTCCGGCACCATCCTCGCGGTGCCGGCGATCGGGTTTTCGGCGATTTTTGCGGTGCTGAACTACCCGAATTTCGCGATTGGGGCGCTGGCGACGATCGGCGCCTATGGCGGCTGGGTCGCCAATACGGTCTTCGGCTGGCCGATGGAGGTGTCGCTTGTCGCGGCCTTCGCCGCTGCTGGCTTGGCCGGCGTCGCGGTCGAATGGGTCGCGGTGCGGCCACTGGAAAAGGCGGGCGCGCTGATGATGGCCATCGCCTCGCTGGCGGCGGCCATCGTGCTGGAAAACGCGGTACGTTTCATCTGGGGCAATGGGCTGCGCGGCTATGACCTGCCGATGCTGCGCGATGTCTTTTTCGGCCCCATCCGCATCGGGCCGCAGCAGATTGAGAATGTGGCCATCGCCGCGGCGGTGATGGCGGGGCTTTGGGCCTTTCTGGCCCTCACGCCGCTCGGCCGGGCGATGCGGGCGGTCGCCGACAATCCGGATCTGGCGCGGTTGCGCGGGGTCGATCCGGTGCGGATCGCGGCCATCACGGTCGCGATCGGCGCGGGGCTGGCGGGGATGGGGGGGATGCTGATCGGCCTCGATACCTCGATCGACCCGCTGACCGGTCCGCGGCTGGTGCTGGCCATCTTCGCCGCCGCCGTGTTGGGGGGCTTGGGCTCCATCCCCGGTGCCGTGCTGGGCGCGCTGGCGATCGGGCTGGTGGAGGAGATGACCGTGCTGCTCATCTCGCCCTCCTATCGCTCGGTCGTCGGCTTTGTTGTGATCCTGGCGGTGCTGACGGTGCGGCCGAACGGGCTGTTGGGCGCGCGGGCGTGACCGCCTACCTCATTTTCCTGGGCGTCATCGGCGGCATCTATGCGCTGCTGGCGCAGAGCCTGACGCTGGCCTGGGGCATGACGGGGCTGGTGAACCTCGGCCTCGCGGGCTTCTTCGCCATCGGCGCCTATGCCTCCGCGATGCTGGTGAAATGGGGCGGCGTGTCGCTGCCACTCGGCCTGGTAGCGGCCTGCATCGCGGGCGCGGTCGCGGGCATCGTGGTCTGCGGCGCGACGCTGCGGCTGCGCGACGATTACCTCGCCATCGTCACCCTGGGCTTCGCCGAGGCCGTGCGCATCATCGCCAGCAATGAGATCTGGCTGACTGGCGGCACCGATGGCATTTCCGGCATTCCGGGCGGCGTGCCGCGCGACTGGGGCC
>JBBQHE010000058.1:0-20477 GCA_038323655.1 Acetobacterales bacterium | reverse complement strand
CCTCCCTTGGCTTTACCAAAGTCGTGGGGTCCAGGGGGCCTCAGGCTCCCTGGTGGGGGGAGTTTGAGGGGGGCGAAGCCACCCTCAAGGAGCGCGCCCCCAAGGCAGCGGCCGTGTCCAACCCCCTGCCTGCCGTCACTGCGCCGCCGGCAGCCTCTCGGCTTCCGGCGGCACCAGCACCTCGGCCCGTACCGGGCGCCCGGTCAGCCAGCCCTGCACCACCGTGCAGCCCTCGCGCCGCACGGCGAAGGCCTCGGCCTCGGTCTCCACGCCCTCGGCCAGCACCTCGATCCCCATGCCGCGGGCCAGCGCCACTGTCGCCCGCAGCACGGCGCGGTTGCCGGGCGAACGGTCCAGCCCGGCGACGATGCTGCGGTCGAGTTTCAGCCGCTGCACCGGCAGCCGCACCACATGCTGCAGCGACGACAAGCCGCCGCCGAAGTCATCCAGCGCCAGGCCCACGCCGATCGACCGCAACCGGGCCAGCGTCGCCTCGATCGGGGCGATGTCGCGCACCGCCAGGTCCTCGGGGATCTCGATTTCCAGCGCCGCCGGCGCCACGCCATGCCGCAGCAACGCGCCGGCGACACGATCAGCAAAGCCCGGGTCGCGCAGCGACAGCACGGTGGCATTGACCGCAACCACCGCCGGCGCGCCGACGCGGCCGCGCCAGGCGGCGGTCTGGCGCAGCGCTTCTTCCAGCACCCAGGCGTCGATGGCATGCAGCAGCCGCGCCTCGGTCGCCGCGGGGAACAATTCGCCCGGCGATACCGCGCGGCCCAGGCGCGAGGAGTCCCAGCGCAGCAGCGCCTCCGCCCCCACCATCGCCTGCGATACCACGTCGCGCTGCGGCTGGTATTCCAGGTGGAACTCGCCCCGTTCCAGCGCCAGGACCAGCGCGTCGCGCAGCGCCTCGCGCCGATTAACCGCCTCACGCAACGCGGGGCGGAAGACCAGCGCCGCGTTGCGCCCGGCCTGCTTCACGCCATAGAGCGCGAGGTCGGCCGAGCGTTGCAATTCATCGGCCGTCCGGCCGTGCGCGGGGGCAATGGCCATCCCGATGCTGGCGGCCAGCGTCAACTCGGTGCCGCGGTAGTCGAGCGGCGCGCGCAGCGCCGTCTGCAGTCGCAGCGCGATGGCGCGCGCGCCGGCTTCGCCCGCACCCGGCGCGATCACCGCGAATTCATCGCCGCCGACGCGGCAGGCGATATCGCCCGGCCGCACGCCCTGCAGCATGCGCTGGGCGACGGCGACCAGCAGCGCATCGCCCGCCGCATGGCCATGGCGGTCGTTGGTCGCCTTGAACTCGTCAAGGTCGATCAGCAGCAGCGCCCCACCCGGACCCCCCTCGGTCACCAGCGCTTCCAGCGCGGCGCGAAAGCGGGCGCGGTTGGCCAGGCCCGTCAGCGGGTCGTGCTCGGACAGGTGCTCCGCCTGGGCCTGGGCGCGCTTCAGCGGCGTGATGTCGATCACCGTCAGCACGCAGCGGTCGCCCTGGGCAAGCCAGGGCGAGGCCGCGACCAGCAGCCGCCCCTCGCTGCCATCGGGCAGCGTCAGGCCGACCTCCGCCTCGCGCCCGCTGGGGAAGCCGAAGGGGCCGTCGGGGTCGTCGGGGAAGGTGCGTCGGAGCCCGGCCTCGGCCAGGCTCGGCGGCACGATGCCGCCGGGGAACAGCCGCGCCAGCCGGGCGTTGGTCGAACGGGTGCGGCCTTGCCCATCCACCTCCCAGATGCCGACCGGGGCGCTGTCCAGCAGCGCGCGGGTCCTGGCCTCGCTGTCCAGCAGCAGCAGTTCGCGGGTCTTGATGGCGGTCACGTCGATGGCGAAGCCGACGACATGGCCATCGGCCATCCGCGACTTCACGATCCGCATCCAGTGGCCGGAAGGATAGAGCCGGTCGTGGCCGGCCGAGCCGTCGTTCTCGTGCTGCGCGACGCGGCGGGCGATCTCGGCCTCGATGGCGGCCGAGGCGCCGGCGACCGTCGGGTCCGGCACCATGGTGCGCACCACCGCCATGCGCATCAGGTCGTCATAACGCACCGGCCGGTCGCCGGCCGCCGCCAGGGCATCGACATGCAGGGCGCGATAGTCGCGATTGGCAAAGACCAGGCGACGGTCGGGGGCGAAGATCGCGAAATGGCAGGGGTTGGCGTCCAGCGCCGCGGCCAGCAGCGCGCGCTCGGCCGCGGCCTGGGTGGCGGCCCGGCGGGCCTGCCAGGCAAGCAGCCCGGCCGGCAGCGCCGCGACCACGGCCGTGGCGGTCACGATCGGCGCCTGGCTGGCCGCGACCATGATGGCGGCGAGCGTAACGGCGCCGGCCAGCACGGGCGGCACGGCCATCATGGCCTGACGAGCCCCTGCCGCGGCGGGACCAGCCGCTGCCGGGGCGGCACCAGCCCGGGGTGGCGCGGCCGGCGACCCTGCTTCGTAACCAAAGCGCGCAACACCTCGCACCAAATAACCGCGGCGCTGGCCGGGATGGTCCGCGCACCTTAGTCGTTACTCTACCAGCAAAGGCGGTGCCGAAACCAGCGCGCAGGCTCATCCCTCGAAGAAAGGGGTTTCCTCCGTCGCATCGCCACGCAGGCGCAGGTCGAAGCGCAGGCAGCGCAGCCCAGCCTCCTCGCCATCGGCCAGGGCGACCAACCGCGGCCGCGCCGCCGGGGCAACCAGGGCCAGCACCGGGTCGGCCGCATTCGCCACGGCGAAATCGGGGAAGAAGACGGTGGTATGCACCCGGCGCATCAGCCCCGCCCCCATCACGGTCAGGTTCACATGCGGCGCGCGGTCGAGGTAGCCGCCCGGCAGGAGGGTCGTGAAGGCATAGCGCCCCTCGGCATCGGTGAAGGCGCGGCCCCAGCCCAGGAAATCGGGATCGGCCAGATGCGCCTCGGGGTCCTCGGGGTGGCGGAAGCGCCCGGCCGCATCCGCCTGCCAGGCTTCCAGGATACCGTTGACGAGCGGCGCGCCACCTTCGCGCGTCACCTTGCCGCGCAGCAGGATGCGCGCGCCGCGCGTGGTCGGCGCGGCGCTGGCCGAAAGCCGGGTCAGGTCATTGTCGCCGTCCCGGAAGAAGGTCCGCGGGAAGAAGGGGCCGATGGTGGCCTCGGAGGTGGGCAGCCGGCTCATGCGGGCGGGGTCGCGTTGCGGCCGCGCAGGACGATGTCGAAGCGGTAGCCGAGGTGCTGGTCGCCGACCTCGGCCGGGTGCAGCGCCGTCGCGACCAGCCGGGCGCGCGCCGCGGCATCGGGCACGGATTGCAGGATGCGGTCGATCTCGTTCAGCGGGTCGCCGGGGAAATACATCTGCGTCACCAGGCGCGAGAGGGTGGCGGGGCCATGCACCCCGAAATGCACATGCGGCGGGCGCCACCAGGTGTCCTGCACCGGCACGGGATAGGCGCCGGGGCGGATGGTGAAGAAGGCATAGGACCCGTCCGCTTCGGTCCGCACCCTGCCATTGCCGACGAAGTCGGGGTCCAGCGGCGCCGAACGCTGGTCGATCGGGTGGAAATACCGCCCGGCGGCATTGGCCTGCCAGAGTTCCACCACGGCCCCCGCGATGCCGCGCCCGTCCTCGTCCAGCACACGGCCCGCGACATGGATCAACTGGCCGATGGCGATGCGCCCGGGGGCCACCACCGCCAGGTTGTCGTCGCCGCAGCCGAGCTTGTCGGCCAGGTTCAACGGCGCCGTGCGCTCGGTCCGCGTCGCCGGGCGGCGCAATAGCGGCTGCTTCGGCGTATGCGTCCAGGTATTGGGGTAGCCGGGCACCGGCACCACGGGTTCGATGCCGGGGGGCAGAGGGTCGTAGATCATCGGAAGGTCACCGGTTCGGCTGTGGACAGGGCGGCCAGGCGGGCCGGGTCGGGCGCGATGCCGAGGCCCAGGCCCTGCGGCGGGTGAATGCAGCCGGCTTCGACCCGCAACGCATCGGGGGCGACGATGTCGGCGGCGAGCAGCGGCCAGCCGCAATCCATCGGATGCGGGGTTTCGAGGCCAAGCGCGGCGGCGATATGGATATTGGCCGCGGTGCCCACCGCGGTTTCGTAGAAGGAATGCAGCGCCGGCGTCAGCCCGCACTGCCGCGCGACCAAAACCATGTCGCGCAGCCCAGCGACCCCGCCCCAATAATACAGGTCGCCCAGGATCACCTGCGGCCCCGCGCCGCGGCGATAGCGGGCGGCAATGTGTTCGGGCGCGATGATAGACATGTTGGTGGCAAGCGGCGTGCGCAGATGGGCGGCGAGACGCGCGGCACCTTCCAGCCCATCGGTCGGGTCCTCGAAGAACTCGATGCCCAATGGTTCGGCGGCTTGGCAGAGCCGCAACGCGGCCTCGGTGCCATAGGCGCCGTTCGGGTCGATGCGCAGCCGGGCGTCAGGCAGGCGCGCGCGCAGGGCGGTCAGGGCCGCGATGTCCCAGTCCTGGCCACTGGCCGCGGATTTGTACTTGAAGGCGGCGATGCCCCAGGTCGCGGCGATGAAGGAAGCGAGATCGGCCACGCGCGCAGTATTCGCGGTGTCAGCCATATGCGTGGCCAGTTCGGCCGGCGTGACCACGCGCCCAGGCACGGCCGCCGGCAGCGGGCAGGCAATGGGCATGGGGCGGGTGGATTGCGCCGCGCCCAGCAGGGCGGCAAAGGGCTGGCCCAGGTGCCGCGCCGCCGCATCCCATGCGGCCAGG
Source organism: Acetobacterales bacterium (assembly GCA_038323655.1). Taxonomy (GTDB): domain Bacteria; phylum Pseudomonadota; class Alphaproteobacteria; order Acetobacterales; family Acetobacteraceae; genus Humitalea. The sequence continues at coordinate 15,792 of JBBQHE010000058.1, read as the reverse complement.
TCCACGGCCGCGAAGGCCGCAAGCCCGAGGCGCCCATGCCGGTTGTCGAAGCCGATGCGCGCGAACTTGCGCCGCAGCGCATTGCGATCGGCGACCGCATTGCGGCCGATCCAGTCCTTGGCAATGGCGATGGTGCGGGCGGCGCAGTCAGGTGTGCCATTCGTCTCGCCCCAGCCGATGCTGCCGTCAGTCAAATGCATCTCGACCAGCGTGCGCGGCTGGCTGGCCGTCAGGTACATGGCCGAGACGTAGAGATCGCGCAGCGGCAGGGCGATGCGATGCACCCGGATTTCCCGGATGGCGGCGCCATCACGGCCGGGGGCGACAATGGCCGGGGCGGGGCGCATGACGGCGGCGCCGATCGCGCCCGCGATGCCATGGGGGTCGTCCGGCATCAGCAAGGTCACGTCAAAAGCCCGCGCCAGCGCGCCGAGCGCGGCCGTGCCTGGCGCCACCACCAGCGTTGCATCCGGATGCAGGATGGCGGCAACCGGATCGGCGGCCGGCGCCTGGTCGCTGTGCAGCACGGCGGGGGGTGCGGCGATGCCGCCCAGGCGCTCGGCCGGCGTCATCGCAAGCCCGCCAGGATGGCCGGCAGCCGGGCCTGCGCCTGCGCGGCCAGGTCGGCATAGAGGCTGCGGCCATGCGCATCGATGCCGACGGTGACGGGGCCGAGGGAAGCGACCCGCAAGGTCACCAGGCGGAAATGCGCGACCAGATCCGGCCAATGCACCGAGACGACACGCTCGATCGCATCGGTCAGCAACACCGCACCGCCGCCGAGGAAGGAGAAATACACGCAGCCCACATCCTGCATTGCGGCGACGCTTTCGGCATCCAGCCCGCCCTTGCCGCCCACCGCGGTCAGCCCGATGTCTCGGATGAAGCGTGGCATGTAGCCGTTGAAGCGGGTGCTGGTGGTGGGGTTCATGTAGCGGATGACCAGCCCATCGTCGGTGTCCTCGCTGTAGCAGCCGAGGTGAAACAGCGCCTGGCCGGCCAGGTCGCGCGGCAGGGGACGGCCTTCGTCGAGGTACTGCGCAATGCGCGCATGCGTCGGCAGACCGGCGGTGATCGTCATCTCGCCGGTCAGGGTCACCATGTCGCCGGCCGTCAGGCTGCGCGCGTCGTCCGGCGACAGCGGCAGGGCGAGGTTTCTCATTCCACGCGCTCCACCCGCCCATCGGCATGGATGATCGCCTTCGTGCGGCGGCTGATCCAGCAATTGAAGCAGACCGCGACCGGGGTGAAGCCATGCCCCGCGGCATAGTCGATATGCACCGAGATCGCCGTGGTATCGCCGCCCGTGCCCATGGGCCCGAAGCCGGTCTTGTTCACTGTGGCCAGCAGGCGGGTTTCCATATCGGCCAGGATGGGTTCGGGGTTCACGCTGCCGATCGGGCGCAGGGTCGAGAGCTTGGCGAGTTTGGCCGCATGATCGAAGGTGCCGCCGATGCCAACGCCGATGGTGACCGGAGGGCAGTGCTGCGAACCCGCCTTCAGCACGCAGTCCATCACATAGGCTTCGATCTGCGCCAGCGTGGGGGCCACGAAAATCTCCAACGCTGCCCAGCGCCCGCCGCCCAGCGCCTTGGGCTGGCAGGTGATTTCCGCATGGTCGGCGCCGCCGATAAAATCCCAGGTGACGATGGGCATATCCTTGCCCGCGTAGGATCGCGCGTTGGTCAGCGGATTGGCGACATGCTTCAGCAGCGGCGGGTTGGATGTCGCGCAGAGTTCCGCAAAACCATCCACGATCGCGGCCTTGATGTCGCCGTCGATCCGCAGGCCCGTGCCGATCCTGATGAAATAGACCGGGATGCCGCTGTCGGAACACACCAGCCGATCAGAGGCCTCGGCCTTGCGGGCCGAGCGCAGCATGATGCCGAGGGTGCGTCGGGCGACGTCATGGGTTTCGGTGGCCTCGGCGCGTTCGATCGCCGCCAGCGCATCCGCCGGGACGCGGCGCAACGACCAGGCGTAGAGATCCTGGGTCACGCGGCGCATGATGTCGTAGGTCAGCGCCATGCCCGTCCCCGCCATAGGCCAATGAACTGGCCTTTTGTTTCCTGGCCGGTTATACGGATGCCGCCATGCACGCGCAATCCTCGCCGCCCGACCTCACGCGCAGTGCCGTGCCGCGCTACATCCAGTTGGCGACGCTGTTCCGCGCGCGGATCACTCAGGGCACCTGGGCGCCCGGGGCGCGCATCCCGACGGTCGATGAACTGGCCGTGGAATGTGGCGTCGCGCGCGCGACGCTGCGCCAGGCGCTGGACGCGCTGGCCGCCGAGGGGCTGATCGAGCGCTTTCGCGCCAAGGGCACTTTTGTGCGCGCCGGCCGCCCCGCCAGGCTGTGGTGCGAGGTGCAGACCGATTGGAACGGGCTGCTGCGGTCGCGCGAAGGGGCGGTGATCGAGGTTCTGTCCAACCAGCCCGATGCGACGCCGCCGGCGCTCGACCCCTCCCCCGGCCGCCCGGCCCCGCGCTATCGCCATCTCCGGCGGCGCCACTGGCGCGATGCGGAGGCTTTCCTGCTCGCCGATGTCTGGCTGGACGAAAGGCTCTGGCCGAAGGTCACGGCCTCGGACCTCGCGACGCGCACGTCCTTGAAACTGGTGGCCGGCCTGCCGGGGGTGAAGATCGCCGATGCGCGGCAGACGCTGACCATCGGTTCGGCCGATGTGAATGTGGCAGCAGCGCTGGGCATCGCGCTGAACGCCCCGGTCGCCTTCGTGCGCCGCATTGCAGTGGACCGGCGCGGCACGGTGGTGCTGATCGCCGACGGCACCTATCGGGGCGACCGGGTGCGACTGGACATCGCGCTGGCGACGTGATTGAAAGGTCATAAGACTAGACTATATGGGAGAAAACGATGCGGCTGCACTGGTCACCACGCTCGCCCTTCGTCCGCAAGGTGATGGTGCTCGCGCATGAGGTGGGGCTGGCCGATCGCATCCAGACCACGCGCACCCTGGTCGCGATGCACGCGCCGAACGTGTCGCTACTGGCCGACAATCCGCTCGCAAAAATCCCGACGCTGCTCCTGGATGACGGCAGCGTGCTCTACGACAGCAGCGTCATCTGCGAATACCTCGACGGGCTGCACGCCGGGCCGCGCATGTTCCCCGCCGGCCCCGAACGCTGGGTGGCACTGCGGCGCCAGGCGCTGGGCACGGGCTGGCTCGACATGCTGGTGCTGTGGCGCAATGCGCGGGAGCAGGAGGTGCCGCCAAAAGCCTGGATCGACGGCTTCGTGCTGAAGAACGAGGCCGTGCTGGCAGCGCTGGAAGCCGAGGACCTGTCGGGTCCGCTGACCATCGGGCACATCGCGATCGGCTGTGCGCTCGCCTACCTCGACTTCCGCTATGCCGAGATGGGTTGGCGCAGTGGCCGCCCGAGGCTTTCCGCCTGGTTCGAGGGTTTTGCCGCCCGCCCGTCCATGATCGCCACGGCCGTCGTCGATGCCTGAGGGTCCGCTGTCGCATATCCGCGTGCTCGACCTGTCGCGGATCATGGCAGCGCCCTGGTCCACGCAGATCCTGGCCGATCTGGGCGCCGATGTGATCAAGGTGGAACGCCCCGGGGCCGGCGATGACACGCGCGGCTGGGGCCCGCCGTTCCTCGCCGCCGCCGATGGCACGCCGACCACGGATGCGGGGTATTTCCTGGCCTGCAACCGCGGCAAGCGGTCGGTGACGCTGGATCTCGCGCACCCGGATGGCCAGGCCGCGGTGCGGCTGCTGGCGGCGCAATCGGATGTGGTGGTGGAGAATTTCAAGGTCGGCGCGCTGGCGCGCTACGGCCTGGATGCGGCGTCGCTGCGGGCGGAAAAGCCCTCGCTGATCTATTGCTCCGTCACCGGCTTCGGTCAGGACGGGCCGCGTGCCGACCAGGCCGCTTATGACTTCATGATCCAGGCCATGGGTGGGCTGATGGGCATCACCGGCCGGCGCCCGGACGAGCCAGGCGGCGGGCCGCAAAAAGTCGGCGTGCCGATCGTGGATCTGATGACCGGCATGTATGCGACCGTCGCCATCCTGGCCGCCGTCGCGCGCCGCGCCGAGACCGGCCAGGGCGAGACGATCGACCTTGCCATGCTGGATGTGCAGGCGGCTTTCCTCGCCAACCAGTCGATGAACTGGCTGCTGTCCGGCCGCACGCCAAAACCCGGCGGCAATCGCCACCCGAACATCCAGCCGCAGGATGTTTTTTCGGCGGCCGATGGCGACTTTGTCTTGGCGGTCGGCAACGATGGCCAGTTCGCCAAGCTTTGCCAGGCCATTGACCGGCCCGAATGGGCGGCGGATGCGCGCTTCATCCGCAACGCCGACCGTGTGCGGAACACGGCCATCCTGACGCCGCTGCTGGCCACGCGCCTGGCCGAACTTCCGCGTCAAGACATCATCGCGGCGCTGGATGCCGCCGGCGTGCCCTGCGGCCCGATCAACGCGATGCCGGAGGTTTTTGCCGAACCGCAATTGCAGCATCGAAAAATGCTTCGCCACCTGCCGCACCCCGTCGCCGGCACCGTGCCGCAGGTGGTCAGCCCGATGCGCTTCGCCGAGGCCCCGCTGTCCTTCGACCGCGCGCCGCCGACGCTCGGCCAGCATACCGACGATGTTCTGGGCGGCCTCGGCCTTGACGTCGCCGACCTCCGCAAGCGGGGGGTCTGCTGATGCCGCGCATTCCGCTGCCCGATCGCGACGCGCTGGATGACGCCCAGCGCGTTGTCTGGGATTCGGTGCTGCAAGGCCCGCGCGGCCGGGTGATCGGCCCGCTGCGCGCCGTGATACATGCGCCCGACCTCGCCGCCCGCTGGTCTGCCTTCGGCGAGGGCCTGCGCTACGGCACCACCCTGCCCAAGCGCCAGAAGGAATTTGCCATCGCCATCACCGGCCGGCGCTATGCCGCCCTGGTCGAATGGTGGGTGCATGCCGCCGGCGCGCGCGACGCGGGCGTGCCGGCTGCCGTGCTGGAGGCGATCCGCACCAACACCGCGCCCGTCTTCGACGATGACGCCGACCGCGATGTCTATGTTTTTGCCCGCGCGCTGCACCTGCACGGGCGGGTCAGCGACGCCCAGCACGCCGCCATCGTCGCCCGCTGGGGTGTCGTCGGCGTGGTCGAACTCACCGCCGTGGTCGGTTACTACACCATGGTCTCGATGATGCTGAATGCACAGGAGATCCCGCTGCCGGACGGCGTGGCGCAGCCTTTTGCCACGGACGGGCTGGCCCCCTTGCCGGAGGAAACCGCATGATCACACGCCGCCATCTCCTGGCCAGCAGCGCCGTGCTGGCCACGCCCGCGTTCGCCCAGGCCTATCCCGACCAGCCGATCCGCCTGGTCATCCCCTTCGCCCCCGGCGGCCCGGCCGATCTGATCGCGCGGCTGATCGGCGCGCGCATGGGTGACAGGCTCGGCCGGCCGATGGTGGTCGAAAGCCGGTCGGGCGCCGGTGGCACCATCGGCGTCGATGCCGCGGCCAAGGCGCGGCCGGATGGCTACACCCTCGTGCTGGCCAGCACCGGGGCCATGGTCATCCTGCCGCATCTGATGCCGACCATGCCCTATGATCCGCTGCGCGACCTGACACCCATCGGGCTGGTGCTGGCGGTGCCGCAGGTCTTTGCCATCGCCCCGGGCCTGGCCGCCAGTTCCGTCGCCGAGGTCGTGGCCCTGGCCAAGGCGCGACCGGGGACGCTTGCCTTCGGTTCGGCCGGCACCGGCTCCTCGCTGCACCTGGCCGGCGCGTTGTTTGCCCTGCGCGCAGGCATCGACATCACCCATGTGCCCTATCGCGGCGCCGCACCGGCGGTGACCGATCTTCTGGCCGGGCGCATCCAACTGCTGCTGGCCGACGTGCCGATCCTGCTGCCGCAGGTGCGCGGCGGCACGCTGCGGGCGCTGGCGGTGACCGGGCGCGAACGCAGCGAGGTCCTGCCCGACCTGCCGACCATGGCCGAGGCGGGCATCACCGGCGTGGTGTCCGAAACCTGGTACGGCTTGCTGGGCCCGGCCGGCATCCCGGCCGACCGCATCGCGACCTTGCAGGCGGCCCTGGCCGCGACCCTGCGCGACCCCGAAACGCGCCGCACGCTCGCCGAACAAGGCGGCCGCATCGCCGACATCGAAGGTGCAGCCTTCGCCGCCTTCATTCGCGCCGAACACGCGCAATGGGGCGAGGTGATCCGCACCGCCGGGATACGCATGGAATGATCGCGCGCCGCAGCCTGCTGGCCAGCGCCATCGCTATGCCGGCGGCGGCGCAACCATCCTGGCAGGCGACGCGCGCCCTGCGCCTGGTCATCCCGCTCGCACCCGGCGGCACCGCCGATACGCTGGGGCGGATGATCGCCGAACCCCTGGGTGCTGCCCTCGGCCAGGCGGTGATCGTGGAAAACCGCCCCGGCGGCGGCACCGCCATCGCCGCCGTCGCGGTCGCGCGCGCGCCGGCTGATGGGCATACGCTGCTCTACACCGTGCCGGCGGTGCAGATCCTGAACCCGCATCTGACGCGCAACCTGCCCTATGACGCCGCCACGGACTTCACCCCCGTCATCGCGCTGATGCGGGCGCCGAAACTTCTGGTGGTGCGGAACGATCTGGCGGCGCGCGATGTCGCGGGGCTGATCGCGCTGGCCCGCAGCCGCCCGGGCGACCTCACCTATGCCAGTTCAGGCGTCAATTCCTCGGGCCATCTGGCGGGGGCGATGTTCGCGCAGATGGCGGGGGTCGAGATGCTGCACGTCCCCTTCCGCGGCACCGCACCTGCGATGCAGGAGGTGATGGCCGGCCGGGTGGACATGTCCTTCGACACTATCGTCACACTGCTGCCGCTGGTGCGCGACGGGCGGATGCGGGCCCTGGCCGTCAGCACCGATACGCCGGCCGCGGCCGCCCCTGAACTGCCGACGATCGCGGCGACTTTGCCTGGCTACCAGGACGCGTCCTTCAACTATCTCCTCGCCGCCGCGCGTACGCCGCCGGCGGCCATCGCGCGGCTGAATGCGGCGCTGAACGACATCCTGGCCGAACCCACGATCCGCGCGCGCTTTGTGGCCCTGGGCGTCGAGCCGCTGGGCGGCACGCCGGGGGCGCTTGCGGCCGAAATCGCCGCCGAATCCGCGCGCTGGAAACGGGTCATCGATGCCGGAGGCTTGCAGGTCGAATGATCCATCGTCGCACACTGGGCGCGTTTTTGGGCGCCCCTGCCATTGCAATGGCACAGTCACCTTGGCCGACGCGCCCCTTGCGCATGATCTGCCCCTTCGCCGCGGGCGGGTCGGCCGATGCCTCGGCGCGGATGATCTCCGAAGCCCTGACCCCCGTGCTCGGTCAGCCGGTGATCGTGGAAAACCGCCCCGGGGGCGGTGCGACTCTGGGCGCGCAGTTGGTCGCGCGCGCGGCTCCGGATGGCACCACGCTGCTCTACGGCACGCCAGGGCCGCAGATCATCAACCCGCATCTGATGCGCAGCCTGCCCTATGACCCCGAGCGGGATTTCGCCCCGATCAGCGGCTTCAAGCGCGCGCCCAACCTGCTGGCGGTGAACCCCGCCGTGCCGGCCGACAGTGTCGCGGCGCTGATCGCCCATGCCCGCGCCAATCCCGGGCGGCTGTCCTATGCCAGTTCGGGCATCGGGTCGTCATCGCATCTGGCGGGTGCGATGCTGGCCTATCTGGCGCAGATCGACATCCTGCACGTGCCCTATCGCGGCACCGGGCCTGCGCTGACCGATCTGTTGGGCGGCACGGTCAGCATGGCGCTGGATACGCTGTCGATCCTGCTGCCGCCGGCGCGCGCGGGGTCGTTGCGGGCGCTTGGCGTTACCACGCCGCAGCGCTCGGCGCTGGCGCCCGACCTGCCGACGGTCGCCGAAACCCTGCCCGGCTTCGATGCCGCGCCCTTCAACTATATCGCCACAACCGCCGGCACGCCGGCCCCGGTGATCGCGCGGCTGAATGCGGCCGTGGTCGGCATCCTGAACGACCCTGTCTTCGCCGCGCGGATGGTGGCCTTGGGCGAAGAACCCACACCCTCCACGCCCGAAGACCTGGCCGCCACCATCCGCACCGAATCCGCCCGTTGGAAGCGCGTCATCGACGCCGCAGGGATACGCGCCGAATGATCGAAGGCCTCTCCACCATGACCGTCGCGGTCGCCGATTTCGTCGCGACGGTTACGCTCGACCGGCCGCCGGTGAATGCGCAAGGTCCGGCGTTTCGCCACGACATCATCCGCGTCTTCGACACGCTGCATGACCGCACCGATGTGCGCGCCATCGTGCTGACAGGGGCTGGCAAGACTTTTTCCGCCGGCGCCGACCTCAAGGCGCGGCCGGGGACCGAGGCGGGTGCCTATCCCGCCCACAACCGCCTGGTGCGCGCGGCCTTCGACTGCGTAATGGAATGCGACAAGCCGGTGATCGCCGCGGTGAATGGCGCCGCGATCGGGGCAGGCTGCGTGCTGGCGCTCTGCGCCGATATCATCCTGGTGAGCGAGGCCGCCTTCCTGTCGATGACCGAGGTCGATGTGGGGCTCGCCGGCGGGGTGCGCCACGTGCTGCGGCATTTCGGCCAGTCCGACGCGCGATTGATGATCTACACCGCGCGCCGCATCACCGGGCCGGAATTGTTCCGCATGAACGTCGCCTCGGCCTGCCTGGCCCCCGAGGCGCTGCTGCCCGAGGCCCAAAAGATCGCCGCCGAGATCGCCCGAAAAGTGCCGCTGGCGATACGCGCGGCCAAGCGCGGCTTCGGCCTGACCGAGGACCTGCCGCTGGCGCAGGGCTATCGCTACGAACAGTCCAACACCGTGGCCCTGGCCCAGACCGAGGATTTCGCCGAGGCCCAGGCGGCCTTTCGCGAAAAGCGCCCCGGCGTCTTCAAGGGCCGCTGATACCGCTTGCGGCAGGCGCTGGCCTGCCGCATCTAACCGACAACGAACATCGGGAGACAATGCCATGACCCTCACCCGCCGCGCCGCGCTTGCGGCCGCCGCCCTGGTGCCTAGCGCGGCCTTTGCCCAACCCGCTGGCCGTACCGTGCGCGCCCTGCTGGGCTGGCCGCCCGGCGGGTCGTCCGACATCGTGGCCCGCACCTATGCCGAGCGGATGCGGGGTTCGCTTGCGACCAACATCGTCGTGGAAAACCGCCCCGGTGCGGGCGGGCGCATCGCGCTGGAAGCGGCCAAGGCCGCACCCGCCGATGGCAGCCTGTATATCCAGACGCCCGCCTCGATGTTGACCATCTACCCGCATCTGTATCGGAACCTGCGCTACGACGCGCTGGTCGACTTCACGCCGGTCACCACGGTCTGCGCCTTTCCCTTCGCATTGACGGTGCGGGCCGATCATCCGGCAAGGAACCTGGCCGAGTTCATTGCCTGGGGTCGCGGGCGCACGCAGATCGACTGGGCCAGCCCCGCCCCCGGCGCCATGCCGCATTTCCTTGGTGTGCAGTTCGGCCGGCAGAACAACCTCGCCATGAACCACATCCCCTATCGCGGCGGCGCGCCGGTGATGACCGATGTGCTGGCCGGCGTGATCACGGCGGGCATCAACGTGCTGTCCGAACCCACGCCGTTTCACCTCGGCGGGCAGATGCGGATCCTGGCGATCTCCTCCCCCGCCCGCGTTGCACGTCTGCCCGATGTGCCGACCTTCGCCGAACAGGGCTTTGCCGAATTCACCCGCCAGGAATGGTTTGGCGTGCTGCTGCCCGCCGGGGCCGCGCCCGGCGTGCTGAACCCGCTGCATGCGGCCCTGGTCGCCGCGGCCCAGACGCCTGAGGTGCGGGATGTGCTGAGCCGGCTGGAGTTTTCCACCGAGACCATGGAACCCGCCGCCTTCGCCGAACGCATCCGCGTGGAGCGCGATTTCTGGGGCCCGATCGTCGCGGCCTCCGGCTTCCGCCCCGAGGAATAGATTGGCGCGCCACCTCGACCAGAAACTGAAGCTGCGCCTGCTGCGCGCGGTCGAGGCGATAGGCGCACAGCGCAGCATCCTCAAGGCCAGTGCGGCCCTCGGCATCGCCCAGCCTGCGCTGTCACGCTCGCTGGCCGAGGCCGAGGATGTCGCGGGCCTGCCCCTGTTCGACCGCCATGCCCGTGGCGTGCGCCCCACCGCCGCCGGGGCCGCGGTGATCGCGACCGCCCGCCGGATCCTCGCCGAATTGCGCCGGCTGGATGCGGAACTGGATGGCCTGGCGGTCGCGGCCAGCGGCACGCTGTCGCTCGGCGCCTTGCCCGTCACCGCGGCCGGCATGCTGCCTGGCGTGATGGCCCGGCTGACCGCGCGTCACCCCGAACTGATCCTGCGCATGGTCCAGGGTCGCACCGAGGATTTGTTGCCGCGTCTCGCGGCAGGCGAGATCGACCTGATCGTCGGCCGGCTCTACGACCCGCCGCAGCCGGACATTTTTTTGCGTGAAACCCTTTATGACGAACCCATCGCGCTGCTGGCGCGAGCCGGGCATCCGCTGACGATGGAGGACGCCCCGTCCGCTGCGCGCATCGCCGCCTACGGGCTGGTGCTGCCCACGGTCAGCCAGCGCGTGGGGCTGGAGATCGACGCGCTGCTGGCGCTGCTCGGCCTGCCGCAGGCAACCGCGCTGCGGTCGTCCTCCTATGAATTCATCCGCGAGATGCTGCACACCACCGACCTGGTTTCGGTCATGCCGCGCAACATGCTGGCGGGCGACCTGCTGCGGGGTACGATCCGCCCGCTGCCCCTGCCGGTCGCCGTCCCCGCCCGGCCCGCCGGGCTGATCCGCCGGCCCGACCGGCCCTTGTCGGCCGCGGCCGAGGCGTTTTGCGATGCGCTGCGCGGCTATGTCGCAGCGCTTGAGGCCATGCCGGGGCAGCATAGCGCGGACTGACAAAGCAATAGGACAGCAGCGCCAAGCCCGCCTAGGCAGGCGTCTCACCGGAGCACCCGCATGACCAAGACCGCCCTTGTCGTTTCCGCCCATTCGGCCGACTTCGTCTGGCGCGCCGGCGGCGCCATCGCCAAGCACGCCGCCGCGGGCTTCGAGGTGACGGTGATCTGCCTGTCCTTCGGTGAACGGGGCGAGAGTGCGAAGCTTTGGCGCCTGCCGGGCATGACGCTCGAACGCGTCAAGGCCGAGCGGCAAAAGGAAGCCGAGGCCGCGGCCGCGCATCTCAAGGTGCATGACATTCAGTTCTGGGATGTCGGGGACTACCCGATGGAACTGACGCGCGCCCATCTGTTCCGGCTGGTCGATGTGTATCGCGCCATCCGCCCAGCCTTCGTGCTGACCCATTCGCGGAAAGATCCGTACAACTTCGACCACCCCATGACGACCGAGTTCGCCCAGCACGCCCGCGTGATCGCCCAGGCGCATGGCCACAACCCCGAGCAGAAGGTGATCGGTGCGCCGCAGGTGTACCTGTACGAGCCGCACCAGCCGGAACGCTCCGACTGGAAGCCCAATGTCTTCATGTCGATCGACAGCGTCTGGGCCCAAAAACGCGCCGCCATCGAATGCATGGCCGGGCAGGAACACCTGTGGGACTACTACACCCGCAGCGCGCTGAACCGCGGCAACCAGACCGCGCGCAACAGCGAGATCGCCTGCACCTATGGCGAGGCATATGAGGCTGTGTTCCCGCATGTGGTGGAGACGCTGGCTTAAGCGGCTGGTGCCGCCTGAACGCGCCCTCGGTACATCGTCGTTGGCGCGGGTCAGCGCCGGGCCTGGCCTGGCGCCGCGCGCCCCTGGCCAAAATGCCGCAGCCCAACCCGGCATCGCCCCTCGCCGTTATCGCCGCCGCTGCAACCACCCGAGCCACAGCCCGGCCCCCGCAATGATCGCGGCCCCCACCCAGGTCGCCGCATCCGGCAGGTTGCCGAACATCGCCCAGCCGACCGCCACCGCGCTCAGCAGTTGGAAATACTGGAACGGCGAGACGACATTCGCCGCGGCATAGCCAAAGCCGCGCGCGACAAAATAATGCCCCGTCGCCCCCAAGGCACCGCAGCCGAAGAACAGCGCGAGATCCCCCGCGCCCGCCGGCGCAATCCAGACAAAGGGCAGCACCACCAGCAAGCCCACCGCCCCGGTCAGCGGCGCCCAGAGGGCGGAGGTCGTCGGCGGGTCGAAGGGTGCCACCCTTCGCGTCAACACCTGGTACACGCCATAGGCCGTGGCTGAGCCGAGTACGAAGAAGCTGGCCCAGTGGAACAGCTCGCCGCCCGGGCGGATCACCACGATCACGCCGGCAAAGCCCAGCAGCACCGCGGCGATGCGCCCCGGCGTCGTGCGTTCGCCCAGCATCGGTCAGGCCAGCAGTGCGACGATCAGCGGCGCGGTCAGCGAGATCACCGAGGCCTTGGCCAGCGGAATGTGGGTGATGGCAAAGAAGAAGCACAGGTTGGAACAGGTCAGCATCGCCGCCCGCGCCAATTGCAGCCCGGGCCTGCGGCTGCGCAGCACGGCAAGCCCGCCGCGCGGGAGGAAGACCACGGCCAGGAACACCAGGTGCACGAAGGCCCGCGCCCAGGAGACCTGCAACGAGGAATAGGTCTCGCCCAGCAGCTTGGCGATGCCGCCCATGCCGGAAAACATCACCCCCGCGGTGACCATGCAGAGAATACCAAGCAGCGGTCGGCTTTGGGGTCCGCTTTGGGCCGCGGTCATCGGGCGGGGTGCGTCATCGGCCGGCATGCTGCAACCCTGGGGCGCGCGGGTCCATCTTGCGGGGGGGCGCGACCTCGGGAAATCATGCGGGCCACCTTGCTGGAGCCAACGTCATGTCCGCCCCTCTGCTGACCGAAGAGGCGCGCGGCGTCTTTGTCATCGCCCCCACGCCCTTCAATGCCGATGGCAGCCTGGACATGGGCAGCATCGAGACGATGACCGAGGGCTACCTCGGTGCCGGGGCCAGCGGGCTGACGCTGCTCGGCATCATGGGCGAGGCACCCAAGCTGACCGAGGCCGAATCGCTCGCGGTCGTGCGCCGTGTGCTGGCGGTGACGGCGGGGCGGGTGCCGGTTGTGGTCGGTGTCTCGGCGCCCGGGTTCGCGATGATGCGGGCGCTGGCCCAGGGGGTCATGGCCGCGGGTGCGGCGGGGGTGATGTTCAGCCCGGCCATGGGGCTGCGCGGGGATGACGCGGTGTTTGCCTATGTCGCCGGGGCCGCGGCTGCGATCGGGGCCGACGTGCCCTATGTGCTGCAGGATTATCCGCAGGCGAGCGGTGTCGCGATGACCGCCGCCATGATCGCCCGCATGGTGGAGGACCCGCGCCTGGTCATGCTGAAGGCCGAGGACTGGCCGGGGCTGGACAAGATCACCGCCCTTCGCGCGCTGACCGCCGCGGGCAAGATGCGGCGCATCAGCATCCTCGGCGGCAATGGCGGGCTGTTCCTGCCGACCGAGTTGGAACGCGGCGCCGATGGCATCATGACCGGCTACGCCTATCCGGAGATGCTGGCCGAGGTGTGTCGCCTGGTCGAGACGGGCGAACGCGATGCGGCCCATGACCTGTTCGACCAGCACCTGCCGCTGATCCGCACCGAACACCAGCCGGGGCTGGGGCTGGCGGTGCGCAAGTACATCCTGGCCCGGCGCGGTCTGATCGCCTCGGCCGCCCTGCGCCCGCCGGGGCCGAAGCTGACCGCCGAGACGGTGGCCGAGATCGAGTTCTTGCTGGCCCGTCTGGCGCGGACCTACCAGTAGCCCTGCATGAGCGCCACAGCCCAGGCCGGTTCGATCACCGGACCGCGCGGCGCGAAGCCGGTGATGTGCGGCTTGATGTCCAGCACCGGGGTGCCGGCGATGGCATCCAGCCCGCGCACCCGCATCTCCAGCCCCGCGACGCCCAGCAGCCGGCAGGTGCTGACGCCGATCCGGTTCGGCCGGTTCTTTGCGCGCTGCGCGAAGACCCCGACGGCGGGCCAGTCGGCACGACCCCGCGGGTGACGCAGCCCGGTGATGGGCGTCGCCGCGGCGGGGTGGTGGAAGAAGAAGACGACCTCGATATGAGAAAACGCGTCCAGCCCCTCCATATCCTCGGGCGTAAAACGGGCGGCATCCAGCCGGATCGTCGCCTCCACCGCATCCCAGCCGTCATCCTCCGGGTGTTCGCGCCCGCCCAAGACATGAGCGATGGGATGGAGCAGGATGGGGTCTGGCATGGCCGGGCCAGACTGGCGGCCGGCACCGTGCCTGTCACCCAGGGAGATGCATGGCCCGTCGCCACCGCCACCTTCGCCGCAGCACCCTGGCTGGGCGGATCGCGGCGCAGCGCGGCCTGGTCCCCGCCAAGGGCTTCTGGGGGCGGCTTGGGCCGGGGCTGATCACCGGCGCCTCGGACGACGATCCGGGCGGCATCGCGACCTATTCCCAGGTGGGGGCGGCCTTCGGCTATGCGCTGACCTGGGTGATCCTGCTGTGCTTTCCGCTGATGGCGGCGATGCAGGAAATTTGCGCGCGCATCGGCAGGGTTACCGGCCAGGGGATCGCGGGCAATATCCGCGGGCATTTCCCCCGCCCGCTGCTGCTGTTCATCGTCTCGCTACTGGTGATCGCCAATGTGGTGAACATCGGCGCCGACTTGGGCGCCATGGCCGCCGCCCTGGCGCTGCTGATCGGCGGGCCGGTACATCTGTATGTGGTCGGCTTCGCGGTCGGCTGCGTCGCGCTGGAGGTGTTTTCCCGCTACGAAGACTACGTCCGTATCCTGAAATGGACGGCGCTGTCGCTGCTCTCCTACGTCGCAGTGGCGTTGGTGGTTGATGTGCCCTGGGGGTGGGTGATCGCGGGCACGGTCTGGCCCAGCCTCGCTCTCGGGCAGGAACACGTGATCGCCATCGTCGCCGTTCTGGGCACTACCATCTCGCCCTATTGCTTCTTTTGGCAGGCATCGCAGGAGGCGCAGGAGGAGCGCACCGATGCCAGCGCGCACCCGCTGACCGAGGCGCCGGAGGAAGGCCCCGAGGCCATCGCACGGATGCGCGCCGATACGCTGGTCGGCATGGGCTATGGCTGCACCATCGCGCTGTTCATCATGATCACCGCCGCGGCCACGCTGAACGCGCATGGGGTGACGGATATCCAGACTTCCGCCCAGGCGGCCGAGGCGCTGCGGCCAATCGCCGGCAACTTCGCCTACCTGGCCTTTGCCATCGGCATCATCGGCATCGGGCTGCTCGCGGTGCCGGTGCTGGCGGGATCGGCGGCCTATGCGGTGGGGGAGGCCGCGGGCTGGACCACGGGGCTCGACCGGCGGCCGCTGGATGCGCGGGCCTTCTATGCCGTGATCGCGGCCGCGACCCTGGCCGGCACGGCGATCAATTTTCTGGGGATCGACCCGATCCGGGCGCTGTTCTGGTCCGCGGTGGTCAATGGCGTGGTGTCGGTGCCGCTGATGGTGGTAATCATGCTGATGGCGATGCGACCGGCGGTGATGGGGGGCTTTACCCTGCGGCGCGGGCTGTGGGTGTTGGGCTGGCTGTGCACGGTGGTGATGGGGGCAGCGGTCGCGGTGATGGCCTGGACGTGGTAGGTAAATCCGCCGTTTAGGATAAAGGGGCAAAGCCCTGTGTCTTTGCATTGGTGAGACCAAACACCTAGCCGCGTCTGCCGAAGCCCGTTGTTGGCTCCTGCGCCGCCTGGCCGGGGTCCTAGAGCACGCTGCGTTTGGCCGGAATCGGGATTCCGAAACGCGCGGAAATCTGATTCAAGCTCTGGGCTGGGCGATGGAGGCCAGCCCGAATGCGCCCCTACTCCGAGGATTTGCGTGAGCGCGCGGTGCAGCGCGCCGA
>JBBQHE010000057.1:0-20548 GCA_038323655.1 Acetobacterales bacterium | reverse complement strand
CGTGGGTCTCATGGTTTCGCTCGTCCGCTGGCTGGACATGCTGGCCATCGCCCTGTTCGCCTATGACCAGACCGGCTCGGCCTTCCTGGTCGCGATGCTGGCCATGCTGCGCATTCTGCCGATGGGATTGTTCGGCGCCTTCCTGGGCGCCGTGATCGAACGCTTCGAATTGCATCGCGCGCTGCTCGGCATCGCCGTGCTGAACCTGACCGTTTCCGTCGTGCTGGCCCTGCTCGCCCGGGGTGGGCTGCTTGAGGTCTGGCACCTGGCGCTGGCGAGTTTCGTCAGCGGCCTGGCCTGGGCCGCCGACAGCCCGGTGCGGCGCATGCTGATCGGCCAGGTCGCGACGCCCGCGCGCATGGCCCGGGCCATGTCGGCCGATGTCGGCAGCAACAATGTGAGCCGAATCCTCGGCCCCGCGCTGGCGGGGCTGCTGGTCGCCTGGGTGGGGGTGGAGGGCGCCTTCCTGGCCGGCATCGGCTTCCATCTGGTCGGGCTGGTCGCGGGGCTGAGCATGCGCACGCGCAGCGGCATCGCCGCCACCGCCGGGGAAGGGGTGCTTGCGCGAATCGCCCAGGGCCTGGCCGCGGTGCGGGCCGACCCGCGGCTGCTGGGCACCATGATCGTCACCATCATCTTCAACGTCTTCGGCTGGCCCTTCACCAGCCTGGTGCCGGTGATCGCGCGCGACCACCTGGGCATGGGGCCGGGGGCCATCGGCGTGCTGTCGGCGATGGATGGCGTGGGCGCGCTGGTCGGCGTGGTGGCGATTGCGGCCTGGGTGCGGCCCGGCGCCTATCGGCCATGCTTCCTCGGCGGGGTGACGCTGTTCCTGGCCATGCTGGCGGCCTTCGCCATCGCACCCCTGCCGGTCCTGGCTGGGGCGGCGCTGTTCCTGGCCGGGGTCGGCCAGGCCGGGTTTTCCATCATGCAGGCGACGCTGGTCTATCTTGCCGCAGCACCCGAATTGCGCAGCCGTGTGCTTGGGCTGCAGTCGGTCTGCATCGGGCTCGGCCCCATCGGCTTCGTCCATGTCGGGCTGCTGGCCGATGCCTTTGGCGCCCAGGCCGCGGGCGTCATCACCGGGCTGGAGGGGCTGCTCGCGCTGGCGCTGACCCGGCGCTGGTGGCGGCGGATCTAGCGGCGGGCAGGGGTCTTCCCGTCTGCCCGCTTTGGCCTGACCATGCGCGCCGTCATCGCAGCGGGAGATCGCCCTGGCCACGCGCCGCCTGAAAACCGCAACCCCGCGCGCCCTGACGCAGGATGCGGCGGTGCCGGACCGCGTGGCCGGGATGCTGCGCGAGATCGAGGCCGGGGGCGAAGCCTGCGCCCTGGCCTATGCCCGGGCGCTTGACGGCTGGGACGGTGACCCCCTGCTGACGCCCGCCCAGATCGACGCCGCGGTGCAGCGCGTGGGCGCGCAGGCCCGGGCCGACATCGGCTTCGCCCATGCGAATATCCGGCGTTTCGCGCAAGCACAGCGCGCCACGCTGACCGACATGCAGATCGAGATGGCGCCGGGCTTCATCGCCGGCCAGAAGTCCATCCCGGTCCAGGCCGCGGGGTGCTACGCGCCCGGCGGCCGCTACAGCCATATCGCCTCGGCGTTGATGACCGTGACCACGGCGCGCGTCGCCGGGGTCGGCCACGTCACCGCCTGTTCGCCGCCGCGCGGCGCCCGGGGCCAGGCGGTTGACGTGTTGATCGCGATGCACCTGGCCGGTTCCGACCGGATCGTGTGCATGGGCGGGGTGCACGCGATCGCTTCCCTGGCCTTCGGCTTCTTCGGCCTGCCGGCGGCCGATGTGCTGGCCGGTCCCGGCAATGCCCATGTCGCCGAAGCCAAGCGCCAGCTCTTCGGCCGCGTCGGGATCGACATGCTGGCCGGGCCGACCGACAGCCTCATCATCGCCGATGGCTCGGCCGATGCGGGGACGGTGGCCTCTGACCTGGTGGGCCAGATGGAACATGGCGCCGATTCGCCGGTCTGGCTGCTGACCGATGATGCCGCCCTGGCCGAGGCGGTGATCGCCCTGGTGCCGCGGCTGATCGCGACCTTGCCGCAGGCCAATGCCGCCGCCGCCCGCGCCGCCTGGGACGGGCTGGCCGAGGTGACGCTCTGCGACGACCGCGAGGCGATGGCCGCGGCCGCCGACCGGCAGGCGCCGGAACACCTGCATGTCCAGGCGCGCGATCTCGACTGGTGGCTCGGCCGGCTGACGGCCTATGGGTCCCTGTTCCTTGGTGCGGAAACCACGGTGGCTTTTGGCGACAAGGCATCGGGGCCGAACCATGTGCTGCCGACCTCGGGGGCGGCGCGCTATACGGGTGGGCTGTCGGTGCTGAAGTTCCTCAAGACCGTCACCTGGCAGCGGGCGACGGCCGAAGGGGCGCTGCCGGTCGCCGAGGTGACCGCGCGCATCTCCCGGCTGGAAGGCATGGAGGCGCATGCGCGGACCGCCGATCTGCGCCTTCCGCGGAGCGGCTGACACCCTCCGCCGCGGAGCGGCTGACACCCGCCGCGGAGCGGCTGACGCCCGCCGCCGTGGAGCGGCTGACACGCCCACCCCGCGGCTGCCTTCATCCGCGCCGCACGTTCCAGAACATCTGCACCGAGCCTGCCAGCGCACCCTGCAGATCGGCGCGCAGCGCGCCGTCGGAGAAGGTGCGGCCGAGCGGCACCGAGGGCACCATTTCCAGCGCGCGTTGCTGGGCTGCCAGGAATGTGGCGCTGGCCTCCTCGGCCGAAGCGGCGCCCAGCCAGCGCTGCGCCAGCTCCTCCGTCGGCGCATCGGCGAACCAACCCCACCAGCCGGTATCGCCCTGGCCGCGCGTCGTCGCATTGGTCGCCGGATTGTCGATCGAGATCGCCGGCCAGTTGGTGCAGGCGATGCTCCAGCCGCCGCGGTCGATCGGGCTCTTGGAGATGCGCCGCTGCACCACCGTGCCCCAGTCGAGCGACTGCAGGTCCACGTTCATCCCGATCCGGCGCAGCAGGTCGGCCAGCAGCAGGCCATGGGCGTTGATGGTGGCGATGTCGGTCGGGTTCAGGATGACGACCCGTTCGCCGGCATAGCCTGCGGCGGCGAGCGCCCGGCGGGCGGCCTCGGCGTCCAGCGTGCCCATCACGCCCTGGCCTACCTCGGTGACGCCCGGCATGCCGCAGGGGAACATGGAACGGCAGACCTCGCCATCCTCGGGCCGGGCCGTGATTGCCTGGATGAAGGGCAGCTGGTCCAGCGCGCGCAGCACCGCCTGGCGCACCGCGACCTTGTCGAAGGGCGGATGCAGGTGGTTGAAGCGCAGCACCGACAGCACGCCGTAGGGGTCGCCGCGAAACAGCCGCAGCGCGCGGTTGCGGGTGACGGTGGGCACCAGTTCGGGCAGCACCGTCGCCAGCCAATCCACCTCGCCCGCCTGCAGCGCCGCCGTGGCCGTCGCGGGGTCGGGCAGCACCTGCCATTCCAGCCGGTCGAAATGCACGACCTTGCCGCCCGAGGTCCAGGCCGGCGCTTCGCCGCGGGGCACATAGCCCGCAAATTTTTCATAGACCATGCGCGCGCCCGAGACATATTCGCCCGGCACGAAGCGATAGGGGCCGGAGCCGACCATCTCGGTCACCTGCACGGTCGGGCTGGTCCTGGCCAGGCGCTCGGGCATGATCATCGCCGGCGAGGAATGCGGCTTGCCGATCGCATCCAGCAGCCGGCCGAAGCGGCGCGTCAGCCGGATCACGATGGTCTTGTCGTCCTTGAAGCCGAAGCTTTCGGTCGCGGCCCCCAATGCCTGGCCAAAGCCGTCGCGCTTGGACCAGCGTTCCAGGCTGGCGGCGCAGTCGCGCGCGCGGACCGGTTCGCCGTCATGGAAGGTCAGGCCATCGCGCAGCGTGATTTCCCAGGTCAGCCCGTCGGCGGAAACACTGTGCCCGGCCGCCATCTGCGGCACCGCGCGCATCTGCGCATCGACGCCATAGAGCGTGTCGAACACGCAATAGCCATGGGTGATGGTGACGGAGGCCGGGGTGAAGATCGGGTCCAGCACGGTGAGGTTGGAACTGGGCACATAGCGCAGCACCCGCGCCCGGCCCTGCGCCACCGCCGGCCCCGAAAGCAGCGGGACCGACAGCAGCGGGACCGCCAGCAGAGGAACCGGGGCCAGCGGCGCTGCCGCGGCCGCGCCCAGGAAGGTCCTTCGGTTGAGCATGCTCGTCTCCTCTTGTCGTGTGGCGGACCGCGTCAGGCGTCGCTGGTGATCAGGACGGGCCGCGGCGTGTCGTCGGCCGGCCAGAAGGGTCGCTGGCGCTTTGCCCAGGCCACGTCCTGCAGGCGCAGCGGCGCCGCACCCGGGCCGTGCAGCGCGATGAAACCGACCCCGGGCGCCAGCAGTTTCTGGAAGTTCATCAGGTTCTTGAACGACACCAGCCGGCAGGCCGCGATGTCAATGCCGCAGGCTGCATAGTGCTCGTCCAGGTGTTCGTAGACGGCGTGGGTGGCGACCAGCAGGGACAGCCCGCCGGTGCGCAGCACCGCGCTCGGCCCCAGCCTGCCGGTCGCACCGCCCGCCGGCCCGCCGCGATAGGTGAACACACCGTCGCACAGGCGCTCCACCCGCGCCGTCAGCGACACGGGGCTGTACCAGCGCTTGTCCTGCCAGGCGCCGACCGTGAAACGGGCCTCGGCGCCTGGCCCCAGGCGAAAGGCGCTGGCCGCGGCCTCTGGATCGACGATGCACAGCGCCGATGCGACCTGGGGCGCATGCGCCAGCAGGGAAGCGAGCAGGGCCGGGGCATCGCCCGAGGCGCCGGCGCCGATCGAATCGGGCGCATCGATCAGCAGCGTTTGGCCGTCACGCAGCAGGGCCTGCTGCACCGCCTCGTCCGGGGTCATGGCGGGCATTTCGAAGCAGCGCCTGCGGTCCCACATGGCATCCAGCACGGTCTGGGCCGCTGCTTCCGCGGCCGTGGCATCGGCATCCGTCACCGCGAGCCCCGTGATCCCGACATCGGCCATGTCGAGCCATGGCTGCACCGGGAAGTAGCTGACCGACAATGCGCGCCCTGCCGCCTCCAGGGCGCGGGCCTCGGCGCTGACCTCGGCCATCGGCGCATCACCAAGGGTCGCACCGCCGAGTACGGGCAGGATGGCGTTGTACTTGCGGATGCGGGTGACCGGCCTGATCGCGCCCTGCATGGCCCGCACCAGCAGCCCCGCGGCACAGGCGCCGGTGCGATGGGCGTCGACATGCGGATAGGTCTCGTAGCCCACGATGATGTTGGCCCCCGCTGCCATGCGATGCGTGACATGGGCGTGCAGGTCGAGGCTGACGGCGATGGGCATGTCCGGCCCGACGCGGGCGCGCAAGGCGGCCAGGACGGCGCCTTCGGGGTCCTTTTCCTCGGCGCAGATCATCGCGCCGTGCATCGCGAGGTAGATGCCCTGCACCGGCGGCGCCTGGGCGATGCCCTCGACGATGCGGTGCAGGGCTTCGTGGAAGAAGGCGTCCTCGATATGCCCGCCGGCCCCGCCCTTGGCGGCGAAGATCGGCACCGGTTCGACCCCCGCCTTGCGCAGCGCGTCGATCCCGCCGGTCAGGGCCAGGTCCTTGCCCGCGGTCGCGGCCAGCAGGGCGGCGCCCTCGGACAGGCCGCTGCGGGCGAAATCGGCGCGCCGGGTCACGCGCAGCGACAGGCTGTTGCCTTCGAATTCGAAGCCGGCGACCGCGGCCCGCATCATCGGGACGGCCGGCGGGCGGTGCGGCGGGTGACCGGGCAGGCGTTCGGCATGGCAAGGTGACCGGGATGTTTGGCGCCGCGGGCGCGCCCCAGCATGCCCCGTCGGCGGCGCGGCATCAATTTGCGGCGGCGGGTGGTGGGCATTGCCCGGTGGCTAGATAAGCAATACATTCGTTACTGGTTTTCGCGTGACAGAGGCTCCATCTTGCGGCTGACCCAGTATTCCAACTTCACCCTGCGTATCCTGCAACTCGTGGCGCTGCGCGCGCCGCAGATCGTCACCGTGGACGACGTCGCCCGCGCGCATGGCATTTCGAAAGCGCATCTGGTCAAGGTCGCGAGCGAACTGGCCCGCCGTGGCTATATCGAGACCATCCGTGGGCGCCGCGGCGGCATGCGCCTGGCCCGCCCGGCCGAGCAGATCACGGTGGGCGAGATCATCCGTTGGACCGAGGCGCCGCTGGCCCTGGTCGAGTGTTTCACCCCGCAGACCAACACCTGCCCGCTGATCGGCATCTGCCACCTGTCGCGCGGCCTGCAGCGCGCCTTGCGGGCTTTCCTTTCGGTTCTGGATGACTTGACCATCGCCGACATCGCGCTGAACCGCAGTGCCCTGCTCGACCGGCTGGGCGGCGCGGATCAGGCTGTTTCGGCGGCGGGCGCGCAGTAGAGCCGGTAGAGCGTCTCCAGAATCGCGGTCACCTCGGCGCTGGCCAGCCGATAGAAGATGGCCTGGCCGTCGCGCCTGGTTTCCACCAGGCGCAGGTCGCGCATCCGGCCGAGGTGCTGCGACAGGGCCGCGGGTGCGAGGCCGACGCGCTGCGCCAGGTCCCCCACCGACTTTTCGCCCTCGACCAGATGGCACAGGGCCATCAGCCGCTTGGCATTGGCCAGGGCGGAGAGCAGGCGGGCGGCTTCATCGGCCTTGGCTTCCATGGCCGTGAAAGCGTCATCACTGGTGCTTGTTTTCATCTTGACATATTAGCATTCACGCAGATATGAAGGCAACACCAATCCGCTGGAGGATCCCATCATGATCAATGTCGGTTCACGCGATCGCGCCGCCCGCTTCGTGCTCGGCGCGGTGCTGCTCGTCCTGCCCTTCGTCCTGCCGGGCCTGTTCGCCCCGCTTGGCGCCTGGCGCTTCGCCGTGGTCGCGGTCGGTGCCGTGCTCTTCGGCACCGCCGTCTTCCGCGTCTGCCCCGCATACATGCTCTTTGGCATCCGCACCTGCGCGATCGGCCGCGCCTGACATGCCGGCCACCGATTTCACCCCGGTGGCGTCGCTTCTGGGCGGCGCGCTGATCGGCGCGTCGGCCGTCATGCTCATGGCCGCCCAAGGGCGCATCGCTGGCGTCAGCGGCATTGCGGTGCGGTTGTTGCCGCCCTATGCCGATGGTGAATTTGCCGGGCGCCTGGCCTTCATCCTGGGCATCGTGGCCGCACCGCTGGCGGTGCTGCTGGCCAGCGGGAGCGTCCCGGTGCCCAGCATCGCGGCCGGGCCTGCGGTCCTGGCCCTCGCCGGGCTGCTGGTCGGCTTCGGCGCGGTCTGGGGCAACGGCTGCACGTCGGGCCATGGCGTCTGCGGCCTGTCGCGGCTGTCGGTGCGCTCCATGGTTGCGACACTCACCTTCATGGCGACCGCCATGCTGACCGTCTTCGTGACCCGCCACCTGCTGTGAGGCCCGCCATGTCGATCCTGGTGCAATTCGCAATCGGCCTGGTCTTCGGGCTCGGCCTCGTCATCGCCGGCATGGCCGATCCGGCGAAGGTGCTGAACTTCCTCGACCTCGCCGCCATCCCGACCGGCGGCTGGGACCCGAGCCTTGCCTTCGTCATGGCCGGCGCCATCGCCGTCACCTTCGCCGGCTTCCGCCTGGTGCTGCGGCGCGCGCAGCCGATCTTCGCCGAGAAATTCCATCTGCCGACGTCGACCGAGATCGACGCGCGCATCCTGGCCGGCCCCGCGATCTTTGGCATAGGCTGGGGCCTTGCGGGTTTTTGCCCCGGCCCGGCCTTCACCGCGCTCGGCACCGGCGGCACGGCGGCCCTGCTGTTCGTCGCTGCCATGCTGCTGGGCATGGCGGCGGCGCGGTGGCTCGCCGATCGCCCGGCGGGGCAGGCGGCGGCCATGCCGCGGCCCTGAACCAATCGAGAGGAGAGCAGCCATGACCGCCATCCCGCATCGCGTCGACCTGTCGATCAAGCCGGAAGTCACGGCCTTCTTCGACGCGGCCACCAATACCATCAGCTACATCGTGAAGGACCCTGCCTCGGCGGCCTGTGCGGTGTTCGATTCCGTCCTGGACCTGGACTACGCAGCCGGTCGCATCACGCAGGCTTCGGCCAACGCGATCATCGCCCACATCAAGGCGCATGGCTTGCGCCTGGAATGGCTGATCGAGACGCATGTCCACGCCGATCATCTTTCCGCCGCGCCCTATCTCCAGCGCGAGCTCGGCGGCAGGATCGGCATTGGCGAGCAGATCACCGTCGTGCAGGACGTCTTCGGCAAGGTCTTCAATGAGGGCACCGAGTTCCGCCGCGACGGCAGCCAGTTCGACCGGCTGTTCAAGGATGGCGACACCTATGCGATCGGCGGCATGGCCGCCTTCGCGCTGCATACGCCCGGCCACACGCCGGCCTGCATGACGCATGTGGTCGGCGATGCCGCCTTTGTGGGCGACACGCTGTTCATGCCCGATGGCGGATCGGCCCGCGCCGACTTTCCGGGCGGTGATGCCCGCACGCTGTTCCGTTCCATCCAGCGCGTCCTGTCCCTGCCGGCCGAAACGCGTCTGTTCATGTGCCACGACTACGGGCCGAACGGGCGTGACATCGCCTGGGAGACGACCGTGGCGGCAGAGCGCGCGGAGAACATCCACGTGGGCCAGGGCGTCACCGAGGATGCCTTCGTCGCCATGCGCCAGGCGCGTGACGCGACGCTCAGCATGCCGCGGCTGATCCTGCCATCGCTGCAGGTGAACATGCGTGCCGGCGCCTTGCCGCCGCCCGATGACAGCGGCCGCGTTTTCCTGAAATTGCCGGTGAATGCGTTGTGACGAGGCGCGGCCTTGCATGACCACGCGCCTGCAACGCCTGTTTCCCATCCTGGGATGGGCACGGCAGATCACCCGCGACGCGCTTGCAGCCGACGTCTTCGCCGCGGTGATCGTGACCATCATGTTGGTGCCGCAGAGCCTCGCCTACGCCATGCTCGCCGGGCTGCCGCCTGTTGTCGGGCTGTATGCCTCGATCCTGCCGCTGGTCGCCTATGCCGTCTTCGGTAGCAGCCGCACGCTGGCGGTGGGGCCGGTGGCCGTGGTGTCGCTGATGACGGCCGCGGCCCTCGCGCCGATCGCGGCGCAGGGCACGGCCGCCTATCTTGCCGCGGCGGTGACGCTGGCCTTCCTGTCGGGGCTGATCCTGATCGCCATGGCGGTGCTGCGGCTGGGCTTCCTCGCGAATTTCCTGAGCCATCCCGTCATCTCGGGCTTCATCACCGCATCGGGCATCCTGATCGCAGCCAGCCAGCTCAAGCACATCCTCGGCATCCGCGCGGAGGGCGACACGCTGCCCCGGATGGTCGAGGGCATCCTCGGCCAGTTCAGCGCGACCAATATCTTCACGCTGCTCATTGGCGTCAGCGCGGTGGCGTTCCTGTTCTGGGTGCGCCGGCAGTTGAAGCCCCGCCTGATCGGGCTTGGCCTCGCGCCACGCCTCGCCGATCTGCTGGCCAAGGCGGGGCCGCTCGCCGCCATCGTGGTCTCCATTCTTCTTGTGCTCGGCTTCGGCCTGGACCGCCAGGGCGTGAAGATCGTGGGCGACATCCCCGCCGGCCTGCCGCCCTTCGCATGGCCGGTGTTCGACGCCGATCTGTGGGTGCAACTGCTGCCGGCGGCCCTGCTGATCAGCCTGGTGGGCTTCGTGGAATCCGTCTCGGTCGCGCAGACGCTGGCCGCCAAGCGGCGCCAGCGCATCGAGGCCAACCAGGAACTCGTGGGCCTGGGCACGTCCAACATCGCCGCAGCCCTGTCGGGCGGTTTTCCGGTGACGGGCGGCTTCGCGCGATCGGTGGTGAATTTCGACGCCGGCGCGCAGACGCCGCTGGCCGGTGCGATCACCGCGCTCGGCATCCTGGCCGCCACGCTGTTCCTGACGCCGCTGTTCCGCTTCCTACCGCAGGCGGTGCTGGCGGCGACGATCATCGTGGCGGTGCTGTCGCTCGTGGACGTCAAGGCCATCCGCCGCACCTGGGCCTATTCCAAGCCGGATTTCGCGGCGATGGCCACCACCATCCTGCTGGTTCTGTTCGTCGGTGTGGAGGCGGGCATCGTCGCCGGCGTGGCGCTGTCGCTGCTGCTGTTCCTGTGGCGCACCAGCACGCCGCACATGGCGATCGTGGGCCAGGTGCCGGGCACCGAGCATTTCCGCAACGTGGACCGGCATGCGGTGATCACCGACCCCGCCATCCTGTCGCTGCGGGTGGATGAAAGCCTGTACTTCGCCAATGCCCGCGCGTTGGAAGACCGCATCTACGCCGAGGTCGCGGCGCGGCCCGCCCTGCGGCAGGTCGTGCTGATGTGCCCGGCGGTAAACCTGATCGATGCCAGCGCGCTCGAAAGCCTCGCAGCCATCGCCGACCGCCTGGGGGCGGCCGGCGTCGGCTTCCACCTGTCGGAGGTGAAGGGGCCGGTGATGGATGCGCTGAAGCGGTCGGACTTCTTCGAGCACTTCAAGGGCCGCGTGTTTCTCTCGCAGTTCGAGGCCGTGCGCGCCCTGGGCGCCGCTCCAGAGGCCGCAGCCATGGCCAGCACGCGGCCGGGCGCGCCCTGCGTCGTCGCGCAAGGGGCGGGGTAGCCCCAAGCCTGCGCCCTGTGGCCGTCACAGCCCCAGGCGGTCACGGGCGCGGCCCTCGATGATCCTGGCTGCCACGCCCAGGCGCCAGAACCGATGGAACGGGATGGGGCGGATCGGCGTGACGGGCATGTCCACGGCCTGGCCCAAGATACGAAGCGCCATCTGCCGGCCCATCGCCGTGCCCATCGCGACCCCGCGCCCGTTGTAGCCGAGTGCCGCCAGCAGTCCCGGCGCCGGTTCGTGCAGGTGGGGGTAATGGTCCTTGGTCATGGCGAGCTGGCCGTTCCAGCCATGCGTCCAGGCGACACCGGCCAATGCGGGCCAGAGATGTCGGGCATGGTCCATCAGGTAGCGGATGGGGCGCGTGTCGCCGATCGGGCGTTGCGGCCCCCTTCCCCCCATCAGCAGGCGGTTCTGCCGGTCGAGCCGATAATAGACGGTGATGTTGCCGGCCTCATACAGCGAGGCCCGCAGCGGCATGATGCGCGCCGCCACCCCGGCATCGAGCGGCGCCGTGGCGGCAATGGAACTGAACACCGGCACCACGCTCTGACGCAGCCCGGGCCAGAGGTCGCCGGTGTAGCCATTGGTCGCCAGCACGACATGTTCGGCGGCAATCGCGCCCCGCGGCGTGGTGACCCGCCAGCCCTGTGGCGCCGGTTCCAGCGCGGTGGCCGGCGTGCCGCCATGGATGCGCGCGCCAAGCTGCATCGCCGCCCGCGCAAGGCCCCGCGCATAGGACAGCGGCTGCACATCGCCGCCGCGTCGGTCGAGCATGGCGGCGGCGTAGCGCCCGGTGCCCGTCAGCCGGGCGATGGCGGCGGCGTCCAGGAATTCGACCGGGCCGCCGCGTCTTGCGCATTGTTCAGCGGTGCGGCGCACGGCCTCGGCATGTCGCGGTCCGTTGGCGGCGCGGATGGTGCCGTCCTGCCGCGCTTCGCACTGGATCTGGTGGCGGCGGATCAGCGCGAACACCGCGTCGGGCGCGCCATAGGACAGCGCCAGCATCCGGCCACCCAGATCCTCGCCATGCTCGGCCACGACCTGGTCCGGGTCGGGCTTCAGGCCGGGGTTCACCTGGCCGCCGTTGCGCCCCGAAGCCCCCCAGCCAGGTGCCTCGGCCTCGATCAGCAACGCATCCACCCCGGCCTCGGCCAGGTGCAGCGCGCAGGACAGGCCGGTGAAGCCGCCACCGATGATGCAGACGTGGGCGCGCGCATCGCCTTCGAGCGACGGCGTGGCGGGGGCCTCGATGGCGGTTTCGGCGTAGAGGCTCGGCGGCAGCATGCCTAGTCCAGCGGGCGCAGGACGCGACGCAGGAAGTCCTGGGTGCGCGGCTCACGCGGGGCGGTTAGCAGCTCGGCGGGACGACCTTCCTCGACCACGCGGCCGCGGTCCATGAAGACCACATGGTCCGCGACCTCGCGCGCAAAACCCATCTCATGCGTCACGACGGCCATGGTCATCCCTTCGCGCGCCAGGTCGCGCATCACGGTCAACACCTCGCCCACCAATTCGGGGTCGAGCGCGCTGGTCGGTTCGTCGAACAGCACGGCGCGGGGCCGCATGGCCAGCGCGCGGGCGATGGCGACCCGCTGCTGCTGGCCGCCGGACAGTTGCGACGGATAGGCGCTCTCCTTGCCCGTGAGCCCGACGCGCGCGAGCAGTTCATGCGCGTGCGCCTCGGCCGAGGCGCGGCTTTCGCCGGCGGCATGGATCGGGCCCTCGGTGACATTTTCCAACGCCGTGCGGTGCGGGAAGAGGTTGAAGCGCTGGAACACCATCGTCACCTGGCGGCGGACGCTGCGGATTTCGGGCCGGCTGCGGTCCACCCGCTGGCCCAGCACGCGCACCTCGCCGCCCTCGTAGGATTCCAGCCCGTTCACGCAGCGCAGCAGCGTGGACTTGCCCGAACCGGAAGGCCCGATGATGCAGACCACCTGGCCCTGCCGGACCTGCAGCGAGATGCCGTCCAGCACGCGGTTGCTGCCGAAGGATTTCTCCAGGCGGTCGATCTCGATCATCGCCGGCCGAACGTCTTTTCCAGCCGCGCGACCAGGATGATCAGCGGGATCGACAGGCAGAGATACAGCAGGGCCGCCATGGTCCAGACCTCCTGGTTCTTGAAGGTGGAGGAGGCGATGAGCCGGGCCTGGGTCGAGAGTTCGGCCACGGTGATGACGCTGGCCTGCGATGAATCCTTCAACAGCATGATCAGGTTGTTGCCATAGGGCGGCAGCACGATCCGCACCGCCTGCGGCAACACCACGCGCGACAGGATGCGCGCCCGGGTCATGCCCAGGCTTTCCGCGGCCTCGATCGTGCCGGCATCCACGGCCAGGATGCCGGCGCGGAACACTTCGCCCATGTAGGCGGAATAGGCGACGCCGAGCCCGATCACGCCGGCCTGGAAGGCATTCAGGTCCACACCGAACTCGGGCAGCACGAAATAGATGTAGAACAGCTGCACCAGGATCGGGATGCCGCGGATCGTGTTGGTGAAGATCATCGCCGGCCATTCCAGCCAGCGCTTGCCGGAGGTGCGCATCAGCGCCCAGACGATGCCGAGTGCGGTCGACAGCAGCAACGCGCAGATCGTCACCGCGATGGTGACCCACACCCCCTGCGCCAGGATGGGCAGGAACTCCCGCCCGTCCCGCAGGAAACTCGTCCAGGTCAAGGCTGGGTGCTCATTCGACCGACGGCGGCAGGTTCCATTTGGTGATCAGCGCGGCGAAGGCGCCGTCGGCCTGCATGCTGGCCAGGCCCGTGTTCACCCGCGCCATGTTGGCATCGCCCTTGCGCGTGCCGATCGCGATGCTGCCGACCAGCGACGGGCGGTAGTCGGGCAACAGCCGCACGCCGCGGAAGGTGCCCTGGGCGATCTGGTAGGAGACGATGGGCGCGTCCCCGAAGCCCGCCGCGATCCGCCCCAGCGAGACGTCGCGCATGATGTCCGCGACGCTGTCATAGGTGCGCACATCGAGGCCGGCGGCGCGCAGCGGCTCGACATAGACGGTGCCGATCTGGGCGCCGGCGGCGACGCCCCGCATGTCGGCCAGGCTCCGCCAGGGGCGCTGCTCGCCCTCGCGCACCGCGACCCCTTCGCCATAGGCATAGACGGGGTCGGAGAAGTCGATCTGTTCGCGCCGTGCCGGGGTCGCCAGCATGGCGGCGGCGATCATGTCGATGCGCGATGAGGTGAGCGAGGGGATCAAGGCGGCGAAGGGGGTGGCCTGGACATCCACGCCAAAACCCTGGCGACGGCCGATCTCGGTGATCAGTTCCACCATGAAGCCGGTGATGGTGTTGCTGCGCGTGTCGAGGAAGGTGAAGGGAATGCCCGTCGGCGTGGAGCCGACCTTCAGGACCGGTCCCTGGGCGCGCGCCGGAAGCCCCGCGGCGAGCACGGCGGCACCCACCAACACATGACGACGACGAAACATGATAAACCTCCTGGGATTCCAACGCGCATGAGGTCACGGCTGACGCCTGCCAGCAAGCGCGCCCGGCCCGCCGGGATGACCGGTGAAGGACGCCGGGCCTATGGCCGGCCGCCAGGCCCTGCGGCGCCCCCGCCAACCCAGGCGAAGGACGCCTGCGTTGCAGCCTGATCCAGCCCTTCGGCGATCAGCACGAGCCGCGTGGCGGCGAGGCCTTCAGGCCAGGCGGGCAGTTCCTCGGGCGGGTGGATGACGTGTTGCACCCCCTGGATGACCAGCGGGCCGGCCAGGCCCTGCACCGCGAGCAGCCCCTTCAGCCGCAGGATGCTGGCCCCCCGCGCCGCCAGCAGCAGTTCCAGCCAGGTGGCGAACCGCCGCCAGGCGACGGGGTGCGGCAGGGTCAGCAGCAGCGACGCCAGGCCATGCGCGGGGGCCGCGATGCTGGGGAAGGCGCGATCGGTGGGCGCGGGCGAAAACACTTCGGCGGCCCGCGGGCGCTGCCGCAGGATGGGGGCTGTGCCGTTCAGGCCGCGGGCCGCGGCGGCGGCGGCGGCGATGGCGGTCTGGCTCGCCAAATCCGTCTTGGTCAGCAGGATGCGGTCGGCCAAGGCCAGTTGGCGGACCGCTTCCGGCCGCCGCGCCAAAGTGGCGGGGCCGAGCAGCGCATCCAGCGTCACCACCACTTGGCCTATGCGAAACTGCCCCGCCACGCGCCGGTCGCACATCAGCGCCTGCAGCACCGGGCCGGCATCGGCCAGCCCCGTGGTCTCCAGCACCACCCGGGCGAAGGGCGGCACCTCGCCCGCCTGCACCGAGGCCGCAAGCCCGACCAGTGTCGCCACCAGATCGTCCTGCACCGTGCAGCAGACGCAGCCATTGCCCAGCAGCGCCACGCCGGGCCGCACCGCACGCAGCAGCAGGTGGTCCAGCCCCGCCTCCCCGAACTCATTCACCAGCACCGCGGTGTCGGCGAAAGCCGGCTCGGCCAGCCAATGCCGCAGCAGGCTGGTCTTGCCGCTGCCCAGAAAGCCGGTCAGCACGTGCACGGGCGGGCGCGCGTCTGGCACGGGTGTTGCGTGGCCGCTGCCTGCGTTCAGGGAGTTCATCATGCAGGCCGATCTCGTCATCCGCGGCGCCCGCGTCGTCAACCACGATGGCGAATTCATGGGCGGGGTCGCCGCCCAGGACGGCGTGATTGTCGCCCTCGGCCCCGATGCGACCCTGCCGGACGCGCATCGGGTGATCGAGGCCGATGGCCGCGTGCTGATGCCAGGGGTGGTCGATCCGCATTGCCACCTGGGCTTCGCCTTCCCCTATGACGAGGATGTGCGGACCGAGATGTCGGCCGCCGCCGCCGGCGGGGTGACCACCGTGCTCGACTATGTGCAGGTGCTGGATGAGGATTGGCTGGGCTTCTACCAGTCGCTCCGCCGCCAGGCCGAGGCCAATGCGCCGGTCGATTTCGGCTATCACTTCATCATCCAGCGCGAATCTCACATCGCCGAGATCCCGGCGATGGTGGCCGCGACCGGCATCCGCTCCTTCAAGTTCTACTTCGGCTATGAGCCGGACAACCCGATCGGCCTGGTGCCCGCGACCGATGGCTGGGTCTATGCCGCCATGCGCATCCTGGCCGGCATCCCGGGCGGCATCATCAACGTGCATTGCGAAAACACCGCCATCGGCACATGGCTGAAGCGGGAGATGCAGGCGCTGGGGCGGCAGGACCTGGCCGCCTTCACCGAAAGCAGACCTGCCTTCTGCGAGGTCGAGACGATCCGCCGCATGATCTTTCTCGCCGAACGCACGGGCTGCCCGCTGCATCTGGTACACACATCTGTCGGCGACGGGCCGGTGCTGGCGGCCGAATCGCAAGGCCGCGGCTTCGATGTCACGGTGGAAACCTGCCCGCATTACCTGACGCGGACCTGCCATGACGCCGACTTGGACATGCGTGCCAAGATCATGCCGCCGTTGCGCGACAAGCACGAACAGGAAGGGCTGTGGCGCGGGCTGTTCGATGGCTCGGTCTGCCACCTCGGCACCGACCATGTGCCGTTCCAGCCCAAGCCGGGCCTAAACCTCTGGACCGAGCCGCCGGGGGTCATCGGCTTCCAGACCGAATTGCCGCTGCTGCTGGAATTCGGCGTGCGCCAACGCGGGCTGCCGTTGACGACGCTGGTCGGGCTGAATGCCTACAAGCCGGCCAAACGCTTTGGCCTGGCGCCGAAGAAGGGGCTGATCGCGCTGGGCTCGGACGCCGACCTGGTGCTGGTGGACCTGGACCTGGAAAAGACCGTGCATCACACCGGCAAGGGCACCGGCATCTATGACGGCTTCAAGCTGCGCGGCTGGCCGGTGCTGACCGTCGCGCGCGGCATGGTTGTGGCCGAGGACGGGGTTGCCGACCCCGCCGCCCTGGGGCGCGGGCAATGCCTGACCGTGCCGGGCTGAGCGCCGTCGCTTCCCGGTTGCTGGCCCGGGCGCGGCACCCGGTGGAGTTGCACCATGTCCACAACCCCTGGCGCCACGCCGCGGTGCAGGCGGATGCCTGGGCCATGCTGGATGCCTGCCTGGCACCCGAGGTCGTGGCCGCCATGGTCGCGCGGCTGGGACCGGATGTGATCCTGTGGGGGTCGCAACTCCTCCCGCCGGGGGTCGTGCCGCCGGAGGAGGGGCCGTTCTGGCCGGCCGATCCGCGGGCCGGCGTGGTCGTGCTGATCCCCTGCGGCGCCGGGCCGCTGCGGGTCGCAGCCTTGGGCGAGGCCAGCGCGCCGCTGGACCTGCCGGTGCTGATCGCGCGGACCATCCCGGGTCAGAGCCGCTTTCGCCGCGATGCGGGCTTCGCCGCCCATGTCGCGCTGGCGGCGGCCGAGCCCCTGCTGAACCACGCGCTGGCGCCGCTTTGGCTGGCCGCGGGGGTGGACGCTGCGCAGAATGACTTTGTCACGGGCTTCGCGCCCACCCCGCCGGCCTGGGCGCCGGCACAGGGCTCGGGCAACAACCGCTGGACGGCGGGATGACGGTCGCGCAACCCTGCATCGGTGTGGCGCGTTTTCGCCCCGCCCGAGCCTGCCCAGCCCGTGCCTGCCCCGCCCATTCCTGCCAAGCCCGTGCCTGCCAAGCCCGTGCCTGCCAAGCCCGTTCCCGCCCCAAACCCTGGCGGCGGTTGCCTCGCCACCCATCTGTTCACCGAAGCGCTGCACGGATCATGCATGGCCTTGTCTCACCCGCCCAGGACTGATCCACCCCGGCGGTCGGGCCTGCCCGATCAGGTGCGTCGCACCTGGCGCCTGCTGGAGGGCGCGATCGCCCGCAAGGCAGAAGCCCCGCGACCCCGGGCCGAAGGCCCCGTCGGGGGGCTCGTTGTGGCCTCCTACAACATCCACAAGTGCATCGGGATGGACAAGCGCTTCGACCCGGCGCGGATCGTCGATGTCATTGCCGAACTCGGCGCCGATGTGCTGGCCCTGCAGGAGGCCGACCGCCGCTTCGGCCATCGCGCCGGGCTGCTGAACCTGCAGCATCTGAAGCGCCACACGGGGCTGAGCCTGGTCCCGGCCTCGCCGGTCGCCGGCGGCCATGGCTGGTGCGGCAATGCGCTGTTCGTGCGCGACGGGCGTGCGACGCGCGTGCGCCGCCTTTCCCTGCCCGGTGCCGAGCCGCGCGGCGCCCTGGTGGTGGACCTGGTGCTGCCGGCCGGCCATCTGCGCGTCATCGCCACCCACCTGGGGCTGCTGCGCCGCCACCGCGCGCGCCAGGCGGCGGCGATCCTCGCCGCGATCGAGGCCGACACCCCGATGCCCACCCTGCTGCTCGGCGACCTCAACGAATGGCGCCCGGGCATCGCCTCCTCGCTCGCGGTGCTGGAGCCGATGTTCGGCCCCTTCGGACATCCGCAGCCGAGTTTCCCCTCCCGCCTGCCGTTCCTGGCGCTGGACCAGGTGCTGGGCCATCCGCATGGGCTGGTCGCGGGGACCCAGGTGCATGACAGCCCGTTGGCGCGGCTGGCCTCCGACCATCTGCCCCTCTGTGCGCGGATCGACCTTGCCGCCCACCAGGGTGCCGCTGGCGGGCTGGTCGTGGCGGCATGATGGCGATGTCAGCGCTGGCCCCGCCGCTGCCGACGACGACCGCAAGCCGGATCGCCTTGCTGTCCGATGGGCTGGATGCCTTTGCCGCGCGTGTCGCCGCCGCCCGCGGGGCGCGGCAGACGCTCGACCTGCAATACTACATCTGGCAGGGCGACCTGACCGGCCAGTTGCTGGCGCGCGAGGTGCTGGCCGCGGCCGATCGCGGCGTGCGGGTGCGCATGCTGCTGGACGACATGTACATCCTCGGGCGGGCGCATGGGCTGACGGCGCTTGCCGCCCACCCGATGATCGCGCTGCGCCGCTTCAACGCGACCCGGCTGCGCGACTGGGGCCGTACCGGGCTGTTGCTGGAGATGGTCTTCGGCAAGTGGAACCTGAACCGGCGCATGCACAACAAGGCCTGGATCGCCGACCGGGCGCTGGTGATCTGCGGCGGGCGGAACATCGGGGACCGGTATTTCGACGCCTCGGGCGAGATCAATTTCCGCGACCTGGACGTGGCCGTGCGCGGCGACCCGGCGGCCGCGGCGGCAGTGGCCTTCGATGCCTATTGGCACAGCCCGCTGTCCCGCCCGATCCGCGGCTTTCGGCTGCGCACGCCCAAGGCGCTGCTGCGGCGGCTGCGGGTAAGGCTGGATTGGCTTGGAGCCTCGTCCATCGGCAAACGTTTCCTCGCGCATGCCGACCCGTCGGCCGGGCAGATGCTCACCCTGCCGCCGGGGGCGATCCGCGTGCTGTCGGACCCGCCGGCCAAGGCCGCGGGGCGGGCGCCGAGCAGCGTCGCCCCGGCGCTGACGGAAATGGTCAGCCAGGCGACGCGCGAAGTGCTGCTGATCTCGCCGTATTTCGTGCCGGGCGGGGTGACCGCGGCCCGGCTGTCGGCGCTGGTCGCAGAGGGCGTGCGGGTCGCGGTCGTGACCAATTCCCTGGCCGCGACCGATGTGATCGCGGTGCACGGCGGCTATGCGCGCTATCGCGAAAGCCTGCTGGCGGCGGGGGTCGAGATCTTTGAGCTCAAGCACGCGAGCGAGAGCAAGGCCGGCGTCTTCGGCTCACGCGGGGCCAGCCTGCATACCAAGGCGATCGTGGTAGATGACCGGCTGGTCTTCGTCGGCTCCTTCAACCTCGACCCGCGCTCGGCCAACCTCAACACCGAGATGGGCGTGCTGGCGGAAGGCCCCGTGCTGGCGCGGCTCGTGCGGCGGCAACATGCCCGGCTGTCGCAGGGCGGGCGAAGCTGGCGGCTGGGGCTGGCCGGCGGCGTGCTGCAGTGGGACGACGGCACGGCATCGCCGCGCACCGGCGCCGAGCCCGAGGCCTCGTTGGTCCGGCGCGTGCTGTCGCGCGTGCTGCGCTGGCTGCCGATCGAGGAACAGCTCTAGCAGCGCGCCGGACGACCGGCCGGGCCCGCCCGGCGGCGTGCCTTGCGCCTGCCACAGCCTGGGTGGATGCTGTGCCGACTGGGACATTTCCTCCGGAACGTTCTATTCTGGTGCGCACGGGCTTCGGACAATGAGACGCGTGCATCGCCGAGGCGTCGCCTCATTGGGAGAGGGAAACATCCCATGACGACGAACAGCAACAAGGGTGGGCCATTGCTGAGTTTCCTGGGGCCGTCAGGCGTGCCTGACAATGAACGTTTCAAGCAATTTCTGGATCACATCCCCTTCGCGATCGCCGTGGCCGAGTTGGCGCCGGCTGAGCGGGTGACCTACGTCAATCTGGAGTTTGAACGCCTCTCCGGCCAGCCGGCCGCAGAACTGCTTGCCCACCCCTGGAGCGACCTCAAGGCCATCGCCAGCGCCCAGGGCGACGAGCGCGCGCTCAGCGAGGCGATCGTCGCCGGCCAGGATCACGTCGGCACCTTCCGCATGGGGATGCCGGGCGACGGGAACGGGCTCACGGTCGATGCCTGGTCGAACATCATCGAGGACGAGAGTGGCGCGCCGCTGTTCCGCCTCGTCGCCCTGGCCGCGGCCAGTCCGGCGCGCGACACCGAAGCCGAGGCCCTGCGCCAGCGCTTCCTGGAAAAGGACGTGCTGCTGCGCGAACTTCAGCATCGCGTGAAGAACAACCTGCAGATGATCACCTCGCTGATCCGGCTGGAGAGCCACAACGCCGAATTCCACGACGCCGGCAATTCGCTCGACCGGCTGGCTGGGCGGGTCAGCGCCTTGGCGCTGCTCTACCGCACGATGTCGGAGGAGCCGATCGGCGACAGCATCGACCTCGGCACCTACCTCAGCCAGATCGCCTCGGCGGTGATGAAGGCGCATGCGGTGGAGGGCATCCGCCTCGACCTCAAGGTCGATACCTGGCCGGTGTCGATCAACGTCGCGATGCCGACCGGGCTTGTGGTGAACGAAGTGCTGACGAATGCGCTGAAGCACGCCTTCGCTGGCCGGCGGGGCGGGACCATC
>JBBQHE010000056.1:0-20810 GCA_038323655.1 Acetobacterales bacterium | reverse complement strand
ACCACGTGGTGCTGGACAAGACCGGCACGCTCACCACCGGCACGCCCAGCCTGTTGCCGGGCGGCTGGACCGCGGCCGACCTGCGCCTGGCCGCGGGGCTGGCGCGCGGCAGCCGGCACCCGCTGGCGCGGGCGCTGGCGGCGGCCTGCCCCGATGCCCCGATGCCGGCTGACCTTGCCGAACACCCCGGGCAGGGGATGTCGTCCGGGCAGATGCGCCTCGGCAGTGCCGCCTTCTGCGGCCAGCCGGGCGGCGACACGCGCCTCTGGCTGGCCACGCCCGGCCGCCCGCCGGTCGCCTTTCCCTTCGCCGAGGCGCTGCGCCCCGATGCCATCGCCGCCGTCGCCGCGTTGCGGGACCTGGGGCTGTCGGTCGAACTGCTGTCGGGCGACCATGCCGCTGCCGTGGGCGCGATGGCGCGCCAGGCCGGCATCACCGACTGGGCGGCCGAAGCCTCCCCCACCGACAAGAGCGCGCGCATCAAGGCGCTGACCGCCGCCGGGCGCCGGCCGCTGATGGTGGGTGATGGGATCAACGACGCGGGCGCCCTGGCCCTGGCCCATGCCGCCGCGGCCGCCCCGGGGGCGCAGGACGTGGCCCAGGGTGCGGCCGACATCGTGCTGCGGGCCGAGGCGCTGATGGCGCTGCCCGAAGCCATCGCCGCCGCCCGCCAGGCGCAGCGCCTGGCGCGGCAGAACATCGGCTTCAGCCTGGCCTACAACCTGGTCGCGGTCCCGACCGCGGTGCTGGGGCTGTTGACGCCGCTGGGCGCTGCCGCGGTCATGGCCAGCAGTTCGCTCGCGGTCATCCTGAATGCGCTGCGGGCCGAGGGGGGCGGGCGCGCATGGATTCGCTGATCATCCTGGTGCCGGTGGCACTCGTCCTCGGCCTGCTGGGCCTGGCGGGCTTCCTCTGGGCGCTGCGGTCCGGCCAATACGATGACCTGGACGGGGCGGCGACCCGCATCCTGTTCGATGACCCCCCGCCCCCTGAAAGGACACCGCCGCCATGAACCCCAGCCGCATCTTCTTCCTGTCCTTCTCGCTGGTCATTGCCGTGGTCGGGCTCTTTGCCGCGGCCATGGCGCATGACTACCTGCAGACCTTTGGCATCGGCCTGTTCGCCTTTGGCGTGTTGTTCGCCTTCGGCTGCGTGAAGCGGCATTTTGACGAGCAGGACGCGGCGCGGCACTGACGCCGCGCGGTAAATCCTGGCTTCAGTTCCTGACGCGGCCCGGCGTGCCCGCCGTGCCATCGGCCTCGGCCAGATGTTCCAGCGCCGGCACGTCCACCAGCCGCAGGATGCCGCGGCTCGGCTCCAGCAGCAGCCCCGCGCGCCGCAGCGAGGCGAAGACGCGGCTGACGCTTTCGATCGTCAGCCCCAGGTAATCGCCGATATCCATGCGCGTCATCGGCAGGCTCAGCGTCCGGCCCGACATGCCTTTGCGCCGGGCGGCGGCATGCAGCATCAGCAGGAAGGTCGCGACCCGGCCTTCGGCGCTGCGATGGGCCATGGCGCCCAGCTGGTCCTGGGCGGCGGCGAGATCCTCGGCGCAGAGTTCGAGCATCCGGTGCGACAGAGACGTGCAGTCACGGCTCATCGCGTCCAGCCGCGCCCGGTCCATCCGGCACACCGTGGCGTCGGAGACGAGTTCCGCATCGAAGGGGTAGTGGCTGCGCGAGGTATAGCCGATCAGATCGCCCGGAAAGCGGAAGCCGACGATCTGCAGCCGCCCGTCGGGCATGGAGCGCGACAGCTTGGCGGCCCCGTCCACCAGGGTGAAGACCGCCCGCGCCGGATCGCCCTCTCGGAAGATGGCGGCCTTGGCCGAAAGGCGCAGTGCCGTGGCATCGGCCGACAGCGCCGCGACTTCGCTCCGTACCAGGCCGTGGCACAGCCCACGCGTCAGGCCGGCGCAGCGCTCGCAAAGGGCGTCGGTCTGCTGGCATGTGGTCTGGGTGTGCGGCAGTCTGGCGAGTACGTCCAGGATCAAGCCCCCCTTTAGACCTTGATATATGCGGAAGGCCGCGTGGCGGACAAGCGTGCCCGGGTATGGCAACCCCCGACCGGGCGCGGGGGTTGCCTTGCCGGCGCAGCAAGTCCAGACATTTCAGTGAGGGAGACGCGGGACGGCCATGTCGTTCGATTTTAATCGCCTGGCTGAGGCGCTCATCGGTGGGGCCGCGCAGCCGCCGGCCAGGCGCCGGCGACGGGCTGCAGCCCCTTTCGGCCGCAGTCGCTCGGGCCAGGCGCAGGCCGTGCGCGCCCTGGCGTCGCTCGCCGGCATGGCGATCGAGGCGCTGACCACCGCGGGCCAGGCGCCCCCGCCGCAGGCGGAAACACCGCGCGGCCCCCCGCCACGGTCGGAGAAACCACGCCCCCCGCCGCAGGCGGGTAAAACAAGCCCTCCGCCGCAGGCGGGTAAAACAAGCCCTCTGCCGCAGGCCGACAAACCGCGCCCGCCGCGCCGGCTGCCCGACACCCGCCCCCCGCTCCCGCCCGCCCCCCGCGCCGAGCAGGCCGAGGCCCTTCTGCTGATCCGCGCCATGGTCGCCGCCGCCGCCGCCCATGGCCAGGTCGACCGCACCGAGCGCCAGGCGATCGCGGCGCAACTGGACCAGGCCGGGCTGACCCCGGCCGAACGTGACCTGGTCCTGGCCGACCTGGAGCACCCCGCCACGCCCGAGAGCCTGGCCGCCGACGTGCAGGACCCGATGCAGGCGGCGCAGGTCTATGCCGCCGCCGTCGCGGTCGCGGCCGAGCCGTCGGCGGCCGAACGGGGCTTTCTCGACCGGCTGTGCCGCGCCTTGCGCCTTTCGCCCACCGCCGCCGCCGCCATCGAGACGCGCCTGACAGGAACCCCCGCCCCATGACCGCCGACCGCGACACATTGGGGCTGAGCCCCGCCGAGGCCGCGTTGCGCGACCGCGCCCGGGACGTGGCGCAGGAGGCCGCGGCCCAGGCCGCCGAAACCGACCGGACCGAGGCCTACCCCTGGCCCATGGTCGCGCGCATGGCCGAAGCGGGGTTCATGGGGCTGACGATCCCCCGCGCATATGGCGGGCAGGGGGGCTCTTACCTCGACGCCGCGCTGGTCGTGGAAGCCTTCGCGGGCGCCTGCGCCGTCTGCGGCCGCATCGCGGTGGAAGCCAATATGGGCGCCGTCGGCGCGATCATGACCTATGGGACGGAGGCGCAGAAGCGCCTGGCGGCCGATCTGGTCCTGGCCGGCGACAAGCCCGCCATCATGATCACCGAACCCGAGGCCGGCAGTGCGGCGACCGCCATGACGACCCGCGCGGTGCGGCATGGCGATACCTGGGTGCTGGATGGCCTAAAGACCTGGATCACCGGCGGCGGCGTGTCCCGCCTGCACCTGATCTTCGCCCGCGTGATCGAAGACGGGCGCGACCAGGGCATCGGCGGCTTCATCGCCTTGCAGGGCGCGCCGGGGCTGGTGGTGCACCGGCGCATCCCGACCATGGGGCTGCGCGGGATGCCGGAGACAGAGGTGCATCTGCGCGGGCTGGAAGTGGCCGATGCCATGGTGCTGCGTGCCCCGGGCGGTTGGCGGGCCGGCTTCGGGCGGTTGATGGATGCCTACAACGGGCAGCGGGTGGGGGCGGCGACGGCGGCGCTGGGCCTTGCGGCCGGGGCCTTCGAACATGCCCGCAGCTATGCGCTGGACCGCCGGCAGTTCGGCCGCCCGATCGCCGAATTCCAGGGCCTGGCCTGGATGCTGGCCGATATGTCGATCCGGGTGGAAGCGGCCCGCCAGATGGTGTTCCGCGCCGCCCGCAGCGCCGGCCCTGCCGGCTTCCCCGACCGCCTGGCCGCGGCCCAGGCCAAGGTGATGGCAGCGGATGTCGCGATCGAGGTGACCAACCAAGCTTTGCAGGTCTGGGGCGGGGCGGGGTATTCGCGCGACAACCCGATGGAACGCTATGTCCGCGACGCGCGTATGTTCGCCATCGCCGGCGGCACCGCCCAGGTGCTGCGGACCCAGGTCGCCGAGCAGATTTTGGGCATCCGTATGCCGCAGACGCGGGATGGCTGGATGGCGGTCGAGGCCGGGGAACGGCACCTGCGCACGGCCGCTGAATAGCCCCTCGCGGTTGACAGCGCCCGGGGGGGTGCCTAGACGGCGTTTCCTTTCCCGTGCCGCCCAGCGGCGCGGGTTGTTCAACGCGCATCCGGACTGGTCCCATGAAGATCCGCAACAGCCTCAAGACCGCCAAGTTGCGGGACAAGAACTGCATCGTGGTGCGTCGCCGCGGCCGCACCTACGTGCTGAACAAGTAGATCCCCCGGATGAAGGCCCGCCAGGGCTGATACCGGTCGGGCCGGTATATGGAAGCGGCGGGCCTCGGCCCGCCGTTTTCGTTTGTGGCGGTTGCGCGACCAGGGTGCTGGGCACATCTTCCAAGATCAAGGCCCCCAGGATCGCGCCGCCATGATCGCCCAGCCAGCCCCGAAAACCGCCATCCTCGCCCGCCGGGCCGAGATCGTGGCCGCCCTGCGTGTTCTTGTGCCCGATGGGGTGCAGGGCCACGGCGTGATCAGCGATGCGCTGCGGCTGAAACCCTATGAGACGGACGGCCTTGCGGCCTATCGCCAGGTGCCGCTGGCCGTCGTGCTGCCGCACAGCACCGAACAGGTCGCGGCCGTACTGGCCTATTGCAACCGGACCGGGCTGCGCGTCGTGCCGCGAGGGGCGGGCACGTCGCTCGCCGGCGGCGCCCTGCCGCTGGAGGATGCGGTGGTCATCGGGCTGATGCGGATGAACCAGATCCTCGACATCGACTACGACAATCGTTCGGCCGTTGTGCAGGCGGGCGTCACCAATATCGGCATCACCAAGGCAGTGGAGGCGGATGGCTTCTTCTACGCCCCCGACCCGTCCAGCCAGTTGGCCTGCATGATCGGCGGCAATGTGATGATGAACTCGGGCGGCGCGCATTGCCTGAAGTATGGCGTGACGGCGAACAACCTGCTGGGCGTGACCTTCGTGACCATCGAGGGCGAAGTGATCCAGATCGGCGGCGACCACCCGGATGCGGCGGGGCTGGACTGGCTGGGGCTGATCACCGGCTCCGAAGGCCAGTTGGGCATGGTGACCGAGGTGACGGTGCGCATCCTGCGCGGCCCGGAAGGTGCGCGGGCGATGCTGGCCGCCTTCGACTCCAACGAGGTCGCGGGCCAGGCGGTGGATGCCATCATCGGCAGCGGCATCATCCCCGTGGCCCTGGAATTCA
The DNA here is from genome assembly GCA_038323655.1 of Acetobacterales bacterium. Taxonomy (GTDB): domain Bacteria; phylum Pseudomonadota; class Alphaproteobacteria; order Acetobacterales; family Acetobacteraceae; genus Humitalea. The sequence continues at coordinate 15,555 of JBBQHE010000056.1, read as the reverse complement.
TGGACCGCCCGGCGATCCATGCCTGCGAGGCCTTTGCCCATGCCGGCTATCCGCTGGATGCCGAAGCGATGCTGATCATCGAGGTCGAGGGCAGTGTCGCCGAGCAGGACGACATGCTGGCCCGCATCCGCGACATCTGCGCCCGCTTCAACCCGATCAGCATGAAGCTGGCCGAATCCGCCGAACAATCCGCCGCGATCTGGAAGGGCCGCAAGGGCGCCTTTGGCGCGGTCGGGCGGATCAGCCCTGACTACCTCTGCATGGACGGCACCATTCCCACCAGCCAACTGCCCTTCACCCTGCGCCGCATCGGCGAGATGTCCGAGCACTACGGGCTGAAGGTCGCCAACATCTTCCACGCCGGCGACGGCAACCTGCATCCGCTGATCATGTTCGACGCCAACGACCCCGACAGTTTCCGCCGTGCTGAGGAGTTCGGCGCCGATATCCTGCGCCTCTGCGTCGAGGTCGGCGGGTGTCTTACGGGCGAACACGGCGTGGGCGTCGAGAAGCGCGACCTGATGAATGTCCAGTTCACCGGCCGGGAACTCGACCAGCAACGCGCGATCAAGACCGCCTTCGACCCCGCCTGGCTGCTGAACCCGTCCAAGGTGTTTCCGCTGGATGGGCTGCCGGCCGCGGCCTCGGCCATGCCGCTCCCCATCGCCGCGGAATGATCGCGCCCGCCGACGAAGCGGGCGTGGCCGATGCGGTGCGGGCCGCCGCGGCCGCCGGCGAACCGCTGGCCATTGAGGGCAATGGCAGCAAGCGCGGCTTGTTGCGCCCGGTGCAGGCCGCGAAAAATCTGTCCACGCGCAACCTGACCGGGATCACCCTCTACAAGCCGGCCGAACTCGTGCTCTCGGCCCGCGCCGGCACGCCGATCCCCGAGATCGAGGCGGCCCTGGCCGAACATGGCCAGCACCTTATCGCCGAGCCGCCCGACACGCGGGCGATTTTTGGCACCGACCAGCCGGCGACGCTGGGCGGCATCATCGCCACGAACCTGTCGGGGCCGCGGCGCATCGTCTGGGGGGCGATGCGGGACCATATCCTCGGCGTGCGCTTCGTGAACGGGCAGGGCGAGGTGCTGCGCTCCGGCGGGCGGGTGCTGAAGAACGTCACGGGGCTGGACTTCAGCAAGTTTCTGACCGGCAGCTACGGCACCTTGGGCGTGCTGACCGAGGTGACGATCAAGGTGCTGCCCGCGCCCGAGACCTCGGCCACCGTGGCGGTGCCGGTGGCCGACATCGCTGCCGGGGTGCGGGTGCTGTCGGCGGGCTTGGGCAGTCCGTTTGGCGTGTCGGCCGCAGCCTTGCTGCCCCTGGGCTTCGGCACGCTGGCGGGGCCGATGGCACTGCTGCGGCTGGAGGATTTTGCGGCCTCGGTCGCCTATCGCGGCGGGCGGCTGGTGGCCGATCACCCGGGGGCGATTCTTGTCCCCGATGCCGACTCCCGCCCGCTGTGGCGCGCGATCCGCGATGCGGCGCCGCTGGGGGCGACGCCGGGCGATGCGATCTGGCGCCTCTCCGCCCGCCCCACCGCCGGCCCCGCCATCATCGCCGCCCTGCCGGGGTTTTCCGCCCTGCTCGACTGGGGCGGCGGGCTGGTCTGGCTCGCGGCCCCGGCGACCGAGGTGAACCACCAGGCGGTCATGTCCGCTGCCAGCGCCGCGCGCGCCTCCTTCACCTTGTTCCGCGCGCCGGACGCGCTGCGGGCCGCCCTGCCGGTGATCACCCCTGAAGTCCCAGCCCTGGCCGCCATCGGGGCGCGGGTGAAGGCGGCGATGGACCCGTCGGGGATCTTCAACCCGGGGCGGATGCGCGCGAACTAACCCGCCAGCGCCACCGCCACGCAACAGGCCGCGGCCAGCCCCGACAGGCCCCATCGCAGCCGCAGATACCCCCGCGGCACCCAGCCGCGTGCGGCGCCCAGCGTCTCGACGCCGGCCGTTGCCAGCAGCCCTGCCGCCAGCAACCACAGGCCCGCGCCCGGCGGCAGCAACAGCGCCACCCAGGCGACCAGCGCGGGCATCACGCCCAGGCCGATGCGCGGCCATTCCGCCGCGGCTTCGCCCGCGAGCGGCCGCAGCGCCAGGCCCCAGTGCACCGCGCCCAAAAAAGCCAGGATGGTCGCGCCATAGGCCGCCGCGGCCGGGGCGACCCAAGCCGCCGGCGCCATCCAGGCCGCCACCGCCAGCCCGACGAAGGGGATCAGCCCCGCGGGCCCCAGGATCAGCGCCGCACGCGGCGGATCCCCGCTCATGCAGCGACCGGAACCTTCACCTCGCTCAGCCAGCCGTGTGGATCGGCGGCGCGGCCGTATTGCAGACCGACGATCGCGTCATAGAGGCGCTGGGTCACGCTGCCCGTCTCGCCATTGCCGACCACCAGCTTCTGGCCCTGGTAGCCGAGTTCGCCCACCGGCGAGACCACGGCGGCGGTGCCCGTGCCCCAGATTTCGCGCAGCGTGCCGTCGCGGCCGGCTGCCATCACTTCCTCGATGCTGATCTGGCGCTCGGTCACCCGCAGGCCCCAGTCGCGCAGCAGGGTCAGGCTGGAATTGCGGGTCACGCCGTCCAGGATGGTGCCGGCCAGCGGGGGTGTGATGATCTCATCGCCGATGCGCATCATGATGTTCATGGTGCCGACTTCATCGATCCAACGGCGCTCGACGCCATCCAGCCACAGCACCTGGGTGTAGCCTGCTGCTTCCGCTTCGGCCTGGGCCGAGAGGGAGGCTGCGTAGTTGGCGGCGGTCTTGGCTTCACCCAAGCCGCCCTTCACGGCGCGGACGTGATTGTCGCTGACCAGGATGCGGACCGGCTTCACGCCTTCCTTGTAGTAGGCGCCGACCGGCGAGCAGATCACGAAGTAGGTGTAGGAATGGGCCGGGTGCACGCCCAGCATCACATCGGTCGCGATCACGGTCGGGCGCAGGTACAGCGACGTGCCGGGCAGCGAGGGCACCCAGGCGTGGTCGGCGGCGACGATCGCCTCGAAACTCTCGCGCACCAGCGCCACGTCCAACTGCGGAATGCACAGCGCGGCGCAGGACTTGTTGAGCCGGGCGGCGTGGCGTTCGGCGCGGAACAGGCGGATCACGCCGTCATCGCCGCGAAAGGCCTTCAGCCCGTCGAACACTGCCTGGCCGTAGTGCAGGACCGAGGTCGCGGGGTCCATCACCAGCGGGGCGTAGGGGACGACGCGCGGATCGTGCCAGCCGCGGCCGTGGTGGTAGTCCATGACGAACATGTGGTCGGTGAAGGCCCGGCCGAAGGCAAGGGTCGAATCATCCGGCCGGATCTTGGGGGTCCGGGTCCTGGTCACGGGGATTGCGGTCGTCATGGCGCCCATTCTTGGAACATTGTTGCGTCTGGCGGCAGCATACCGCAACGCGCGCCGAAATTGGACCCCATGCCGCCAACATCCCAGTTATGCCGCTCGCACATATGGGACAGGTTTGCTGACCCGTTCAGGCGGCAGCGATCTCCATCGTGCGGGCCAGGCGGTGATGGGCCTCGGCGGCCTCGGTGGTCGCCTCGGCGCAGTCGGCCAGGCGCGCCTGGAATTGCGTGACGCTGGTCCCGAGGCCTTCGGTCGCGGCCTTCAGCGCCGCCAGGTCCGCCCGCCAGGCGGCGATGGCCGCGGCCTGTTCGGCGATGGCCGCATCCAGGCGTCGCAGCGCGGTGCGCAGGCGGGCGTCGGGGGTCTGGGGGAAAGCGAGGATGTCGGACATGGCCTGTTCCTTCGGCAGGTATGAACCGAAGGCTAATGCGGGTTTGGGGCAAATGTCTCGAAATGGTTAACGGCGGGCGGAAGCCCAGGCGCGGCTTGGGTTTTTCGCCTTTCGGACGAATCCCCCCGGCGGCGGTTTGGGGGCCGCGCGCCGGGGGAGAGGAAGGGGAGGGGTCATGCATGGGAAACCTATGGCATGATCCGAGGCGAAGAGGTAAATATTCTTAAGCCATCTCCCGCACCCGCGCCACCACCGGCGCGGGCGACGCCACCTCCAGCGCCCGCCGCGCCGGCATCGCCGCCAGCAGGCTGACGCCAATCGCGGACACATAGGGAATGGACTGCACCCCCAGCACCACGCACCACAGCACGGCTTCTGAGGTCGCCCCGCCATGCCGCCAGGCGACCCCCGCAATCGCGGCCCAGAGCGCCAGCAGCACCAGCGCTTCCTCCCGCACCATCAAAACCCCCTGCACCAGCGCCGGCGCATCGGCCATTTTCGGCGTGCGCAAAAACGCCGCGCGGCGATGCGTCAGCCCCATCCAGACCGCCTTGCCGATGGTATGCGTCAGCGCCAGGCCGCCGATCGCCGCCCCCAGTCGGTCCAGCGGCCCGCATTCCACCCGCGCGGCATACAGCATCCACAACTGCACCAGCTTGAAGGCAAACAGCCCGAGCGAAGGCAGCATGAACAGCAGGATCGGGAAATCCGTCCGCACCGGGGCAAACACCAGCCCCGCCGACCAGGCCAGGCTGCCGGCCAGAAACGCGAGGCCCAGTGCATCGCCGAACCAGGGCATCCAGCCCATGACAAAATGCCAGCGCTGGCCGGTGGTCAGCGAGCGGTCAAAAGGGTTGAACAGCGCCTCCGCATGGAACTTCACGATCTGCACCGCCCCCTGCGCCCAGCGGAAACGCTGCTTGCGGTAGGCGGCGAAATCATCGGGCATCACGCCGCGGCCCATGCTGGCCGGGACATAGACGGCGCGCCACCCCGCCCGCATCAGCCGCAGCCCCAATTCGCTGTCCTCGCAGATCGTCCATTCCGCCCAGCCCTTGGCGTCGCGCAGGGCCGAAGCGCGGATCAGCGTCATGGTGCCGTGCTGGATGATCGCGTCGCGTTCGTTGCGCGTGACCATGCCGGCGCGGAAGAAGCCCGCGTATTCCCAGAACATCATGCGCTTGAAGGCGCTTGGCCCGGCGTCGCGGTAATCCTGCGGCGACTGGGTGAAGCCGACCTCGGGGTTCTGGAAAAACGGCACCATGCGCGCCAGCCAGTCGGGGGCAGCCAGGTAATCGCTGTCCAGCACACCGATGATCTCGGCATGGGCGGCCGTCGCCCGCAGCGCGAAGTTCAGCGCACCGGCCTTGAAGCCGGGGTACTTGCCCAGATGGAAGAAGCGGAATTTGGGGCCAAGCCGCGCGCAATGCTGCTCCACCGGCTCCCACAGCCGCGGGTCCATGGTGTTGTTGTCGATGACCAGCACCTCGAAGTTGGCATAATCCAGGGCGGCCAGGGCGTTCAGCGTCTGCGCCACCATCTCCGGCGGTTCGTTACAGATCGCCAGGTGCAGCGAGACTTTTGGCTGCCGCGTGCCGGGGGCCGCGGGCAGGGCGGCAAAGCGGCGCTTCCAGCGCGTGCCAAACACGGTCTCGGCGAGATCGAAACTGTCGCCGACCAGCAGCAGCAACAGCAGCCCCTGGCCCGCGATCAGCAGCGCCCAGACAGCGGCGGCGGTCGTGGACAGGTAGGTGTCGCTCATCGCCAGGATCACCAGCGCGATCGACGCCACAAAACCCTGCACCAGCCCTGCGAAAATCACCTTGCCGACCAGGCGGATATCCGGCCGCTGGGCCAGGAAGACGGCCCCCACCAGCAGCGCGAGCAGCGTGCTGCCCGCGGCCCAGCCCATCCAGCCGGGGGTTTCGGACACCGCCCCGGCCCGCGGCCATTTCGGCGCGCGGTCCAGGTCGAACATGCCCCAGTAGCCCGCCGCCCGGCCTTCGAAGGCGGTCTTCCAGGGCTGGTCGAAGGCTTCCATGACGAAATAGTCGAGGCCCCGCGCCTGGGCTTCCACGAAGAAGCGCCGCAGGAACCCCGCCTGGTTCACGATACTCGCCCGCGCCGCGCCGATGTCCCGCCCATCCGAAGGCCAGCCAACCTCACCGATCACGATCGGCTTGCCCGGAAAGGCCGCGCGCACGCGGTCGAGGTTGGCCATCACGCGGCGATTGGCGTCCTCGGCCGACAGGCCTTCCCAGTAAGGCAGCAAATGGATGGTGATGAAATCGGCCGCGCGCCCGAGTTCGGGATGGTCCAGCCAGACATGCCAGGGCTCGGCGGTGGAGACAGGCTGGCGGATCTGCCGGCGCACCAAATCCATGGCGGCGATGATCTGGGCGGGGGTCTGGTCGCGGCGCAGCACGGCCTCGTTGCCGACCAGCACGCGATCGACGTTGCGGCTGGCGCGGGCGATGGCGACCAGGCGGCGCAATTCGGCGGCATTGTGGGTGGCGCGGGTGTCGAGCCAGGCACCCAGCGTCACCCGCAGGTCCAGCCCCGCGGCCAGGGCCGGGATGCGGCCGAGGCTTCCGTCGACGCCATAGGTACGGATGCGGCGGGTGAGGGGGGCGATGCGGTGCAGGTCGTCCTCGATCTGCGCCTCCGTGGGGCCCGGGCCGCGCTCGCCGGTCTGGCCGCGCTGGTAGGGGGCGAAGGCCAGCCCCGCGATCTGGGCCGGCGCATCCGGCAGCGCCACGGGGCGGTTCAGCCCCCACCAGGCGGCCAGGTGCACGGCGCCGACCAGCGCCAAGGCCAGCAGGGTGCCGGGGTGGCGAAGCCCGGCCAGCGGCTTCGGGCGCGGGGTGATGCGAGAGATCGCGTTCATCGCGGGGGTCGGCTCCGGTCCCGCGGAAAAGATCTGGCGGGGTGGAAGTCATAACGCCCCCCTTCTGGGGCCGTTGCCCGACGGCATTGAGGTCATGTTGCGGCGGACATGGTCTTTTGAAGGCAGAGACCCCATTTGGGGCAGTATTGCGTCAGGCCCGGAAGCGGGAACCAGGATGGACATGCTCTTCGAAATCACGCTGATCCTGTTGATGGTGCTGCTCAACGGGGCCTTTGCCATGAGCGAACTGGCCATCGTCTCGGCAAGGCGCGGGCGGCTGCAGGCCATGGCCCGCCGCGGCAGCCAGGGGGCTGTCGTGGCGCTGCAACTGGCCGAGGAACCGCAGCGCTTCCTGCCGACGGTGCAGGTCGGCATCACGCTGGTCGGCGTGCTGGCCGGCGCCTTTGGCGGCGCGCGGGTCGCGGCGACGGTCGCCCCTTACCTGCAACCGCTGCTTGGCGTTTATGCGCAGGAGGTCGCGCTGGTGCTGGTGGTGGTGCTGATCACCTTCCTGTCGCTGATCCTGGGCGAACTGGTGCCGAAGCAACTGGCGTTGCGGGCGCCGGAGGCGATTGCGGTGCTCGTCGCGCGGCCCATGTCGGCCCTGTCGCGCGGTGCGGCGCCGGTGGTCTGGCTGCTGTCGCGCTCCTCCTCGGCCGTGCTGCGGCTGCTGGGGGCGCATCGCCCACGCGAATCCCAGGTGACCGAGGAGGAGGTCAAGGCCGTGCTGGCCGAGGGCGCCGAGCATGGCGCGCTGGACCACAGCGAGCGCCACATGATCGAGCGCCTGCTGCGCCTGGCCGACAAGCCGGTGCGGGCGCTGATGACGCCGCGCACCGATGTGACCTGGATCGACCGCACCGATTCACCCGCCGAAATCGCGACGGTGCTGCGCGGCAGCGGGCGCACCCGCTTTGTCGTCGCCGACGGGCGGGTGGACAATGTGGTGGGCGTGGTCATAACCAAGGACCTGCTGGACCAGATGCTGGAAGGGGCACCCCTGTCGCTCGCCCGTGCGCTGCGCCAGCCGATCGTGCTGCCCGATACGCTGTCGGCGCTGGATGGGCTGGAACGGCTGCGCGACGACCCGATCGGGCTGGCGCTGGTGATGGATGAATACGGCAGTTTCGAAGGCGTGGTCACCGCCTCCGACCTGCTGGAAGCCATCGTCGGCGAGTTGGATGTGACCGAGGCTGCGGCCCAGGGCGTGGCGGTCAAGCGCCACGACGGCAGCCTGCTGCTGGATGGCAGCATGCCGTCGGATGAGTTGAAGGCCCGGCTCGACCTGCCGGACCTGCCGGGGGAGGGGACGTATCACACCGTCGCGGGGCTGATGTTGGCGCTGCTGCGCCGCGTGCCCAAGGAGGGCGACCGCATCGCCTGGGCCGGTTGGCGGTTCGAGATCGTGGACATGGACGGCCGCCGCGTCGACAAGGTGCTGGCGATGCGCGACGAGGCCGCGGTGGAAGCGGTGGGCTGAGCGCTTGTTGTCGGCCCTGGGCGACCCTAGCCTCGGCCGCCCAGATGGAAAGCCGCCCGATGCATCGTCGCAACGCCCTGCTGCTTCCAGTCCTTTTGCCGGGCCTTGCCGCCGCCCAGGCCCCGCGCCCCGTGCCGCCGCCCAGCCGCTTCATCATCCCCTACGGCGCCGGCAACATCACCGACCAGGTCGCCCGGGTGCTGGCCGAGGCGCTGGTGCCGCGCTGGGGCGGGCGGCTGGTCGCGGACAACCAGCCGGGGGCGGGCGGCGTGCTGGGCACGCTCAGCCTGATCCGCGCCCCCGCCGATGGCAGCACCTTCGCCATGGTCTCGGTCGCGGCCCTGGCCATCGTGCCGCATCTGCTGAAGCCCGCGCGCTACGACCCGCTGACCGACCTCGTGCCCATTGCCGGGGTGTCGGTGTCGTCGTCCTTCCTGGTGGTGAATGCGGCGCTGCCGGTGCGGTCACTGGCGGAATTGATCGCCTATTGCCGCGCGCGGCCGGCCAGCGACCCCGTGTTCTACTACTCGCCCGGCAATGCGACGGTGCCGCATCTGAACCTGGAGGCGCTGGGACGGGGCCTCGATTTCCCGATGCAGCACGTGCCCTACCGGACCAGTGCGGCGGGCAATACCGACCTTCTGGCCAACCGGGTGCAGGTCAGCATCGACAGCCTGTCGATCACCCTGCCGCATATCCAGGCGGGCACGCTGCGGCCGCTGGCCTTCAACGCGACGGCGCGGCATCCGCTGTTCCCCGACGTGCCGACCTTTGCCGAGGCCGCCCCTGGGGTTGCGCTGCTGAACGCCTGGCAGGGGACGTTCTTCCCCAAGGGCACGCCGGGCCCGGTGGTGGAGGCGGCGTCGCGCGATATCCTGGAGACGATCTCGACCCCCGAATTTGCCGCCAAACTGCCGGTGGGGGTGACGCCTTATGTGATGGGGCCTGCGGAACTGGCCGAGACCATTCGGCGGGAGAACACGCGCCTGGGCGCCCTGGTCGCGGCGATCGGGCTGCAGCAGGACTGATCGTCAGGCCTCGGCGATGCAATCGACCGAAAGCAGGAAGTCGGGGTGCGCCAGCCGGACGGATTCCGTGGTCTGCCGGGCCGGGTAGTTGCCGGGCGCAAAATAGGTTTTGAAGATCGCGTCGAATTCGGCGTAGCGCGCCATGTCGGTCAGCGCGACATTCATCTTCACCGCGCGGTCGAGGCTGCTGCCCGCAGCCTCCAGGATCGCCGCGATGTTGCGCATGACCTGGTGCGTCTGGGCGGCGAAGTCGCCACGGGCGATGTTCTGCGCCTCACGCGGGCCGGTGAAGGGCGTGGCGCCGCTGACGAAGACCAGCCCCGCCGCCCGCACGGCATGCGACAGGCCGGAGCGATAGGGCGTGACGCCCGGTGCGGTGACGATGCTGCGGGTCATCTGCGATCCCTGGGGTGAAGGCAGCATTTCCCGATGCGAAGATTTCGCTGTCAATCGCAACCGCAGGCCGCCTCGGGCGTTGAAGCGGAGCGACACCGGAAAGGATTGCGCCATGGCAAGCTTGGTGCAGGACAGCGCGCGGCTGGCTGCGGCGAAGCAGGGCTTTGCCCGCGAGCTGGCCACCGCCCATGCCAGCCAGGTCGTGCTGATGACCCTGGCGGTCGGCGGCGAGATCGGTGCGCAGACGAGCGAGCTGGACCAATTCTTCCGGATTGAAGCCGGCGAGGGCCAGGCCGTGCTGGAAGGCGTGGTCGCGCCGATCCGGCAGGGTCAGGCGGTGCTGGTGCCCGCGGGCGCCCAGCATAACATCAGGAATACCGGGATTGTGCCGCTGCGGCTGGTGAGCATCTACACGCCGCTGAAGGACCGCTGTGGGGTGGGGCATCACCCCGGCAACGCGCCGGCCGCCGTAAACCTGGCCTTGGGCGGGATGACGGCGCCCCAGGGGTAACGGCGCGGTCCTCAGGCGCCCTGGGTGGCGCCCAGCGCATCGGCGGCGGCGATCGCGTCGCGCAGCACGACGACGGCATCCTGCAGGTCAAAGATCAGGAAGTCGCGTTCGATCGCGTCGGTCAGGCTGGCCGGCCCGGCCTGGGCCGCGCGGGCCAGGGCGGTGGAGCGGTCCTGCAGGGCGACCAGGGCGCGGCCGGCGCGCAGCACCTCCATCAGAACCAGTTCGGCGGCGATAGCGCGCGGCACCTGGCCCCTTCGGGCCGGCCCGCGCCGTGCGGGTGAGTGCATGCCCTGATCCTGATCGCTGCCCATGTCGTGCCACACGTCCATCGTCGTGTCCCCTCTGCTGTGGGTTAACCCTGCGCTGACATGCGGCGGCGTGCGCGTGAGAAGCATCGGGGCTGGCGTGAAAACACTGTCAAGGATCATAAACCGCCGTTAAGATATTTAGACCTAGTTAACGCTTTTTTTCCTTGCACGCTTCATCTGTTCCTCCTATGTTCCTTCTCACCGGCAGGCAGTCCCGCCTCCGGCACGCAAGGAGCCCCCCCTCCATGACCCCCTCCAAGACCCCCGTGATCAAGACCCTCCCCGCCATGGTGGCCGATGCCGGCCGCGTGCGCGTCGGTGGCGGCCTGCGCCGTGTGGCCCCGGCCGCCGTGCCCGCGCCGGTGCGCGACACCGGCCGCGTTCGCACCGGCGGCGGGCTGCGCCGCATCTGAGCGCGGCGGCGGCCGACCGTCACGGTTGGCCGCCGTTCTCCGCTGTCGCTGCCAGGAGGCCGGAAAAATGTCCCAAGCCACACCGCCGATCCGCTTTCATGCCTTGATCCCCGGGCAGCGCCCGCCGGCGCGGGCCGACCGCAGCGGCCTCGGCACGCTGCCGATCCGGGCCTGGCGTTATTGTGAGGCGGTGACCACCGCGGCAGGGCTCGGCTGGCACATCTACCCGCCGGGCGAATTCCGCCTGCTGTTCGACGGACAGCGCATCTGGTGGCAGTCGGATGCTGTCTCCGCCGACTGGCTGCCGCTGGATGATGCGGCCCAGTTCCCCGGCTTCTCCGATCAGTTCGATGCCGCCGCCCCCGAGGCGATGCGGGGCTTTTCGCCCCCCTTCCTGGTCGCCCTGCCGGAACCTGGCGTCGTGCAGGTCTGGACCGGGCTGATGGCCCGCAGCGCGCCAGGCTGGAGCCTGCTGCTCCGCCGCCCGGCCAACCTGCCGCCGATGCCGGGGGTCGAGATCTACGAGGGCTTGGTCGAGACCGATGCCTGGTTCGGCCCGCTCTTCACCAATATCCGCCTGACCCGGACCGATGAGGTCGTGACGCTACGCCCCGAATGGCCGCTGCTGCTGGCCCAGCCCGTGCCACGCCCGGCCTATGCCGAGGCCTGGCTGAACGGCGCGGAAACGAAGGAGGGGTTCGAAGGCATGGGGCCGGAGGAATGGCAGGGCTACGACGCCGCTGTGGTGGCCCCGGCCCGGGCAGTGCATCGCCCCGGGCAATATGCGGTGGCGGCGCGGAAACGCCGCAAAGCGGAAGAAGCGCACGGCTGCCCCTTCCACCGCGCCATGGCGGCTACTTCGGCGCCAGCACCATGATCATCTGCCGGTTCTCAAGCCGTGGCATTTGCTCGACCTTCACCAGTTCACCAAGTTCCACCCGGATCCGTTCCAGCACTTTTACGCCCAAGTCCTGGTGCGCCATCTCGCGGCCGCGGAAGCGCAGCGTGACCTTGACCTTGTCGCCCTCGTCGATGAAGGACCGCGCCGAGCGCATCTTCACTTCGTAGTCGTGGTCATCGATGTTCGGTCGGACCTTGATCTCCTTGATCTCGACGACCTTCTGCTTCTTGCGGGCCTCGTTGGCCTTCTTCTGCTGCTCGTACTTGAACTTGCCGTAGTCAGTGATCTTGCACACCGGCGGCACCGCATTGGGCGAGATTTCGAGCAGGTCGAGGCCCACGTCATAGGCGCGGCGGAGCGCATCATAGGCGCTCATGACGCCGAGCATCTCGCCCGCCTCGTCGATCAGCCGCACCTGCGGCACGCGGATATCCTCATTGACGCGCGGTCCGTCGCGGGTCGGCATTTGTGCGGGTGAAGGGCCTCGGGCCAGGGTGGTCTCCTGTCATGGTTGACGTCTTTGATTGCAGACTTAGCCCAAAAGACCGGCAGGCTGCAAACAATCCGTATGCGGGCGGGCGTCGCCGATGGCAAGCCTACGGCGCGAATGGCCTGGACCTGCGCGGGCCGCAGACCTAGCCTCCCGCCCATGGAAACGCGCAATCTCCCCGGCCTCGACGCCGCCCTCGCCGACCTCCAGCCCGATATGGTGGAGGCCGCAATGTGGGTCGTGCCTGAGAATGAGCGGCATTTCGAGCCCATTTCCTTCGTCTCTGGCCTGGGCCTTGTCCTGTTGACGGCCTTCCTCGCCGGATTCCAGGAAGAGGCGTCGCGTCATGCGCGCGCCTTCGGCGGCGACGCCGCCACCTGGCTCGCCGGAAAGCTCAAGAGCATTGCCACCATCGCCGAGCCCTCGCCCCAGATCGAGGCTGCCGCGCGGGAGGGGGCGTCGCTGCTGCGCAGCCCCGACCCCGATCCCGCGGCCCTGGACGCAAGCGAGGCCGCCATCGCCGCGGCGCTGGCCGAGCACCTGCCGCCCGACCAGGCACGCGGCATGGCCGCGCGGCTGCGCCAGGCCGCCGTGGCCCACATGGGCGCCGCACCGGCATGAACCTGGCAGCCCCCTTCGCAGTCGATGCGGTGGGGCTGCTGGTTTCCGCGGTCTGTGTCCTTGACCCCCGCTCTGCACGGCGCAGGCTGGACCTGGAGGCGCATGCGCGGCTGGACGCGCTGCGGCCGCCGCATGGCTGGGTCGGCGAACGGCGGCCCAATGGCCGCATCTGGTACAGTCTGCGGCGGCTGGATACCGATGGCTTCGAACAGGGCGGCCGCAGCCAGTTCGAACCGCCCCCGGGGGTCGATCCCGCGACCATCCCCCTGGTCGATCAGGGACCGGGGTTTCCGCTGGCGCAGCGGCTGGAGCAGACGCGGCAACTGGTTGCGGTGTTCAGGCCGGGGGTGCTGCTGCACCTCGGCCTGATAGGTCGCTTTGGTGTCGCCGAGGACCTGGGGGCGGCGCGCGCGCGGCTGGAGCAGCGGCTAAACGGGCTGGAGGCGATCATCGCCGATGGCTATGCCCGTGCCTGGCGCGACCGCTGGCTGTCCGCCGTCAGCGCCGGTGAGCCGCCCGAGGATCCCGCCGCGGCGGGCTTTGCGCTGGACGCCGACGTCAGCGGCCTGGCGCGGCTGATGCAGGCAGCGGCGCCCGCGGCCGCCATGCTGCCCAAAATGTTCGCGGCCCATGTCGAGGCCTTCCGCATGGCGGCACCGGCGGACCAGTTGGCGATCCTGATCATGTATCTGCGCAAAGCCCGCGTGCCGGACCTGCCGCAACGCATGGCCGAACACTTCATGGCCGAGGCGCGCACCGCCTGGCAGGCCGGGCTGGCGGCGCCGGACCTGGCGGGCCTGGTCCGCGCGATGTTCGCAGCAGCCCAGAGCGCCGAACTCTCGCGCCGCATCTGGCAGGACATCATCGGTTTCGCCGGGGACCAGGCCCCGCCGCTTTGGCGCAAATCGGCCAATGTCGCCGAGGAATGGGTGGTCCGCGCCTCTGGCAGCGTCAGCAATGCCTTCGAAAACCTGGAGGCGCGCGCCTGGGCCCGCCACCGCCACAGCGTCACGCGTGCCGAGGCCGCGGGCGGCGCTGCCCGGGCTCAGGCGCGCGTGACCGAGTTGATCGAGATGCACTGGTTCTACCCACGCGCCTGGGCGACGGCGCTCGCGGCCGCCCCACCGGTCGAGGCCGTCGAGGAGGATGTGCTCGGCCCGGCCTATGCCGCGGAGTATCTTGGGATGGCGCGCTACCTGGCCTGACCTGCGGGTCGCAGATCCGGCGGCGTCGTCTCTGCCGCCAGCAGCGCCACCGCGTCAGCCAGGGACAGCGTCTCCTGCTCGCGCCCCGGCAAGCGGCGCAGCACCAGCTTGCGTTCTTCCGCCTCCCGCCGGCCGATCACCGCCAGCACCGGAATGCGCTGTTCGATGTGATCGACGACCTTGCGGTTGATCTTCTCGTTGCGCACATCGGCCTCGGCCGCGACCCCCGCGGCCCGCAGCGCCGCCACGACCTCCCGCGCGTAATCGGCCGCATCCTCGGTGATGGTCGCGACCACCACCGGCACCGGCGCCAGCCACAGCGGAAACCGCCCCGCGTGCTGTTCGATCAATATGCCGAGGAAGCGTTCGAAACTGCCCAGGATCGCGCGGTGCAGCATGACCGGGCGCCGCCTGCTGCCGTCTTCCGCCGTGTACATCGCGTCCAGCCGCTCGGGCAGCACGAAATCCACCTGCAAGGTGCCGCATTGCCAGTCGCGGCCGATCGCATCCCGCAACACGAATTCCAGCTTCGGGCCGTAGAAGGCGCCTTCGCCGGGGTTCAATTCATACTGCACGCCGGCCTCGTCGCAGGCGGCCTTCAGCGCGCCCTCGGCCTGGTCCCAGGTGGCATCGCTGCCGGACCGCTTTTCCGGCCGGTCGGAGAATTTGATGCGGAAACTGTCGAAGCCGAGATCGCGGTAGATCGACGACAGCAGTTCGACGAACAGCGCCGTCTCCGATGAAATCTGCGCCTCGGTGCAGAAAATATGCGCGTCATCCTGGGTGAAGGCGCGCACCCGCATGATGCCATGCAGCGCGCCCGAGGGCTCGTAGCGGTGGCAGGCGCCGAATTCGGCCATCCGCATCGGCAGGTCGCGGTAGGAGCGGATGCCCTGGTTGAAGATCTGCACATGGCAGGGGCAGTTCATCGGCTTCAGCGCCATGACCCGCTCGTGCTCGGCCTCATCCTCGACGCGGGCCAGGAACATGTGCTCGCGGTATTTTTCCCAATGGCCGCTTTCTTCCCACAGGCGGCGGTCCACCAGTTGCGGGGTCTTCACCTCATCATAGCCCGCGGCATCCAGCCTGCGGCGCATGTAGTCCTCGACCCGGCGGTACAGGCGCCAGCCCTTGGGGTGCCAGAAGACGCTGCCGACCGCCTCGTCCTGCAAATGGAACAGCCCGGTATGCAGGCCGATCTTGCGATGGTCGCGCTTCTCGGCTTCCTCGATCTGGAGCAGGTAGGCGTCCAGCTCCTTCTGGTCGCGCCAGGCGGTGCCGTAGATGCGGCTCAGCATCGCGTTGCGATGATCGCCGCGCCAATAGGCCCCCGCCACCTTCTGCAACTTGAAGGCCTGGCCGATATCGCCCGTGCCGCGCATATGCGGCCCGCGGCAGAGGTCGAGCCATGCGCCCTGGCGATAGATGCTGATCGGCACGCCGCTCGGCAGGTCCTGGATCAACTCGGCCTTGTAGCGTTCGCCGCGTTCGCGGAAATGCGCGATGGCCTCGTGCCGCGGCCATTCTTCGCGGACGAAGGCGTCGTTGCGCGCGATGATCTCGCGCATCTTGGC
>JBBQHE010000055.1:0-20918 GCA_038323655.1 Acetobacterales bacterium | reverse complement strand
GGCACGGCCTTGTTGCCGGACCGTCAATTGCCGCAGGCGGGGATCGAGATCATCGGCGCCGACAGTGCTGCCGCGGATGCCGAGGTGGCCCTTCTGGGCGTCGCCGCCCTGGCCGCCGTGGGTGTGACGGACGTCGCGCTGGACGTGCTGATGCCGACCATGACGCCCACGCTGCTGGCCGCGGCCGGGGTTGCGGATCCTCTGCGCGGCCGCCTGGCGCGGGCGCTTGACCGCAAGGATGCCGCGGCGGTCATGGCGCTGTCGGCCGAGGCCGGGCCGCCCGCCGATGGCCTGGCAGCGCTGCTGGCCGCGGCCGGCCCCGCCGATGGCGCGTTGGCGGCGCTGGCGGCAGCGAACCTGCCGCCGGCAGCCCGCGCCATCGCCGACAATGCCGCCGCCGTCATCGCCGCCATCCGCGCCCGGGCGCCGGGCTTGCGCATCACGCTGGACCCGGTGGAGTTCCGCGGCTTCACCTATCACACCGGCGTCGCCTTCACGCTGTATGGCCCCGGGCGCAGCGGCGAACTGGCCCGCGGCGGGCGCTACATGTCGGGCGAGGAGCCGGCGACGGGGCTCAGCCTCTATCCGGACGCCGTGCTGCGCGCCGCCCCGGTGCCGGCCGAACGGCCGCGCCTGTTCCTCGCACTCGGCCAGGACGGCGCGGCCCTGCGGGCGGAAAACTTCGTGACCGTTGCGGCCCTTTCCGCCGCCGATACACCGCGCAGCCTGCGCTGCACCCATGTCCTGCACGGCGAAACCGCCGTGCCGATCGAGGATTGAGCCCATGTCGAATGTCGCCATCATCGGCGCCCAATGGGGCGATGAGGGGAAGGGCAAGGTCGTGGACTGGCTCGCCAGCCGCGCCGATATCGTCGTGCGCTTTCAGGGTGGTCACAATGCCGGGCATACGCTGGTGGTCGGCGACCAGACCTACAAGCTGTCGCTGCTGCCCTCGGGCGTCGTGCGCGGCAAGCTCGGCATCATCGGCAATGGCGTGGTGCTGGACCCCGATGCGCTGCTGGCCGAAATCGCGCGCGTGACCGCGCAGGGGCTGCATGTCGGCCCGGACAACCTGCGCATCGCGGAAAACGTGCCGCTGATCCTGCCGCTGCACCCCGCGCTCGACCGCGCACGCGAAGCCGCCCGCGGCGAGGACAAGATCGGCACGACAGGCCGTGGCATCGGCCCGGCTTATGAGGACAAGGTCGGCCGCCGCGCGATCCGCCTCTGCGACCTGGCGGAACCCGCGACGCTCTCGGCCAAGCTCGACGAACTGCTGCTGCACCACAATTCGCTGCTGAAGGGGTTGGGCGCCGAGCCCTTCGCCAAGCAGCCGCTGCTGGATGCGCTGCTGGCCCTGGCGCCGAAACTGCTGCCTTACAGCGAGGCGGTGTGGGAGCGGCTGGACGACGCGCGGCGGGACGGCAAGCGCGTGCTGTTCGAAGGCGCCCAGGCGGTGATGCTGGACGTGGACCACGGCACCTATCCCTATGTCACCAGCAGCAACACCGTGGCCGGCAATGCCGCCGCCGGCGCGGGGATCGGGCCGCATGCGATCGGCCGGGTGCTGGGCATCGCCAAGGCCTATACCACCCGCGTCGGCAGCGGCCCCTTCCCGACCGAATTGCATGACGAGATCGGCCGGCGGCTCGGCGAACGCGGGCATGAATTCGGCACCGTCACCGGCCGCCCGCGCCGCTGCGGCTGGTTCGATGCCTGCATGGTGCGCCAGGCGGTGAAGGTCGGCGGCGTGCAGGGCCTGGCGCTGACCAAGCTGGATGTGTTGGACGGGCTGGCCGAATTGAAGATCTGCACCGGCTATGACGTGGACGGCACGGTCATGCGGCGCCTGCCGGCGGCGATGGCAGCCCAGGCCATCGCGCGCCCGATCTACGAGACCCTGCCCGGCTGGGCCGGCAGCACGCGCGGCGCCAGATCCTGGGTGGAACTGCCGGCCGAGGCGATCAAATACGTCAAGCGGATTGAGGAGCTGGTCGAGGCCCCCGTGGCCCTGCTGAGCACCAGCCCGGAACGGGATGACACCATTTTGGTGCAGGATCCTTTTGCGGGGTAGCGCGCGCCGCTACAACGCTGCCGGATGCATCCCGGCCCAGGCCGCGTAGTCGGCATAGGCGGCGGTCGGGGTGAAGTGCGGCGTCCAGCCCAAGGCGGCGGCGCGGCTGTTGTCCATCAGGCCGCGGGGGCGGGTTTCGTTGAAGCCGATCCTGGCTGGTTCATCGGCCACCGCGTGGCGCCAGGCAAAGCCCGGGAAGGCCGCGGCCATGACGTCGCAGCAGGCCCCGGCCTCGGGCGACCAGTCGCGGTTGCTGGACAGGTTGAAGACCCGCGGCCCGGGCGTGTCGGTGTCGAGCAGCGTGACCAGCCCGGCCGCGAGGTCGCGCACATAAATCCAGTCATAGGCCGGCAGCGGTCCTGGCGGCAGGATGGCAGTCCGGCCGGCCAGGGCGGCCTGGGCGATCGCCAGGTGCGGGCTGAGGGTGTCGCGCAGGCCGGTATCGCGTTCCCAGGGGCCGAAGGTGGCGCCGATCCGGGCGGCGATGGCGTCCAGCCCCCATACCGCGCAGAGTCGCAGCCCCATGCGTTCGACGGCGTATTTGGTCACGCCATACAGGCTGATCGGCACGCAGGGGGTCGCGGCCTCGGACAGCAGGGGATGGGCATAGGCGCTTTCGCCATAGACGGCCGAGGAGGAGGGCAGCACGACCCGCCGGACACCGCCCATGTCGCGGGCGGCCTTCAGTGTCGCGACCAGCCCCTTCAGGTTCACATCCAGCACGCCTTCCGGGTCGGCCGCTTCCCGTTCGGGGCCGGCGGTGATGGCGGCGAAGGGCAGCACGGCATCGACCGGCCGCCGGGCAAAGGCGGCGCGCAGGGCGGCATCGTCCAGCACATCGCCCAGGATGACGCTCAGTTGCCCGGCCAGGGGGGCGAAGGCCTGTGCGGCCGGCGCGGGGATGGCTTCGCGACCAAAGATCGTGACGTCATCGCCACGGGCGAGCAGCGCCTCGGTGACGTTCAGCCCGACGAAGCCGGCCCCCCCGGTGATCAGGACATGACGCATGGCTTGGTGTCTCCGCCCCCCCGCGGGGCAGCCAAGGCTTGCATCCGCGGGCCTGCATGGCTACATGCCCGCTTCGCCCGTGCGGATCAAACCCGCGCGCCCATTTTGCTGGCAAGTTCTGATGCCGGCGTGTCGGCTGATTGGAATCCACGACCATGGCTCGCGTCACCGTTGAAGACTGCATCCTCCAGGTCCCCAACCGCTTCGACCTCGTGCTGTTCGCCGCCCAGCGCGCGCGCAACCTCAGCCGGGGCGAGGAACTGACGCTCGACCGCGACAATGACAAGAATCCCGTCGTCGCCCTGCGCGAAATCGCCGAAAAGACCGTGGACCTGCCCGCGTTGGAGCAGGACATCGTCAAGGGGCTGCTGCGCGCGCCGGAGCCGGAGCCGCTGGACGAAGAGGTCGGCGACATCATCGCCATCGACGAAAACATCTTCGGTGTCATGGACGTGAACGAAGAAGCCTTGCCCGATGGCGTGGGGCTTGAGGACCTGTCGCCCGACGATATCGAAGCCGCCATCGCCGCCGAACTCGGCGGGGGCAAGCGCTGACGGCGGGCCACCCCGCGGATCCTGCCGACGGGCCGGCACGCGCGCCGGAGGGTCTGGCTGCGCCGGGCGCCACGCGCGCCCCCCCGGCCGGCCCGGGCGCCGATTTGGCGGCCCTGGTCGCCGGCTACGACCCCCGCGCCGACCAGGCGCTGATCACCGCGGCCTATGACTACGCCGCCGCCGCCCACGCCAATCAGAAGCGCGAAAACGGCGACCCCTACATCACCCATCCGCTGGCCGTCGCCCGCATCCTGGCCGGCTACCGGCTCGACACCGCCACCATCCTGACGGCGCTGCTGCATGACACGGTGGAAGATACCACCGTGACGTTGGCCGAACTCGGTCGCCGCTTCGGCGCCGATGTGGCCCGCCTGGTCGATGGCGTGACCAAGCTGGGGCGGATCGAGCTGCAGTCCGAACACACCAAGCAGGCCGAGAATTTTCGGAAACTGGTTCTCGCCATGAGCGAGGACATTCGCGTCCTGCTCGTGAAGCTGGCCGACCGGCTGCACAACATGCGGACGCTGCATTTCGTTGAGAAGCCGGAAAAGCGCCGCCGCGTTGCCCGCGAAACCGCCGACATCTACGCCCCCCTGGCCCAGCGCATCGGCATGGATGCGATCAAGACGGAATTGGAAGTCCGCGCCTTCCGCGAGATCGAACCCGATGCCTACCAGACCATCGTCGCCCGCCTGGCTTTCTTGCGCGGGCAAGGTGCGGATCTGATCGAGGAAATCCGCGCCGACATGCTGCGTGTGCTGGCCGCCGACGGGGTGAAGGACGCCGATGTCTCGGGGCGGGAAAAATCCCCCGTGTCGATCTGGCTGAAGATGAAGGAAAAGAAGGTCGAGTTCGAGCAACTGTCGGACATCATGGCCTTCCGCGTGATCGTGCCGGACAAGGCCGCCTGCTACGCCGCGCTGGGATCGGTGCATTCGCACTATCGCGTCGTGCCCGGCCGCTTCAAGGACTACATCAGCACGCCCAAGCAGAACGGCTACCAGTCGCTGCACACCGGCGTCACCGTCCCCGCCCGGCGCAACGCCAAGATCGAGGTGCAGATCCGCACGCCGGAAATGCACGAGGTCGCCGATTTCGGCGTGGCCGCGCACTGGATCTACAAGCAGGGCGACACTGCGGCCAAGGACAACCGCCGCTACCCCTGGGTCAAGGATTTGTTGGAAATCCTGGACAACACAGGCAACGAAGCCCAGTCGTTTTTGGAAAACACCAAGCTCGCGCTGCACCAGGATCAGGTTTTCTGTTTTACGCCGAAGGGCGAGCTGATCGCCCTGCCGCGCGGCGCGACGCCCGTGGACTTTGCCTACCAGGTGCATTCCGCCGTCGGCGATGCCTGCGTCGGGGCAAAAATCAACGGCCAGATCAAGCCGCTGCGCCAGCCGCTCGACAATGGCGACCAGGTCGAGATCATCACCGCCCGCGGCGGCACGCCGAACCCCGCCTGGGAACGCTTCGTCGTCACCGGCAAGGCCCGCGCCCGCATCCGCCGCGTGGTGCTGGCCAAGCAGCGCGCCGAGCAGGCCGAGGCCGGTCGCGGCGCGATCGCCCGCGCCTTTCGCCAGGAAGGCATCGAGGCGACGGGCGAACGCGTCGAACGGGCCGCGAAACTGCTGAAGCAGGGCGGGGTCGAGGAACTGCACCTGACCGTGGGTGCCGGACATATCTCGGCCAAGGACGTGGTCTATGCGGCCGAGCCTGAATTGCGCGGCCCGCCGCGGCCGATGGACAGCCTGCCGCTCGCCCGCGCCCGCGGCAAACCGGGCCAGACCGTGCCGGTGCCGCCGCGCCGGGCGGGGGATGCGGCCGACGGCATCTCGGGCCTGGTTGCTGGCATGCCGGTCGCCTTCGCCGGCTGCTGCCACCCCATCCCGGGCGATCGCATCACCGGCATCGTCGCGACCGGCAAGGGCGTGACCATCCATCGCGCCGAATGCCAGACGCTGTCGCAATTCGCCGCCACCCCGGAACGCTTCCTGGATGTGGACTGGGACATGGCGGTTTCGGCCAACGGCCAGCATCTGGCCCGCCTGGCGGTGGTCGCGACCGACGAGGGGCCCGCCCTGTCCGGCATCACCGTCGCTGTCGGCAAGCACGGCGCCCGGCTGTCGCGGCTGAAGATCAAGCACCGGGCGTCCGATTTCTGCGAGGTCGAGGTGGATGTCGAAGTCACCGACACGCGCCACCTGTCCAACGTCGTCGCCGCCCTGCGCGCCTGTCCGGGCGTCGAGGAAGTGGAACGCAGCAAGGGCTGAGACCGGCCCCATTCGAGGATGTTCTTCACCATGACCGAGTTCGGCGATCGCCTCACTGCCTGGCGCCGACACCTGCATGCCAATCCGGGCCTGACGCTGCACGAAGGCCCGACCGCCGCCTTCGTTGCGGAAAAACTGCGCGAAATCGGCGTGACCGAGATTGAGACCGGCGTCGGCGGCCACGGCATCGTCGCCACCATCCGCCGCGGCGGTGGCAATCGCTCGGTCGGCCTGCGCGGCGACATGGACGCCCTGCCGATCCAGGAAACCGACGCGGAACTGCCCTGGGCCAGCACCATCCCCGGCGTCATGCACGCCTGCGGCCATGATGGGCACACCACCGCGTTGCTCGGGGCGGCGATCCGGCTGCTGGAGGATGACGACTGGTCGGGCACCGTGCGCCTGGTCTTCCAGCCGGCCGAGGAGGGGGGCGGCGGCGCCCGGGCGATGATCCGCGACGGGCTGTTCACCCGCTTCCCGATGGATCGCATCTTTGGCTGGCACAACTGGCCGGGCCTGGCCGCCGGCACGGTCGCCGTGCATCCCGGCCCCGTCATGGCCGCCGGCAACCGCTTCGTGATGACGATCGAGGGCCACGCCGGCCACGCCGCGCTGCCGCATCTGACGCGCGACCCGGTGGTGGCGGCGGGCCATGCCATCGTTGCCGCGCAATCCATCGTGGCGCGCAGCCTCGACCCGCTGGACAGCGGCGTCGTGTCGATCACCATGATCCATGGCGGCGAGGCGCAGAATCAGATCGCCGGTCGGGTCGAGTTGAAGGGCACCATGCGCTTCCTGCGCGCCGCCACCGGGGATGCCATCATCGAAGGGCTGGAACGCCTGGCGACGGGCCTCTCGGCGACCTTCGGCGTCACCGCGCGGGTTGAGATGACGCCGGGCGTGCCGGTCACCACCAACCATGCCGCCGAGGCCGAGATCGCAGCCGAGGCCGCGGCGACAGTCACAGCCCTGCGCCGCGACATCCCGCCGGCCATGACCGGCGAGGATTTCTCGCATTTCCTGAACCAGGTGCCGGGCGCCTTCGTCTGGATCGGCAATGGCGAGGCCGCGGGCGGGCGCGACCTGCACAACCCCAACTACGACTTCAACGACGCGATCCTGCCCGCGGCCTCGGCTTTCCTGACGGCAGTGGCGAAACGGTCGCTCGCGACAGGCTGAGGCCTCAGCGCAGCCGGTCCACCAGCGGCCCCTGGAAGATGCGTATGCCCTGCGACCAGCCCCAGGCGATGGCGCTGGCGCGGTCGGCGCCGGCCAGCCAGATCTCGGGGCCCATGCCCTGCAGCCCACCCAGGCTGCGGACCCGTCCCGGCAGGCTTTCCGACCAGGCCAGGCGCAGCCGCGCACCCGGCAGGTCGCGCCACAGCCCTGGCGCCAACAGCGCCAGCGCCTCGGTCGCGGCGACGTCCACGGCGAGCGGATAGCCCCGCAGCGCGCTGTACCGCGCGGCGATCAGCGCCGCATCGGGCTGGCGCAGCAGGGCGGCCAGGTCCAGGCAGAGCACGATCTGGCGCCGCGTCGCCGCCGGCAGGGCGCTGTCCATGCGCAACCAACCTTCTGTGACCACGGCATCCGGCGGCATGGGCAGCGACAGCGGGGTGGCGGCGGTACGGCCATGCGCGATGCCGGCCGCCTGGCGCCCGGCGACGGTCGCGGCCAAGGCGGCATCCGGCCGGGCCGCCGCCGGGGCACCGAGGCTTGCCATCAGCGCCCGCCAGTCGGGGCGTTCGTCGGTCCAGAGCATCCGGCTCTCGCCGCCAGGTTCCAGCCGGCAGACGCTTTGCCGCGCCAGGTGGGCGGACAGGTCGGCGTGGTCCAGCGCGCGCAGGATGGCGGGGTCGGTGGTGACTTCGCCGGCATCGGCCATGTCGGGGGGGATGGGGGCCGGGCGGTGGCCGCCCATCAGCGCATCCTCCAGCAAGCCGAGCAGGGCGGCCGCATCCTCCGGCAGGCGCAGCCGGCGCAGGGCGGCTGCGGTGTCGTCGGGGTCCAGCACCTCGCGCAGCGCGGCCTCGGCCGCGGCCAGGGCCAGGGCCGGCGGCACCGCGGCGGCCACCAGCCCGCCGTCGGGCAGCGAAAACAGCCGCAGCCGCGGCGCGTGGCGCAGCGGGGCGGCGGCTTCGTCCAGCAGGCGCCGGTGGTGCGCGCGGGCGCCACCGGCGACGGCGCGGGCGGGGCGCCAGACCAGCACCTCGCGCCGCGCCCCGGCTTCGACCGCGTGACGCACAAGCGCCGCCAATTCGGCGGGCCCGCCAGGCAGCGCCGAGATATGCGGCGGTGCGTCCAGGATCGTCATGGCGCCCAGCGGGCCAGCAGCACGGGATTGGCACAGCCGGCGCGGCCAGCGGCGGTCGTGGCGGCGGCCCGCGCGGCGCAGGCGCCGGCATCGCAGCCGTGGGCGGCGGGGCAGGCGGCCAGGCGCCGGGCCGCCAGCAGCGCGTCGACCACCGTGCCGGCATAGGCGCCGATGCCGGCGCCCAGACCCCAAGCCAGGGCCTCCGGCCGGTCAGCGCCGGTCAGCACGATGCGATCGGTGGGCAGGTTGGGCCCATAGGCGTCGGGCAGGGCCTGCGACCAGTGCAGCAGCAGCAGGTGCGCGGGGATCGCGGCCAGGTCCAGCCAGCGCAATTCGGCCGGCCCGAAGGGACCGATCGCCAGCCGCCCACCATCGGCCGCCAGGCGGTCGCGCCAGATCGCCAGGATTGCGGGTTCGGCGACGAGCACGGGGCTGACCAGGGCGGTGCCGGAGAAGCCCGGCGGCGGGGCGTTGCCGGGGCGAAGGTCCTGCCACAAATCCTGCGGGCCAGGCCCAGGGTGGAACCCAGGATCGGACCCGGTGTCGGGCATTGCCTCCGCGCCGCCGACCAGGCGGAAGCCAAGCAGCGAAGGCGGCAGGCCGCGGGTGATCGCGGCAATCGGCTCCCGCCGCGGGGCAGCCTGGCTGTCGGCCTGGGGCGTGGCCGCAGGCCGCGCGCCCGACCCCGCGCTGAACCAGGGGGCGGCCGCCGCGACCAGGGCGCCGCTTTCCGCCGGCAGGCGAAACAGTCGGGAGTCGAGGCCGGGGTCGAGCAGCCGCATTTCGGCCGCGAGGCCCGGCAGGCCTGCAGCGGGCGCCAGCACCAGCAGTGCCTGGCCAAGCCCGGCCAGGGCGTGGCCACCATGGGCCAGGGCATGGGCCTCGGCCAGGGCGCGCAGCAGGCGGGGCACGCCCGGCCCGGCCGCGGCCGGTCGCAGCAGCAGCATCCCATCGCAAACGGCGCCCGAGGCCGCCAGCAGCGCCCGCAACCGCGGCGGGGCGGAAGCGGCAGCCCGCGCGCCAGGGGATGGGGGTGCTTCGACAGGGGGCGGCATGGCGCGCAGCGCGCGCGGCAGGGCCGCGAAGGCAACAGGCGGCATATCGACCGCGAGGCGTGCCGACATGGGCGGGGGGACTCCTTCCCGATGAAACCGGGAACATCCCGGGCCGAGATGGCAGCATGGCGGCGCAGATATGAAGGCTTCGGCAAGACGGCCGCCTTGCGCTGGCGACCCGCTTGGGGTTACGCCCAAGCATGGATGCTCCGACGCCCGCCACCCCCGCGCCGCCCACCAGCCCGCAGGGTCAAGCAGTGCCGGGCAATGCGGCGCTGGCCGAGGCGGTGCGCGGCCTGCGGCGGGCCAGCGTATTGGTCGTGGGCGATGCCATGCTGGACCGCTACGTCTACGGCGTGGTCACGCGCATCTCACCCGAAGCCCCGGTGCCGGTGCTGACCGTCGAACGCGAATTGGCGATGCCCGGTGGCGCGGGCAATGTCGTGCGCAACCTGACCGCGCTGGGCGCGGCCGTCGCCTTCATCAGCGTGGTCGGCGACGATGTGGCCGGCAGCGACCTGACGGGGCTGGTCGGCGGCCAGCCGGGTGTCGAACCCTGGCTGCTGGTCCAGGGCGGCCGCGCCACCACCACCAAGACCCGCTTCATCGCCCAGGGCCAGCAGTTGCTGCGCGCGGATCATGAGGTCGCGCGCCCGGTGCATCCGCGGCTGGCCGATCGTCTGGTGAAGATCGCGGCCGATGCGGTCGCGGCGACCACGGTCATGGTGCTGTCCGACTACGCCAAGGGCGTGCTGGCCGGTGACACCGCGGCCCGGCTGATCGCCGCCGGCCACGCCGCCGGTCGGCGCGTGATCGTGGACCCCAAGGGCGATGACTACAGCCGCTACGCAGGCGCCGACATCGTCACGCCGAACCGCGCCGAACTGGCCGCCGCCACCGGCCTGCCCGTCGATACCGAAGCCGGCATCGTCGCCGCCGCCCGTGCCCTGCGCGCGAAGCACGGCTTCGGCGCCGTGCTGGTGACCCGCAGCGAGGACGGGCTGACCCTGCTCGACCAGGACCGGGTGCTGCATTTCCCGGCCGAGGCGCCGGAGGTTCATGATGTCTCGGGCGCCGGCGATACCGTGGTTGCCGTGCTGGCCGCGGCCATCGCCGCCGGGCGCGACCTGCCGACCGCCGCGCGCCTGGCCAACATCGCCGCCGGCATTGTCGTGGGCAAGGTCGGCACCGCCGTCGCCGCCGAGGAGGACATGCTGGAAGCCTTGTCCGAGGAACGCGGCGCGCTGCGAAAGATCATGTCGCGCAACGGCGCGGCCGAAATGGCCGAGCGCTGGCGCCAACGCGGCTGGCGCGTCGGCTTCACCAATGGCTGCTTCGACCTGCTGCACCCGGGCCATGTGCATCTTCTGGAACAGGCGAGGTCCTGGTGCGACCGGCTGATCGTGGGGCTGAACGCCGATGAAAGCGTGCGCCGGCTGAAGGGCCCGACCCGCCCGGTGCAGGGCGAGGCCGCGCGCGCCGCCGTGCTCTCGAGCCTGGCGACGGTCGATGCCGTGGCGCTCTTCGCCGAGGACACGCCGCTCGACCTGCTGCGCGCCATCCGCCCCGATGTGTTGGTGAAGGGGGCCGATTACGCCGTGTCCGAGGTCGTCGGCGGCGACCTCGTCACCGACTGGGGCGGGGTCGTGAAACTGGCCGAACTGCTGCCTGGCAATTCCACCACTGCCACCGTCGCCCGCATCCGCGGCTGACGCCATGTGGGGGCCGTTGTTCGAGGCGCGGCGCCTGGGCGAGCCCGAGGCTCGCCCCCGGCCCAACCGCAACCCCTGGCAGATCGACCAGGACCGCATCGCCTTCAGCCGCCCCTTCCGGCGCTTGCAGCAAAAGACCCAGGTGCATCCGCTGCCGTTCAACGCCCATGTGCGCAACCGGCTGGTGCATACGCTGGAAGTCGCCTCGGTCGGCCGGTCGCTGGGCTATGCCGTGGGCGGGGCGCTGTCCGGGGCGCTGGCAGAGGCCGGGCGCTTGCCGGATGACCTCGGCTACCTCGTCCAGGCCGTGTGCCTGGCGCATGACATCGGCAACCCGCCCTTCGGCCATGCCGGCGAGGCGGTGATCGCCGAATGGATGAGCGCCTGGCTGGACCGGCATGCCGACCTGGGGCTGGACGATGACCTGCGCTTCTTCGACGGCAATGCCCAGGGCTTCCGCGTCCTGACGCGGGCCGATGGCTACCGCCAGCGCGGCGGGCTGCGGCTGACGCTGGCCAGCCTGGCGGCCTTCCTGAAATACCCTTGGGCGCCCGAGGACCCTCGTGCCACGCGCGACGGACTTCGGGGCCAGAAATTTGGCGTCTTCGCGACCGAGGCCGCGGTCTTCGCCGAGGTCGCCGCCGCCTGCGCGCTGGAGGGGCGGCGTCACCCCGCCGTCTGGCTGATGGAGGCCGCCGACGACATCACCTACAGCCTGGCCGACCTGGAGGACGCGGTGGAGATCGGCATCCTGCATTACCGGGACTATGCCGAATTGGTGGCACCCCTGGCGGGGTTGTCGGCGGAAAAACTCGCGGCCGAGGACAGCGACGCCCAGCGCATCGCCTGGCTGCGCAGCCGCGCGATCGGGCGGATGATCGAGGTCGCGCGCGCGGCCTTCCTCGACCAGGCGGCGGCGATCCTGTCCGGCCCCGTGCCGGGCCGCGACCTGTTGGCGCTGGCGCCGCGCGCCGATGTCGCGCTGTTCGACAATATCCGCACGACCAACCGCAACCGCGTCTATGTCAACGCGCGCAAGGCGGAGTTCGAGATCGGTGCCGGCGATGTGCTGGGCCGCGCGTTGGAGGTCTTCGTGCCGGCCTGCCTGGAGATGGTCCATCGCGGTGACGAGGCAGCCTGCGCGCTGCGCACGCGCCAGGTGCTGGCGATGATGGGCGACTACACCCCGCGCCCAGGGTTCAGCGCCAGCGAGACGCTGCGCTGCGCGGTCGATTTCGTCGCCGGCATGACCGACAACTACGCCGCCTGGCTGGCGGCACGGCTGCGCGGGCTGGACCCGTCGCACTGACGCCCTTGGAGCGTGGGTTCAGCCCGCCAGGCGCTTCATCGGGCCGTAGACCTGCGGCATGGCGCCGATGTCGTAGAGCGCGAGGCCATCGACCGTCCGAAGCAGGCTGTCGAAGCCGCCATCGGGTTCCAGCCGGTGTTCGACCCAGCCCAGCATCTTGGTGCCCATCGGTTCCTGCCAGGCGTCGCCGACGATGAAGGATGCGGCCGGCGCCCAGACATGCCGCGAACCGCCCGCACGATGGTCGCGGTACTGGTGCACATGGCCGCAGGCGACCAGCGCGGGCGGGGCCGACCATGTCGCCAGCAGCCGCTGCCGCGGGCCGTGCGGCACGTACCAATAGCCCGGTTCGTCCTCGGCGGCGTCGTCGCGATACAGCGGCTTGTGCAGGAACAGCGCGAGCGCGCGCCCGGCGGCCCCTGCGGCAGCCTCGGCGGCATAGGCGAATTGCGCCTCGGCCTCGGGGAAATCGGCCCCCAGGGTCAAGGCGTTCAGCCCCAGCAACCGCCAGCCCGGCACATCCCGCACAAAGCGGTCGGTGCCGAAGGCGGCACACCAGCGGGCGTGGCGCGCGGCATTGGCGGGCTGGCGGACACCGGGGGCCGGGTTGTCGCCGGCGTCATGGTTGCCGGGCAGGACCAGCAGAGGCAGGTCGCCGAAGGCCGCTTGGTGCTCGGCCATGGCGAAGGTGAAATCAGCGTCCTTGTCCGCGCCATCCAGGGCGATGTCGCCGGTATGGATCACGAGATCCGGGGCGCTGGCGACGACGGCCGCGGCCAGGCGGCGAAAATTGTCGGTGAAGCCTGGTTGGTCCGGTGCGAGATGCGTGTCGGAAATCTGCGCGATGCGAAAGGTCATGGGCCGGGTCCGGAATTGGCCGGGCGCGGCAGGCGCCCGGCCATGGGGGTGGTTACGCGCGCGGCAGCAGGCGGCGAACCTCGGTCGCCATATCGGCCACCACCTGTTCCGGCGTCGCGCGTTGTTCGGCGATGCGGGCCAGGTTGTCCACCATCACCTGGGTCACGCGGACGGAGTTGGCACCCGGGAAGGAATACCAGGGCTTCATGATGCCGACCTGGCGCGTGGCCGGCTGGAACAACGGGTTGTCGCGATAGAAATCGGCAAGGTAGCGCGGGTCGTCGATGGCGATCTGGTTGGTCGGGACGTAGCCCGTGTTCTTCACCATCAGCGTGGTGCCCTCGGCGCTGGTCGCGAACTTCACGAACTTCCAGGCGGCGCGGGCACGCGCCTCATCGCGGGCGGCGATCATCGCACCCGCGCCGCCGGTCGGCAGGCGGCCACGCTCCGGGTCAATCACCGGCATGATCGTGGTGCGCAATTCGAAGTTGCGGCCGACGCTTTCGGAAATGCCGCGGACCTGCGCCGTGGTGCGGAACATCATGCCCAGCTTGCCGGCGGCGAAGGCCTGCAGGTCGGCGGTGCCGGCGAAGTTGGGCATGCCGCCTTCCTTGACCATGCGGTCGAGCAGGCGGACCGCGCCCATGCCCTCGGCGCCGTTGAAGGCGACGTCGCGCTCATCCGGCGTTAGCATGTTGCCGCCGAAGCCGAAGAGCAGCGCGCTGAACATCCAGTCGTCGCCGGGCCAGCGGTAGAACATGCCCTCGACGCCATCGCCCAGCGCCTTGATGCGCTTCGAGGCCTCGATCACCCCGTCCCAGGTGGTCGGGAAGGCGTCGGGGTTCAGCCCGGCGCGGCGGAACAGATCGACGTTGTAGTAGGAGATGGGGTTGGACATGGCGAAGGGCAGGCCGGCCGGCTGGCCGCCCTGGAAGCCGATCGCCAGGATCGGCGGGGAATAGCCCAGGGTGGCCGGGTTGCCTTCGGCGGCAAGGTAGGGCCGCAGGTCGCGGGTGATGCCGCGTTCCGCAAACAGCCGCATGCGGTTCAGCCCCTGGAAGGTCACGTCCGGCAGTTGGTTGGTGGCCGCCCCCCGCAGCAGCTGCTGCGCCCCGTCCTCATAATTCGGGGTCGGGTTGGTGTAGGTGACGCGGACTTCGGACTGGCTGGCGTGGAAGGCCTCCAGCACCGCGTCCTGCGCGGCCTTGAAGATCGCCGGCATGGAATAATGCGCGGTGATCGCGACGGTCTGCGCGCGCGCGGTAGTGGGGGCGGCGAGCAGGCCGCTGCTGAGCATCAGCATTCGGCGGGTGGGGGCGAAGCGGTCGTTCATGGCGGTGTCTCCGGCGTGGTTGGGGGGGGGAGGTGGTCAGCCCTTCAGCCCGCTCATCGTCATGCCTTCGATGAAGCGGCGCTGGGCGAGGAGGAAGGCGAACACGAGGGGGGCTGTGACCATCACGGCGGCGGCCATCAGCGCGCCGTAGTCATCGCCCGCTTCCTCGGCGCGGAACCACAGCACCCCGAGGGCCGGGGTGTAGAGGTCGCCCTGGTTCACCACGATCAGCGGCCAGAACAGGTCCGACCAGTGGGCCACGACCGAGAAGATGGAAAACGCCGTCGCCGCGGGCCAGGCGTTCGGCAGCACCACGCGCAGCACGACCGAGGCCTCGTTCATCCCGTCGATGCGCCCGGCCTGCAGCAGTTCATCCGGCATGGCGCGGA
Organism: Acetobacterales bacterium; assembly: GCA_038323655.1. Classification (GTDB taxonomy): domain Bacteria; phylum Pseudomonadota; class Alphaproteobacteria; order Acetobacterales; family Acetobacteraceae; genus Humitalea. Next base: position 6,039 of record JBBQHE010000055.1, on the reverse strand, counting down.
AGAATTGCCGGAACAGGAAGATGCCGAAGACCGAAATCGTGAAGGGCGCGATCAGTGCGGTATAACTGTTCAGCAGACCGGCATTGGCGGCCGCGACATAGAGCGGGATGGCCGGCACATGCGCCGGCACCAGCAGCCCCAGCATGACGAAGGCAAAGAGTGCGTCGCGTCCGTGAAAGCGCAGCTTGGCCAGGGCGTAGCCGGCGGGAATGGCGAAGGCGAGTTGGAAGGCCAGGATCGCGCCGCAGACGAACACGCCGTTCAGCAGATACCGCCCGATCGGGATTTCCCGCAGCACGCGGCCATAGTTCTGCGCCGCCGCCCAGTCCTGCGGAATCAGCGACAGCGTGGCGGCAAACACCTCCGACCGCGGCTTCAGGCTGACCGAAATCATCCAGACGTAGGGCAGCAGCACCAGTAGCGCGAGCAGCGACAGCAGGACCAGCCGCGGCATCGCCTTCATGTATAGTGCGTCCGCTTTTCGATGATGCGTGTCTGCACCAGCATCACCAGCAGCACGACAACCAGGAAGACCACGGTCAACGCCGCCGCGTAGCCCATGCGGAGATACGAGAAGCCTTCCTGGTAGATGGTCCAGACGATCATCTCCGACGCCTTGTTCGGCCCGCCCTGGGTCAGCGTCGCGACAGTGTCGAAGGTGCGTATGCTGCGTATGGTGGTGATGGTGGTAACCAGCAGCATGGTGGGGCCGAGCAGCGGCCAGGTGACCAGGCGGAAGCGCGCCCAGGCGCCGCGCGCGCCGTCCACCTCGGCTGCGGCATACAACTCGCGCGGGATCGCGGTCAGCCCGGCCAGCACCAGCACCATGTTGAAGCCGGCGTTTTCCCAGACGCCGATCGCACCCAGCGAGACCAGCACCCAATCCGAACTGCCGAGCCAGTTGGGGCCAGCCAGCCCGATCATCCGCAACGCCGCATTCACCGGCCCGATGGTCGGGTGCAGCAGGTATTGCCAGGCGGTCGCCATCGCCACCATCAGCGACACCACCGGCAGGAAGAAGATCGCCCGGAACAGGATTCTTCCGCGCAAGCCGCTTTCGATCAGCAGCGCGAGGCCCAGCCCTGCGAGGATCGAGGCCGGGGTGACGATGGCGACATAGAGCGCGGTGTTGCGGATCGAGGCCGCAAAAGTCCGGTCGGTCAGCAGTTCCGCGAAATTGCCGAGACCCACCCAGCGGAAACCCGGCATGCCCAGTTCGAAATCGGTGAAGGCGAGCACCACGACTGCCAGCGTCGGCACCAGCAGCATCGCCAGGAAGGCGAGGATCGCGGGGCCGGTCAGCAGCCAGCCGGCCAGCGCCTCGCCATGCGTGACACGTCGTGCGCGCGGCAGGGTCAGGTCAGACAAGTGCCGCAACCCGCGCGCGGATGCGCTGCCCTTCGGCGCCGAACAGCAGCCCGTCGCGCGGGCGCAGATGCAGTGCCTGGCCGCGTTCCAGCGAACGCCGCGCGGCCGGATCCAGCCTGGCGACCAAAGGGGCACCGCTCGGCTCGTGCCGGGCGTGCAGCAGCAAGGATTCGCCCAGGAATTCGATATGTTCCAACCGCACCGGAAATCCATCGGACGCGATGGACAGCGCCTCGGGCCGCACGGCGAAGGTGGTGGCGCCGGGGGCCACGAGGCCCGTGTCCCAAGCCGCGACATGGACGCGGCCGTCACGGGTTTCCGCGGGCAGGCAGTTGATGCGCGGGCTGCCGACAAAGGCCGCGACGCGCAGGTCGGCGGGGTCGGCGTAGATCGCCTCGGGCGTCGCGACCTGCAGGATTTCGCCAGCCATCATGACGGCCACCCGGTCGGCCATGGTCATGGCTTCGGACTGGTCGTGGGTGACATAGACGGTGGCCGCGCCCACGCGACGATGCAGTTCCACCAATTCGCGCCGCGTCTCGTTCCGCAGCGAGGCATCGAGATTGGACAGAGGCTCGTCCATCAGGAACACCCGCGGTCGGCGGACGATGGCGCGGCCGAGCGCCACGCGCTGGCGCTGCCCGCCCGACAACTGCCCCGGCTTGCGGGCGAGGAGATGGCCGATGGCGAGCGATTCCGCCGCAGCCTGCACATCCGCCGCGATGTTTTTCCGCGCCGCACCGCTCACCAGGGGGCCGATCAGCGGCAAGCGCTGCCAGCCATTCAGGCGCCGCATCAGCAGCGGCACGGCGATGTTCTGGAACACCGTCAGATGCGGGTAGAGCGCGTAGTTCTGGAACACCATGGCGACATCGCGGTCGGCGGCACGCCGCGCGGTCACGTCATCGGCGCCGAACAGCACGCGGCCGGAATCCAGCGGCTCCAGCCCCGCAACGGCCCGCATCAGCGTGGTCTTGCCGCAGCCCGATGGGCCGACGAGCGCCAGGAATTCGCCGGGATGGATGGTGAGCGACACGCCCTTGAGCGCTGCGACCGCACCATAGGTCTTGTGCGCCTGTTCGATTGCGACGCCGCCCAAACCCACCCCCATCGCCTGATGCGAGGCGGCTTAGCGGGCGGGTGTTGCAGCCGCGCGACGGCGGCGTGACGGAATGCTTACGCTATGGGAAGCCTAGCCCCCGGCGCTACAGCCCGGACCAGAACCGGTTCAAACGGTCCGCGAAGCCGGGCCATCGCGCCCGGTCGGCGTAGGTCGCATTGACCGCGGTCTTCACGATGGTCTGGTTCAGCGCCAGGTTCATCTGCTTGCTGACCAGCCGCGCATTGCTGAAGCAGTTTGACCCGGCGCCCGCCTTGCCCTGGATGTGATCGACCTGCGCCGAGGCATCCGTCGAGCCGATGTACAGCGCGGCATATTGTTCGTGCGTCGTCACTTCGAACAGGTCTGACAGCATGTAGCCAAGGTGGGCAATGATGTTGGTCTTGCGGATGGCGCTGATCTGGCCCCCGCTAAACTTCTGCGTGTTGTCGAAGACGCCCGGCGGCGCGAAACCCAGCGCGCCGGTAAACACCTCGGGCTGTGTGAACCAGAGATAGTCCAGCACCGCATAGGGCCGGCAGAGATAGGCGGTGAACAGCCCATCGCGCCCGTTGAGGTCGAACAGGTTGAGCGCCACGGCACCGACGCCGACTGGAATGTCCTGCACGCCCGACCGCAGGCTGCGGCCACTCCCCGGGATCACGACATGGCCCGAGGTTTCGACGAACCAGCGTTCGTTCATCATCCGGCGTTGCGCGCGGGTCAGGATGTCGAAGCGCAGCAGGTCGGATTCCACCACCTCGTCATACGCCAGGTGCGCCGGCGGGTGGACGTGGAACTGGAAGCCGCCGAACAAATCCATCGGCATGGGGACATTGCCTTCAGGCACGAAGCTGAGGCCGAAGGTGCTGGGGATGGCGGTTTCGGAACTGGGGTAGCCGATCGACACGGTCATGCCGAGCCGGCGGTTGCCCGGGCCGTCCAGCCAGGCCTTGATCTTGCGCTCCAACTGCCCCCAGCCGCCCGCGCCGCCATTGAAGTCCGAATACATGGGGACGAGGTTTTCCGGATGTTCCGGGCCGCCGAACTGAAGCCCGATGATGTGCCCGCGTTCGGTATGTTCCAGCCGGTAGCCCGGCGCATCGGACCCCAGCGGATATTGCGACAGGGGCTGCGGCGCCTGCGCTGCCACAAGTCGCGTCGTGGCGTTGCCGGTGCGCAGCCCGGTGGCGCTGACCCAGGTCACGCGCCGGCGCTGCGAATCGCCGAAGTCGTAGAGGTCGGTCTTCGTGACGATCTGCACCACGGCGCAACCCCCGCCCGCGTCGTGCGGGGCTGGCGAGCAGGATGCCCAGTCGCTGCCGCAGCGTCTACGCCTGCTTGCGCTCGATCAGGCTGCGCCGGATTTTCCGTCCGCGGCGGATGCGGTCCTCGATGAACTCCGCCTCGCCATAACGGACGGCGCGGGCCAGGGCCTGGCTGTCCTCGGTGAAGCGGGCCAGCATTTCCAGCAGCGCCTCGCGGTTGTTGAGGAACACGTCGCGCCACATGGCGACGTCGCTCGACGCGATGCGGGTGAAGTCGCGGAAGCCACCGGCCGCGAACTTCAGCACCGCCTCGCGCGTTTCCTGCGCCAGGTCGTCGGCCGTACCGCAGATGGTGAAGGCGATCAGATGCGGCAGATGCGACACGACGGCCACGACGCGGTCATGCGTCGCCGCATCCATCGTCTCGATCATGCTGCCGGCGCGTTCCCATAGTCTGCGGACGCGGGCGACCGCCGCGGGGTCGGTCCCCTCCTCCGGCGTCAGGATGCAGTAGCGGCCCTGGAACAGCGTCGAGAAACCGGCGTCGGGGCCGGAATGCTCGGTCCCCGCCATGGGATGCGCCGGCACCAGGTGCACGCCGGCGGGCAGCAGGGGCTTGAGGTCGCGCAGCACCGAGCCCTTGGTGGAGCCCACATCGGTCAGCACGCAGCCCGGGGCCAGGTGCGGCGCGATCCGCGCCATCACCCCGGCATAGGCGCCGACCGGCACGCAGAGGATCACGCCATCCGCGCCCTGCACTGCGCGCGCGGGGTCGGCCTCCACCACATCGGCGATGCCGAGTTCGCGCACGCGCGCCAGCGTCGCCTCGCTGCGCGCGCAGACGACGACGGTCGCCGCGATATCCCCGCGTTCGCGCGCCAGCCGCGCGATGGAGGAGCCGATCAGCCCGACACCGATCAGGCAGAGCCGCTGGAAAACCGGTTCAGCCGCCATGCGCGAAGGCGGTCAGCGCCTCGATCACCACGGTGTTTTCCTCCGCGAGGCCGATGCTGATCCGCAGGCACTGCGGCAGGCCGTAGGAGCCCATGGCGCGCACGATCGCGCCCCGCGCCTTGAGGCCCGCATCGGCGGCCTTCGCGCGTTCGGGACTGCCGAAGCCGACCAGGAGGAAATTGCCCTCGGACGGATAGACGTGGAAGCCGGCGGCGGTCAGGGCCGCGCCGACGCGGGCGCGTTCGGCATTGTTGTGCGCGACGGACTTCTCGATCCAACCATCTTCCGCCAGCGCGCCGATACCGGCGGCCATGGCGGCGGCGTTCACATTGAACGGCCCACGCACGCGGCTCATCACATCGGCGATGCCGGCGGGCGCATAGGCCCAGCCGAGCCGAACACCGCCGAGGCCAAACACCTTGCTGAAGGTGCGGCACATGACCGTGTTCGTGGTGGCGTCCACCAGCTTCTGGCCCGCGTCGTAGTCGGGGCGGGTGACGTATTCGGCATAGGCCGCGTCCAGCACCAGCAGCACGTCATCGGGCAGGCCGGCGCGCAGGCGCTCGACCTCGGACTGCGCCAGGATGCTGCCGGTCGGGTTGTTGGGGTTGGCCAGGAACACGAGACGCGTGCGCGGCCCGACCGCGCGCAGGATGCCATCCACATCGGCGCCGAGGTCAATTTCCGGCACCTTGATGACCCGGCAGCCGGCCCAGCGGCCGGTGATGTCGTACATCAGGAAGCCATGGGCGCTCATGATCAACTCGGTGCCCTCCCCGCCATAGGCGAGGATAAGGAGCGAGAGCAGTTCGTCCGAGCCATTGCCGCAGATGATCCGCGCCGGATCCAGCCCGAACTTTTGGCCGATGGCTTCGCGCAGGGCTTTTGCCCCACCGTCCGGGTAGCGATGGGCGTCGCGGGCCGCGGCCATCATCGCCTCGATGGCTTTCGGCGGCGGGCCGAAGGGGCCTTCGTTGGACGAGAGTTTGAGGATGCGGTTGACGCCCGGCAGTTTGCTCTCGCCACCGACATAGGGTTCGACCGTCAGGATCGAGGGGCGGGGCTGCAGGCTCATCTCACGCGTCTCCGGGCACGGCATAGGCGCCGAGATGGCGCAATCCGGGGAATGGCAGGGCGGCCAGGCGCGGGTCGTCGGGGTCGAGAAAGCCCGCCACCTCCACCAGCGCGGCATGGGGGGCCAGGACCAGGCGCCGGGGCGCCAGGTCGGCCCCGACCAGGGCCGCCATCAACGCCGCACGCGACTGGCCGGGCGGCGGTTCGAACAGGAACAGCGACCGGTCGTCGCCGCTGGCCTCGGCCGGGCCAGGTCCGAGGAGGAAGGCCGCGGGG
>JBBQHE010000054.1:0-21683 GCA_038323655.1 Acetobacterales bacterium | reverse complement strand
TGGCCGCAGCCTTGCTGGATGTGCGGCTGGTTACCGTGTCCGGCGGCAATGTGCCGCTGGCGCGGACGCTGGCCAATGCGCGGGCGGTGATGGGGCTGACCGGCTGTGCTGCGCCGGTCGTGGCGGGCGCCGACCGGCCGCTGCGTGGGCACCACCGCGCGGAGACGGCCGTGCACGGCGCCGATGGGCTCGGCGGCGTGGTGCTGCCGGAAGGCCCGGCCGCGGCCCCCGGCATCGCTGCCGATGCCATCCGCGATCTGCTGCGCGCCGCGGCCCCGCGTTCGATCACGGCGATCGCCCTGGCCCCGCCGACCAACCTGGCCCTGGCGCTGGCGACAGAACCGGCATTGGCCGGGCGCCTTTGTGGCATCAGCGTCATGGCCGGCGCCTGGGGCGAGGGCAACTGGACCCCTTCGGCCGAATACAATGCGGCGATGGACCCCGAGGCCCTGGCTGTACTGCTCGACGTCGATGCGCCCGTCACGCTGGTCACGCTGGATCTGACCGCCCAGGCGCTGGTGACACCCGGGGTGCTGGCCATGCTGCCGCGCCAGGGCGCCTGCACCCGGGCTGCGGCGGCGATTCTGGGCGCGGTCCCGGCCTCGCGCCGCTTTGGCCATGCGGGCTTCGCGTTGCACGACCCCTGCGCTGTCGCCGCCGTCATCGCGCCGGCGCTGTTCGGTTTTCGGGCGGCGGCCGTGCAGGTGGATACCTCCGATGGCGCCGCGCGCGGCCGCACGCACGTCGACCGCTGGGGCCGCACCCCCGCCGTGGCAAACATCCGCGTGGCGGACACGCTCGACGCGCCAGGATTTTTCGCCATGCTGAACGACGCACTGCAACGCCTGCCTTGAGGAACACCACATGGACCTGTTGATCGCCGGCGGCACGGTGGTGAACGAGACGGGGCGATTTGTCGCCGATGTCGGCATCAAGGACGGCATCATCGCCCATATCGGCGGGCCGGTCGCCGCCGCGCGCGTGATCGACGCCACGGGGCGCTTCGTCATCCCCGGTGCCATCGATACGCATGTGCATATCCGCGAACCCGGCATGACGCACAAGGAAGACTGGCGCACCGGCACGCGCGCCGCAGCGGCAGGCGGGGTCACCACGGTCTTCGACATGCCGAACACCGACCCGCCGACCTGGTCGCTGGAGGCGCTGGCGCAGAAGCGCACCGCCGCCGAACGTGATGCGATGGTGAACTACGGCCTGTACGGGCTGCTCGACGAACGCGCGCTGGATGCGATCCCCGATCTGGCCGCCGCGGGCGTCATCGGCTTCAAGCTGTTCTACGGCAACACCACCGGCAACCTGCCAGCGCCGAACGATGGCGCCGTGCTGGAAGGCTTCGAGGAACTGGCGCGGCTCGGGCTGCGCTGCTCGATCCATGCCGAAAACTCGCCCATGCTGTTCTGGCGCGAGAAGCGGATGCAGGCGGCCGGCCGCGACGACGCCTATGCCCACTGGTGCGCGCGGGCGGATATCGTGGCGCTGGAAAGCCTGAACCGCTGCATCGTGCTCTCCGAATGGACCGGGGCGCGCATCCACATCGTGCATGAATCCTGCGCGCGCTCGATCCCGTATATCCGCGACGCCAAGGCGCGCGGCGTGCCGATCACGGTCGAAACCTGCCCGCAATACCTGTTGCTGGCGGCCGAGGATCTGACCGGCCCCTTGGCCGGCATCGCGCGCCTGAACCCGCCGATCCGGGAAGGCGCGCAGCGCGAACCGCTGCTGGCGGCATTGCGCGAAGGCGTCATCGACATCATCGCGACCGACCACGCGCCGCATGCGGTCGCGGAAATCGCCCATGCCTCGATCTGGGACAACGCCTGCGGTTTCCCCGGTGTCGAGACCTCGATGCGGCTGATGCTGACGCTGGTGAACCAGGGGCGCTTCACTCTGGAGGAATATGTCCGCAGCGCCGGCGCCGCGCCGGCCCGGGCCTTCGGCCTTTATCCGCGCAAGGGCGTGATCCAGCCGGGTGCCGATGCCGATATCGCCATCATCGACCTGGCGGCGACGGCCACCATCCGGGCCGGACACCTGCACAGCGAACGCAGCCGCTTCACGCCCTATGACGGGATGCAGACGATCGGCCTGCCGGTCGCGACCATCGTGCGCGGGCGTGTGGTGATGGAAGACGGCGTGGTCGCGGAGGCTGCCGGCTGGGGCCGGATGGAGAGGCCAGCGATGCCGCGCCCCGAACCGCGCAACGAAGCCACGACCACGCGCGCGATCCTGCGCGCCGGTGCGATGCCGTTCTAGGGGCCGGCCCGGCGCTTCAGCGCCACAGCCCCTTGCCCACCAGCCAGTCCTGCACGACCGCCGCCACCGTGTCGCTGTTCTTGTCCATCATCACCATGTGGCTGTTGCCGCGTATGCCGCGTTCGGGCAGGTCGATGAGGTCCACGCTGCCGCCGGCGGCGCGCACCGCCTCGGCGAAGCGCACGCCATTGCCGCGGATGGTCGGCCAGCGCGAGTCCTGGGCGATGAAATCGCCATAGACCATCAGCACCGGCACGTCCTTCAGCGCCGCGACGCGCGCCGGGTCGCCGATTGCCGCGGGTTCGACCAGCACCAACGCGCGCACCTTGTCCGGCTTGTCCTGCGCCGCGCGCCAGCCGAACAGCCCGGCCTGGCTGTGCGCGACGACGACCGAGGGCCCGACGCGGTCCAGCAGTGCGCCGTAGGCTTCCTGCGTCAGCACATCGGTGGTGGTGAAGCGCGGCACGTTCTGCTTGACGAAGTTGAGGTAGGAGGCACGGTCGGCCGGGAATTGGCTGCCGGGATAGGTGGTGCCGCGCTGGAAGGACCCCGGCCCATCGCCGATGCGGAAGCGTTCATAGGGGTTGTCCACCGTCAGCAGCACGGGCGTTCCACCCGTCTGTTCCGGGATCATGGTCCAGCCCGCGCGACCACGTTCGACCGCGTCGCTGACATAGGTCGCCCAGCCGCGGCGCAGGAAGAAGTTTTGCCAGCCTTCGCGCCCGTCGGGGGTGGTTTCCCAGGTGACGCCCGTCAGCCCGCCGCCGTGCCACATCAACATCGGCGCCTGGCCGCGCAGCGGCGTCGGGATCATGTATTGCGCATACATGCCGCCCATGAGGTAGGTGCCGTTGGGATCGACGCGGGCCGGCACGCCGCCCGGGGTGAACAGCACTTCGCGGATCGGCTGGCCGCTGATCACGACCTCCCGCCCACCGACGTGGAAGGACCCCCAGCGGTCGAGGGTGACGGCGGCCGGCGCCGGCGCCGGCTGGGCCTGGGCTTGGGCTTGGGCCTGGGCTTGGGCCTGGGCCTGGGCCTGGGCCGCACTCGCGGCGCCGATGATGGCGGCCAGGGCCGCAGCCCTGCGTGTGGTGTCCATGTTGGGTTTCCTCCGTTGCCGGCAGCCTCGCGCAACCGGCCCCCGGGTTCAACCCGTCTTGCCCGGTGTCGCGCCGCGCGGGAGGATGCGACGCACAACAGCGGAGCATCTCATGGCAACCTACGACCTCGCGATCCGCGGCGGTACCGTCGCGACCGGCCATGGCAGCATCGCCTGCGACATCGGCATTCTGGATGGCCGCGTCGCGGCGCTGGCCGAGCGCATCACCGACGCAGACCAGGTGATCGATGCGGGCGGCTTGCTGGTCATCCCGGGCGGCGTGGACAGCCACTGCCACATCGCCCAGGCGGAATCGAACGGCACGCGGCATGAGGAAAGTTTCGTCACGGCCAGCCAGACGGCGTTTCTCGGCGGCACGACCTCGGTCGTCACCTTCATCCCGCAGTTCAAGGGTGCTTCGCTGGCGCCGCATGTCGCCGATGCGATGGGCCAGGCGAAGTCCTCCATGCTCGACTACGCCTTCCACCAGATCATCGCCGATCCGACCGATGCGGTGCTCGCGGAAATCCCGGGGCTGGTCGCTTCCGGCATACGCAGCCTGAAGGTGTTCCTGACCTACGAACCGCTGCACCTGACGGATGCCGAATATCTGAAAGTCCTGCTGGCGGCCCGGAGGAACGGCTGCCTGGTGACGGTGCATTGCGAGAATTACGACGCGATCGGCTGGCGCACGCAGGCGCTGCTCGATGCCGGGCTGACGGCGCCAAAATACCACGCCTGGTCGCGCCCGCCGGTGGTGGAGCGCGAGGCCACGCATCGCGCCATCGCGCTGGCGGAACTCGTGGACCAGCCGATCCAGGTCTTCCACGTCTCCTGCGCCGAGGCGGCCGAGGAAATCGCCCGCGCCCAGGCGCGTGGCGTAAAAGTCTGGGGCGAGACCTGCCCGCAATACCTGGCCCTGACCGCCGCCGACATGGACCGCCCGGGGTTCGAGGGTGCCAAGTTCATGTGCAGCCCCAGCCCGCGCGATACCGCCGAACAGGGCCGGGTGTGGGAGATGATCCGGCGCGGGGTGCTGGATGTCGTCTCCTCCGACCATTGCGGCTTTTCGTACGGTGGCGACCGCGGCAAGGCGATGAACGGGCGCGACGCGGCGTTTCGCGACATTCCGAACGGCATCCCGGGCCTGGCCGCGCGCCTGCCGATCCTGTTTTCCGAAGGTGTGGCAAAGGGCCGCATCGGGCTGGATGAGTTCGTGAACCTGACCTCGGCCAATGCAGCACGGCTGATGGGGCTCTATCCGCGAAAGGGCGCGATCCTGCCGGGGTCGGATGCCGATCTGGTGCTCTGGGACCCGAAGGCCCAGCGCGTGCTGGACAATGCGATGATGGGGCATGCCATCGACTATTCGCCCTACGAAGGCCTTGCGGTCACCGGATGGCCGGTCGCGACGCTGCGGCGGGGCGAGGTCGTGATGCGCGATGGCAAGGTTCAGGCCGAGCCGGGCTCGGGCCGGTTTTTGCCGCGCGGTCCCTATGACTTCATCCGTCCATCCGGCGTGCTCGCCAATGGCTTCGATGCCGCGCCCTGGATGTCGGCGTGATGCGCATCCTGGTCGCCAATGCCAATACGACCCAGGGGATCACCGATCTCTGCGCCGCCGCCGCGCGCGGGGCGGCGTCGCCGGGAACCGAGATCATCCCTGTCACCCCGCGCTTCGGCCCCGCGGTGATCAGCACCCGGGCGGAAAACATCATCGCCGGCCACGCGCTGCTGGAACGCCTGGCGGAACACGCCGGCACCGTCGATGCCGTGGTGTTGGCCGTCAGCCACGACACCGCGCTGGAAGCCGCCCGCCAACTGATGCCCTGCCCGGTGGTCGGCATGACCGAGGCCGCCTGCTTTTCCGCCTGCCTGGTGGGTGCCCGCTTCGGCCTGGTCACCTATGGCGGGGTCGAGACCTATCGCGAACGCATCGGCCAGCACGGGCTGGCCTCACGGCTCTCGGGGCTGGAGGGGCTGGACGCGACGCCGCAGGAAACTCTGGCGGACCCCGAGGGCGTGCAGGCCAAGGTACTGGGCGCGATCGGGCGGCTGGTCGCGGCCGGGGCGGATGCGGTGGTGCTGGGGGGTGCGGCCATGGCCGGCATGGCGCCGCTGCTGCAGGGCCGGGCGGCGGTGCCGCTGCTGGATGGCATTGTCTGCGCGGTGCGGCTGGCGGAGATGCTGGTGGGCTTGGCCTTGCCCAAGCCGGGCGCGGGATCGCTGGCGCCGCCGAAGGGCCGGGCCAGCATTGGCCTGTCGGCGCCGCTGGCGGGTTTGCTGCTGGGGCGCTGATGCGCGATTTCCCCCAGGTCGAAGTCGCCAGCCGGGCTGCGTGGCGTGCGTGGCTTGTGGCGCACCACACAGAGGCCACCAGCATCTGGCTGGTAACCTGGAAGGCGGGCGATCCGCGCTGCCTGGCCTATGGCGAGGTGGTGGAGGAGGCGCTGTGCTTCGGCTGGGTGGCCGCGTCGGCAGAGGCCGCGGCGCAAAACCAGCGGGCGAACCAATGGCGCGCCGGCGGCGCAACGTTGCGCCCCCCGGCGCGTTGATCACCCGCAAGCAGGGGGACAGGTCATGCGTCTGGACGGGCCGGAAAGTTCCGATGTCGAGGACCGGCGCGGCGGCGGTGGCGGTCGGCGCGTGGCGATCGGCGGCATCGGGGGCGTGATCCTGGTGGTCGTCTCGCTGCTGCTGGGGGTGGACCCGACCGCCCTATTGCAGGGCGATCCGCAGCTCCAAGGCCAGGCGTCGCGCACCAATCCCGCGGCTCACGACCAGGGGCGGCAGTTCATCGCCCGCGTGCTGGCCGAGACGGAGCAGGTCTGGACCGCTGAATTCGCCCGCATCCAGCGTCGCTATGAACCACCGACGCTGGTGCTGTTCAGCGGCGCCACCCAATCCGGCTGCGGCGCTGCCCAGGCGCAGATGGGGCCGTTCTACTGCCCCAATGATTCCCGGGTCTATATCGACCTGGAGTTCATGGCCGACCTGCAGCGCCGCCTGGGTGCGCAGGGCGATTTCGCCGCGGCCTATATCGTCTCCCATGAGGTCGGGCATCACGTGCAGAACCTGCTCGGCACGCTGCGGCCCGGCGCGCAGGACAATGCGACCCAGGTCCGGATCGAATTGCAGGCCGATTGCTACGCCGGCGTCTGGGCCAACCGCGCCCAGGCCGCCCGGCAGATCCTGGAGGACGGCGACATCGAGGAAGGCATGAACGCCGCCGCCGCCGTCGGCGACGACCGGCTGCAAGGTCGCGCCCAGGGCCGCGTCAGCCCCGAGACCTTCACCCATGGCAGCAGTGCGCAGCGGGTCGGCTGGTTCAAGCGGGGCCTCGGCGAAGGCCGGCCGGAGGCCTGCGATACCTTTGCGCGGGGGTGAACGGCTACTCCGCCGCGATCCGGCTCGGGTCCAGCTCCACCTGCTTCAGGTCATAGGTGTTCAACTCATCCCACAGACGCGGCAGGTCGCCCGCAAAAAGCCCGCGCGTGATCGCGGCCGCCAGCCGCGGCACGGCGATCGCCATGGCGTTGATCGACGATCCCGCAGGCCCGAAGGACAGGCTGGTGCCAATCCCGAACAGATGGATATCCGCGATCCAGGGGGTCTCGCCCGGCCGCTTTTCCGTAAAAGCATAGCCGGCGTCGAGGTAGGGGAAGCGCCCGATGCGCGCATGCGCTTCCTCGGGCGGCGGGGTGTAGCGGTCGGCCCAGGTGGCGATGTTGTCGGCACAGCCCGCCAGCATCGGCACGGCCGCGGCCTCCATCAGCGCGCCGGTGCCGCAGATCACGTGATCGGCGGCAAACTCCCCGCGCGGGGTTTCCAGCACCACGCCGTGACTTGCGGCCCGCGCACCGGTCCAGGGTCGGCCGACATGCATGGTGAAATTCGCGAACTTCAAAACACGCGCATAGGTGTCGGCCGGAAAGCCCTCGCGCAGCCCCAGGATCTTGCTCATGAAACGCCAACGCCAGGCGTCGTCCATCTCATGCATGTGCCGCAGGAACCCGGCAAAGGTCAGCCAGCGATAGGGCTGGATCACCATGGGCTCGGCCCTGCGGCAGAACAGATGGACCTCGGCCGCGCCCGCCTCCAGCGCCGTCGCCGCATTGTCGAAGGCCGAGGCCCCGGCGCCCAGCACCGCGACGCGCCGCCCGCGCAGCGCAGCGAAGTCGATGTCATCGGCGGCATGGTTGCGCAGGGGCGGCGGCAGGGCCTCGACGAAGTCGGGCATCCACCAGCGCCCGGCGCCTTCCTGCCCCGTCGCCAGGATCACCTTGCGGGCCAGCATCACCCCGTCCGAGGTCTGCACCGACAGGCAGGCCAGGCCGTCATCGGTCCGACAGGGCGCGGTGGGCCCGGCCGAGACGCCATTGCGCACCGGCACCCCCGTCACCCGCCGCACCCAGAGCAGGTAGTCGTTCCATTCGTGCTTGCCGATCCAGCGCAGGGCGTCGAAGTGCGCGGCCCCCCATTGGGCCTCATGCCAGGCCTGGTAGGTGAGGGAGGGGATGCGCAGGTCCGGTCCGGTCTGGTCCTTCCACGACCGCAGCGTATGCATCCGGCCATAGGTAACCCAGGGACCCTCGCGCCCGAAATCGGCGCGGTCGATCACCAGGATATTGTCCACCCGGTCGCGTTTCAGCGCGAAGGCCGCGGCCACGCCGCATTGCCCGGCGCCGATGATCAGGCAATCCAGCACCGGCTGGCCGCCGCAGGTCTTGGGCACCAGCCAGGGCGCGCGGGGATGGGCGGTCAGCCCAAGGTCACGCGCGACATCGGCTTCCAATTCGGCAAGGCTGCGCGGCGGCATGGGCGGTCCCATCAGGTCACCCGAATTTAATGGGGCTGCCCGGCCGGGGCCGCAACCGGGGGAAGTCAGGGCAGCGCGATACCCGCCTCGGCATAGGCACGCGCCGCTGCCGGATGGAAAGGCAGGATGCGGTTTGTCGCGGCATTCCGCCCCAGCGTCGCTGCTGCCATCGGGTGCATCTGCGCGGCAGGGTCGGTCGCGGCCAGGACGGCGCGGGTCAAGGCATAGGCGGTGGCGTCGGGCAGGTCCCGGTTGGCGACCACAAAATTCCAGGCGGCAAAGGTGGCGATCGGGGCTGTCTGGCCGCGATAGGTCCCGGCCGGCACGGTGCTGGGCGACAGGTAGGGCAGGCGGCTGGTGACCGCCGCCACCGTCTCCGGCAGCAGGCCGAAGACGACCGCATCGGCCCCGGTCGTCACCGCCACCAGCGACGGGATCGGCACGATCGCCCCCTGCCACAGCGCATCCAGCCGCCCGGCGACAACGTCCGCCGCCAGCGCCGCAGGGTCACCGCCGACGATTTCGGCCGGGACCACCCCGGCGGTTTCGGCCGCGGCCCGGAAGAAGATCTCGGCCGGGCCGCGGGCCGGGCCGACGCCGACGCGCTTGCCCGCCAACTGCGCGAAGCTGGCCAGCCCCGAGGCGCGCAGGGCCGCGACCTGGAACGAGGTCTCGTACATCGGGAAAAGGGCTGCCAGGCGCATATGCCGCCGCCCGCCCGCCGCGGCGGTGCCGGCCAGCGCATCGGCGACGCTGCCCAGGAAAGCCGTGCCCAGGCTGTTGGGGTCGTCCTCGACGCGGGTCAGGTTCTGCAGGCTGCCGGTGCTCTGCCGTACCTCGACCGGGACTCCGGCCCGCGTAAGGTAGGCCGCGACCCCGGTGCCGTAGGGCAGGAAGGCGCTGCCGGGTCCGGCGGTATGCAGCAGCAGCGGTGTCTGGGCCGCGGCGGGCGTGACAGCCGTGGCCAGACCGGCTGCGATCATGTGGCGTCTCTGCATGAGCGTATCCTCGTATCCTCTTTCCGGCTCGGGCAGGTTACGCGCCGCCACCGTCCTCAGGTAGAGCAAAGAGATGCCGCATATAGCGATCGCCAGGCTTTGGTTCGAAGGCAATTCCTTCACCCCCACCCCCACGGGGCCGGCCGAATTTCATGCGCGCGAATGGACCAGCGGGGACGCCGCCTTGGCCGCCCAGGCGGGAGCGGCGACCGAACTCGGCGCGGCTGAAGCCTGGCTTGCCGCCCGGCCCGATTGGCGCGCCACGGTGCTGCGGTGCGCTGCGGCCCAGCCTGGCGGGCCGATGGACCAGGCGCTGTTCGAGACCTGGCTTGACGAGGTTACCGCGGGCCTGCGCGCCGCCCGGCCCGATGGCGTGTATCTGTCGCTGCACGGCGCATGCGTCACGACCGCCAACCCTTCGGCCGACCTGACGCTGATCCGCAGCGTCCGGGCCGCGGTCGGGCCAAGGGTGCCGGTCACCGCCTCCTTCGACATGCATGCCAATATGGCGCCCGAGATCGCAGCCCTGCTGGACGGTGCCAGCGTCTATCGCACCTATCCGCATACCGACATGGATGCCACGGCACGGCGGGCGCTGGCCCTGCTGGAACGGGCCATGGGCGGTGCCGCCCCGCTGCGTGGCGCGTTGCTGAAACTGCCGCGGGTGCTGCATTCCTTCCATATGCGGCATGAAGCCGGGCCGATGGCCGAGGCCTGGGCCCTGGCCGCCGCCCTGGAAACCGGGCCGGTGCGGGATGCCAGCCTGTTCGGCGGCTTCGCCTGGGGCGACAGCCCGCACGCCGGCCCGTCCGCCATGGTTTTTGCCGATACCGTCGGCGCCGCCGAAGCCGCCGCCGCCACCCTGCGCCAGGCGCTTGCCGAACGCCTGCCCCGCTTTGCCGTGACGCTGCCCGGGCCCGAGGCCGCGTTGGCCGCGGCGCTGGCGGCGCCCCCTGGGCTGGTGGCGCTGCTCGACCCCGCGGACAATCCGCTGTCGGGCGGCATTGCCGACACGCCCGGGCTGCTCGCGCTGCTGCTGGCCGCGGGGCCGCCGGTCGAGACGGTGCTGGCCTTCCTGCACGACCCCGATGCCGTGGTGGCCGCGCAGAACGCCGGGCTCGGCGGGCGTTTCTGCCGGTCGCTCGGCGGGCGTGTGACCGCCGACTTCGGCCCACCGGTGCCATTCACCGGGACGGTCGAGGCACTGACCGACGGCCGTTTCGTCAACGCCGGGCCAATGGAATGCGGCAGCCCGGTCAACCTCGGGCAGACCGCCGTGCTGCGCGCCGGGCGGCTGCGCGTGGTCGTGACCAGCATCAAGGAAGCAGCGGTGGACCCGGGCTTCTTCGCGCTGCACGGCATCGACCTGTCGGCCGTGCGGCTGCTCGCCGACAAGGGCAAGAACCACTTTCGTGCCGCCTTCGCCCCGCTCTGCGCGGCGATCATCGAGGCGGATTTCCCCGGACCGGCCAGCCTCGACTTGGCGTCGCTGCCGTTCCGCCATGTGCCGGCGGCCTGGCGGCTACCGCTCGGCTGAACCGCCGGTTCAGCCCCGGCCGACCGCATCTGCGGCAACGATCATGGGCCGCCATTGTTCGATCTCACGCGCGACAAAGGCGTTGAACGCGGCCGTGGTCACGGTCGCGTAGAATTTGCCGAGACTGGCGAACGGCTCGGTCACGGCGGGGCGGCGGCAGATCGCATCCAGCCCCACGCTGCTGCGCGCCCAGGTGGGGGCCGTCAGCGCCGGCCGGCAGGCCGCCATCGCCGACCTCGAGCGCGGTGTCGCGGCGGTCGCGGCGCGCAACCCCGGCATCGATGTCGCGGTGCAAACGCGCCGCTGGCGCCGCACCATCGCCGGCGAAATGGCTGCGTGGGAGGCCGTGCCCCTCGGCGCGGTCGATCCCCACCGCCTGGCCCGCGGTTTCGCGCAATGGGCCAAGGCGCTGGCCCTGGCGCGGGTGCAGGCGACGCGTGAGGTTCTTATCGCCGATTTCATCCGCGACGGCTGAAAAGCCCCTTCCCGCCGCAAACGATTTCCGACACCCTTTGTCACAATGAAAACGGGAGACGGTCCATGCTGCGTTTGCAGGTGAACGGCCATGTGGCCGAGGTCGATGTCGCGCCGGACACGCCATTGATCTACATCCTCCGCAACGATCTTTCGCTGAACGGCGCAAAACTCGGCTGCGCCCGCGGCCAGTGCGGCGCCTGCACGGTGCTGGTCGATGGCCTGGCCGTGCGGTCCTGCCAGCTGCGCGTCGGCGATGCGGTGGCACCCGCGGCGGTGACCACGCTGGAGGGCCTCGGCACGCCCGAGCGCCCGCATCCCTTGCAGACGGCTTTCCTGCAGGAACAGGCGGCGCAATGCGGCTACTGCACCAGCGGCATGATCATGCATGCCGCGGCGCTGATCGCGGGCAAGCCCTCGGTGACGGAAGCCGAGGTGATCGAGGGCATGGACAACAATCTCTGCCGCTGCGGCACGCAGCCGCGTGTGGTGCGGGCGGTGCTGCGCGCAGCCCGGCAGGGGGTGTGACAGCCATGACGAAACTCTCCCGCCGCGCCCTCGGCCTGTCTGCCGCCGGCATCGCCATCGGTTTCCAGTGGGGCGTGACCCTCGCCCAACCGGCGCGCCCCGTGCCGCCAATGATCCGTGCCAATCCGCGCCTGCAGGCCTGGGTACGGATCGCGCCCGATGGGCGCATCACCGTGCTGACCGGCCGGGTCGAACTCGGCCAGGGCGTGCTGACCGCGATGCGCCAGATCGCCGCCGATGAATTGGATGTGGCACCGGACAGCCTGACGCTGATTTCCGGCGACACGGCCGAAACCGCCGATGAGGGTGTCACCGCCGGTTCGCAGTCGATCAAGTTCGGCGGCGAAGCCCTGGGTGTGGCCTGCGCCGATGTGCGCGCGACGCTGATCGGCGTCGCCGCCACCGCCTGGGGTGTGCCCGCGGCCGGGCTGAGCGTGGCAGACGGGGTCATCACGGGCTCTGGCCAGCGCATGACCTATGCCGAGGCTGCGGGCCGTGTGTCGCTCACCCGCGCGGTCGATGGCACCGTGGCGCGCAAGCCGGTGGCGCGGCAGACCGTGATCGGCACCTCGCTGCCGCGCACCGACCTGCCGGCCAAGGTGTTCGGCCAACAGGTCTTCATCCACGACATGCGGCCCGATGGCATGGTCTTCGGCGCCGTCGCCCGCCCGCCCGGCTACGCCGCGCGGCTGGAATCGCTCGATATGGCTTGGGCCAAATCCCTGCCGGGGGTGATCGAGGTCGTGCGCGACGGCTCCTTCGTCGGCGTCATTGCGCGGCGTGAGGAACAAGCCAATGACGCGGCCCGCCAGATCAGCCGCACGGCACGCTGGCGCGACGGGGCGGCGTTGTTTGCCGGGCGCGATGTCTTCGACCACCTGCTGAACCAGCCGGCGCTGAACACGACCATCCACCGGACCGAGGGCGCGGCCCCGGCCGTCGCCCGCACCCATCGCGCCGAATACCGCCGCGGCTTCCAGGCGCATGCCTCGATCGGGGCCTCCTGCGCGCTGGCGGTGTGGCAGGGCGATGCGGTGACGGTCTGGTCGCATGCCCAGGGGCCTTTTCCCTTGCGCGGCGACATGGCGCGCGGCTTGCGCGTGCCACTGGACCGCGTGCACGTCATCCACGCCCAGGGCAGCGGCTGCTACGGCCACAACGGGGCCGATGACGTGGCGCTTGATGCCGCCCTGCTGGCCCGCGCCGTGCCCGGCCGCACCGTGCGCGTACACTGGACCCACGAGGAGGAGATGGCCTGGGAGCCCTGGTCCTCGGCCATGGTGGTGCGGATGCAGGCCGGGCTGGCGGCCGATGGCGCGCTCGGCGCCTGGTCGCATGACGTCTGGTCGTTTCCCCATTCCACCCGTCCGGGCGGGGCGACCGGCTGCAACCTGCGCTCGGCCTGGTACCTGGAGAGTCCGGTGGAGGCACCGCCGGCCACGGACCTGCCGCTGCCCAATGGCGCCGCGGCGCGCAACGCCGTGCCGATCTACGCGGTGCCGAACCAGGCGGTGACGACGCATTTTCACAGCGCGATGCCGGTGCGCACCTCGGCCCTGCGTACCCTTGGCGGCTATTTCAACGCGCTGGTCGCCGAGATGTTCATCGACGAATGCGCGGCCCTGGCGGGGCGCGACCCGGTCGCCTACCGCCTGGCGCATCTGACCGACCCGCGGCTGGCGGCGGTTCTGCGGCGCGCGGTGGAATTGTCGGGCTGGACGCCATCGCCGGTGACCGCAAAACCCATCGCCGGCGAGATGGTCGGCATGGGCGTGGGCCTGAGCAAGTACAAGAACAGCGACGCCCATGTCGCCGTGGTGGCCCGCGTGGCCGTGCAGACCGCGACCGGCGAGGTTCGCGTGCTCGGCCTCTGGGCCGCGACCGAGGCCGGGCGGGCGGTGAACCCCGATGGCATCACCAACCAGATCGAGGGCGGCATGGTGCAGTCCACCTCCTGGACGCTGATGGAGGAAGGGCGCTGGAACGCCAACCGCATGGTCAGCGACGACTACGACGCCTATCCGATCATCCCCTTCACCAAGGTGCCACCGATCCAGAGCGTGGTGATCGACCGGCCGGACCTGCCCTCGCTCGGGGTCGGCGAAGGTAGCCAGGCGCCGACCGGGGCTGCCATCGCCAATGCCATCCATGCCGCGACCGGCCGGCGCGTGGCGGAGGTGCCCTTTACCCCGGCGCGGGTGAAGGCGGCGCTGGGCTGAGGCGGGCAGGCGACCCCCCGGCCCCCGGGCAGGCGACCCCCCGGTCCCCGGGCTGGGGACCGTCCCGGCGGCGCGAACTTGCATCGTGGGGTCGACTTGGCCATGTTCCGGCCGGCAAGTCGCCGGGGGCAAGCCCGGATGATGACGTGTGGGAAAGCCTGACCGGTCCATGATGTATTTTGCGCGGTGGAAGATCGCCGCGATCCTTTCCGTCTGCATCCTGGGGCTGCTGGTCTGCATCCCCAACCTCGTGCCCCGCTCGGCGATGCCCGACTGGCTGCCCGTGCGTCAGGTGAACCTCGGCCTCGACCTGCGCGGCGGGTCCTACCTGCTGCTGGAAGTCGATGTGAATGCGGTCGTTCGGGAACGGCTGGAGAGCCTGGCCGATGGCGCCCGCACTCGGCTGCGCACGGCCAATGTCGGCTATGTGAACCTGGCCTCCGACGCCGCGGGGCGGCGCATTTCCTTCCGCGTGCGCGATACGGCGCAGATCCCGGCCGCCATGACGGCGATGCGGGATCTCGCCAATCCCGTGCAACTCGGCGGCGGCGCCACCGCGCCGGATATCGAGGTCACCTCAGGCACCGATGGCACCATCACCGCGACGCTGACCGAGCAATCGCTGCGGGCCAAGGCGTCCGGCGCGGTGGAACAGTCGATCGAAATCGTCCGCCGCCGCATCGACGAGACAGGCGTGTCCGAATCCCTGGTCGCGCGCCAGGGCCAGAACCGCATCCTGGTGCAGCTGCCGGGGGTCGAGGACCCCAACCGCATCAAGCAGTTGCTCGGCCAGACCGCGCGCATGACCTTCCACCTGCTGGATGAGACGGCGAACACCGCGGCCGCCGCCCCGCCGCCGGGGGTGATGTTTTTGGCCGGCGACCGGGACGCGCAGCGCTATGCCGTCAGGCGCCGCGTGGAAGTGGATGGGGCGAACCTGTCCAACGCCCGCGCCGGGCAGGATGGGCGGACTGGCGAATGGGTGGTGAACTTCACTTTTGACAGCGTCGGGACCCGCCGCTTCGCCGATGTGACGCGCGCCAACGTCAACCGCCCCTTCGCCATCGTGCTGGACGACAAGGTGATCACCGCCCCGGTGATCCGTGAGCCCATCACCGGCGGTTCGGGCCAGATCAGCGGGTCGTTCAACGCCCGCACCGCCAACGACCTGTCGGTCCTGCTGCGCGCCGGGGCCTTGCCGGCGCCGCTGACCGTGGTGGAAGAACGCACGGTCGGGCCGGAACTCGGCGCCGATGCCATCCGGGCCGGGATGATCGCCCTGGCAGCGGGGACGGTCTTTGTCTTCCTGTACATGGGCCTGGCCTATGGGCTGCTCGGCTGGTTCGCCTGTGTGGCACTTTTCGTGAACATCGTGCTGCTCTTTGCCTGCCTGACGCTGCTGGAGGCGACCCTCACCCTTCCCGGCATCGCCGGCGTCGTGTTGACGCTGGGCACGGCGCTGGACGCAAACATCCTGATCAACGAACGCATCCGTGAGGAGGTCGCCGCCGGGCGCACGCCGCTGAACGCGCTGGAAACCGGCTTCACCAAGGCCTCCGGCACGATCATGGACAGCAACCTCACCAACCTGATCGCCATGGCCTGCCTCTATGGCTTCGGTTCAGGCCCGGTGAAGGGTTTTGCCGTTACGGTCGCCATCGGCACGGTGGTGCAGATGTGGACGGCGACGACGCTGGTTCGCCTCATCGTCTCCTTCTGGTATCGCTGGCGCCGCCCGCGCGTGCTGCCAGTTTGATGCAAGGGTTCTGAAAGAACGCACATGTTCGGCTTCCTCGCCCGCCCGCTGTTCCGCCTGGTGCCCGATGGCACCACCATCCAGTTCATGCGCGGCCGCGTCGCGGGGCTGGTGGTGTCGGCCGTGCTCTCCACCGCCTCGGTGATCCTGGCCATCGTGCCGGGGCTGGAAAAGGGTATCGACTTCAAGGGCGGCATCACGATGGAGGTCCGCACCCCCGGCCCCGCCGACCTGCCGGCGATCCGCGCCGGGCTGTCGGGCCTGGCCTTCGGCGATGTCGGCGTGCAGCAGTTCGGCGATGCTGCGACCCTGTTGCTGCGCCTGCCCGCCCCGGGCGAGGAGAGCCAGACCCAGGCCGCGGTGAACCAGGTCCGCGCCCGGATCGAACAGGTCGTCCCCGGGGTCCGCATCCTGCGCGTGGAGGCGGTGGGCAACCGCGTGTCGGACGAGTTGTTCCGTGGCGGGATGATCGCGCTCGGCATCAGCCTCTGCGCCATGCTGCTCTACATATGGTTCCGCTTCGAATGGCAATTCGCGATCGGCGCGGTCACCACGCTGATCCTCGATACCACCAAGGTCGTGGGCTTCCTGGCGGTCACGCGGATCGAGTTCAACCTGACGACCATCGCGGCGATCCTGACGATCATCGGCTTTTCGGCCAATGACAAGGTCGTGGTCTATGACCGCATGCGCGAGAACTTGCGCAAATTCAAGACCATGCCGCTGCGCGAATTGATCGACCGCAGCATTAACGAGACGCTGAACCGCACGCTCGGCACCTCGATGACGCTGCTGCTGGCGGCGTTGCCGCTGGCGCTGTTCGGCGGCGATACGCTGGCGGGCTTTGCCTGGGTCATGCTGTTCGGGATCGTGATTTCGGCGTCGTCTTCCATCTTCATCGCAGCCCCCATCCTGCTGTTCCTGGGCGACAACCGGCTGCGGCGCGGCACCGAGGCGCCCCCTGAAAACAAATCAGGCGCCCCCAAGCCGGGTGCTGCCCCCGCGCAGACACGCTGATGCGGCGCCGGGCCCTGTTCGGCGGCGCCGCCGCCCTGCTGCCGACCCTGGGCCTGGCGCAGCCGCCCGAAGCGACCTCCTCCGGCCAAGGCGGCGGCCGCCCCGCCCGCGGCCTGACCCTGCTGGTCGGCGGACAGCCTGGCGGCGTGGCCGACACCTGGGCCCGTGGCTTTGCACCCTATCTGGAGCGGCACCTGCAGCGCGCCACGGTCGGCGTGCAGGCGCATGGTGGCGACAGCCTGCTGGCCGCGGCCAGGCTGCTGGCCGACAGCGCCCCCGACGGGCGGATGCTGGGGGCGGTCTCGGCCCCGCTGCTGCTGGCGCGCGCGATCGAAAAGAACCAGGGCGCCCTGCTGCGCCGGCTGGATTGGCTGGCCGCCGTGGCCGAAGAACCGGTCGTGCTGGTGGCGGCCGCCGCGATCGGCGATTTCGCGGCCTTCCGCGCGCTCGGCCAGACCGCGACCCTGGGCGTGCCGCCGGCCGGCACGGCGGCGGGGCTGCTGGGCGAAACCCTGCGCGCCAGGCTTTCGACCGGAACACTGGCCTTTCCGTCCGGTTCGGCGGCGCGACAGGCGGCGATGTCGGGCCACGTCAGCGCCGCGGCGATCAGCCTGCCCGAGGCGATGGTGCATCTGCGCGAAGGCCGGCTTGTCGCCCTGGCCCTTGCCTCCCAGACGCGCTGCCCGCTGCTGCCCGAGGTGCCGACCCTGACCGAGCTTGGTCTGCCGTTGCTGGCGCTGTCCCAGCGCGGCTTCGTGCTACCGCTGGAGGTTCCGGCCCGGCAACGGGACCGCCTGGCCACGGCCCTGCGCGCAGCGGTCGACGATCCGGAATTCATCGCCCGCGGCCTGGCTGCCGGCTTTGTGCCGCGCTTTGCCGGCCCCCCGGACTGGTCCGCCGACATTGCCGCCGCCAGTGCCAGCCTGGCGCAACGCTGGGCCGAAGCGCCCTGGCTGATCAGCCGCGGCTGAGCGGCTTCGCTTTACCTGCGACTTGCACGCAGAATGAGACAAAAGGGTAGCCGAAGGCGGGTCGCTGGCCTAACCTGTTAGAGTCAATTAGGTGATTCCCCCATGCCGCCCCGCGGCCGAGTTGCGTCCCCGTCCGAGCGGAGACGACCCGCATTATCGATCGGTGCCCAGAGTGCCGGCCCGAGCCCGTCGCATCCGCTGCCGGCCGCGACCTGGATGGTTTTGGCGCGCGACCAGCACGTGCGCCTTGCAACCCAGGGGGCGGCCCGGCTCCTGCACGCCGAAGCGCCGCGCGACATCGCCACCGTGCGCGAAGCCATGGCCCGGGTCATGGCGCCTGGCCGCAACACGCCGCGCCTGGTGATGCAGAAAGGGGCGGCCGGGGCCGACTGGCCAGCCCTGCACGCCCTGGCCTCGGACCCCTTCGCCCCCGGGTTGCTCGTGCTGGTGCAGCCTGACGGCACGCCGGTCCCCGCCGGGATCGACACCGCGCCTGCCCAGGAGGCACCGATCGCCGCAGCCATCGCACGCCTTTCGGAGCGGCTTGCCGGCGGCATGGCCGAGGATGCGAAGGAGTTGTTGCTCGGCCTGCAACGGGGCGAGATCGTGCTGCGCTACCAGCCGATCGTGCGCATCTGCGACGGCCGGCCGATGTTGCAGGAAGCCCTCGCCCGCTGGCAGCGCGTGACCACCCCGCTGCCGCCCGATGCCTTCGTGCCATTGGCCGAGCGCAGCGGTCTCGGGCGATTGCTGTCGATGGTGGTGGCGCGCCGGGCGGCGCTGGAAATGGCCGGACTGCGCCCTGGCTTCCACCAGCCCGTGTCGATCAACCTGCCGCTGGCCGTGCTGCTGGAACAGGACACCGTGGCCTGGCTGGCCCATGCCATGGCAGGCACCGGCATCGCCCCGCGCGACCTCATGCTGGAACTGACTGAAACCACGCCGGTGCGCGACATGCCGATCCTGCGCCGCGCCCTGACGCGCCTGCGCCGGGCCGGGCATCGCGTGCTGCTGGACGACCTGTCGCTCGACGATGGCCGCCTGCTGCTGATGGGCCTGCCGTTCGACGGTGTGAAGATCGACCGCGATTTCACCGAATCCCTGCCGCATAGCCACCGCGCCCGGGCCGCGGTCCGCAATATCGTGCGCATCGCCCGCCGGCGCGGCATGACCGTCACGGCCGAAGGCGTGGCCGACAGCCGGCTGTGGCGCACGGTCGCGGCCCTGGGGGTGGATCATGCACAGGGCTGGGCTGTCGGCCGGCCGCTGCCCGCCTCGGCCCTGACGGCCTGGGTCGCGTCCTGGGGCGCGGTGCGGCCGCGGTAGCCGCGCCGGGCCCCGGGCTTACCGCACCCGCACCACCGTGACCGAACACGGCGCGTCCCGCGCCACTTCGGCCGAAACGCTGCCAAGCACCCGGCGGCCCAGCCCATCGGCGCGCGCACCCAGGATGATGTGGTCCACCCGGTTCTGCGCGGCATAATCGAGCAACGCCGCGGCCGGGCCGGTCGCTTCCAGCACGTGATGCGTCAGCCTCTGGTCCGGCAGGGCCAGGGGTGTGGACCAGTGGCGCAGGTCCAGCAGCCGTTGCAGGTGGCGGTTGTGACCGCCGGCATCCGTCTCGGCATCGGGCAGCAGCAACCGGGTCCGCAGCACGTTCAGGCAGGCAACGCGCGCGCCGGGGACGGTCGCGAGCACCTGGCGCACCATGCTGCGCAGCGCCTCGGCCATGGCGGGCGTCGTGGCGTCGAGGTCGATGGCGACTGCGATGATCGGCGCGTCTTCCTGCGGGGCTGCGATGCTGCGGGCCAGCCGCGGCTGGTGGTCGGGGTTGAAGCGGCGGCGCAGGCGCGTCGTCCAGGGGTCGCGCGCCAATCTTTCGGCGCGCTGGGTCAGCCCGACCTGCGCGGGGTGGCGCAGGTCGAAGCCGAGTTGGGCCGCGCTGCCGTGGCGGGCCGCGGGCGCAACCTCCAGGCAGCGCAGAATCGTCTCCTGCAGCCAGGGGGGGCAGTCGGGGCGAAGCGCCCGTGGCGGCACCGGGTCCCACCACAGCCGGCGCTTCAGCCCCTTGAGCCGTTGCGGATCGCCGAAGGGGCGGCGACCCGTCGTGAAGAAATACATCAGGCAGCCCAGGGCAAAGAGGTCGGACGCCGGGTCGCCGCGGATGCCCATGATCTGTTCGGGCGCCATGTAGGGCGCGGTGCCATAGGGCAGGCGAAACTCCTCGGCCATCAGGTCGGGCAGTTCGGCGTGATGCGACAAGCCGAAATCGACCAGCACCACCTGGCCATCGGCGCGGCGCAGGATGTTGGAGGGCTTGATGTCCAGGTGCACCACCCCCTGCCGGTGCAGGCTGTCCAGCGCATCGGCGACGGCGGCGGCGATCGCCACCACCTCTTCGATCGGGCGCGGCAGGCGTTCCAGCAAAGGCAGCAGCGAGGTGGCCTCGATCCGCTCCATCGCGATGAAGGGCATCGGGTCGTGGCCGATGCCATGGCAGCGCGGGACGTGCGGGCCGGTCAGGCGGGGCAGGATCATCTGCTCCATCTCGAAGCCCACGATCGCCGCGGGGTCTTCGCCGCCGGCGAGTTTCGGCAGCTTCAGAAGGATCGGCCCCGGATGGTCGGGGTGTGTCGCGGCGCGCAGGCTGGCCATGCCGCCGCGATGGATCTCTTCGCCGAGGACGAAGCCGCCGATGGTGGGTGCGTCGGTCATAGCCCCTCGAACAACCGGTCGGCCAGGCGTGGCGGCAGGCCGGCGGCGCGGATCTTGGCGGCGGCCTTGGCGATGTCATAGGGCAGTCGCATCCAGGCGCAGGTCGCGGCCGTGGTGTCGAGCAGCCCGTAGCAGGCGGCCGGGTTGCCGTCGCGCGGTTGGCCGACCGCCCCGATCACCGCGAGCCACCGCCGGCTGGGCAACAGCGGCATCGGCACATCGGCCGGCGGGCGATGCAGCGCCAGCCGGTCGGCGGCGCCGAGCCCGAACAGCATCGGGTCATGCGTATGCCCGCAAAAAGTCAGCCGGGCGGCGGTGCCACCCAGGCTGCGGCGGGCGGAGCGTTCGTCGGTGACATAGCGGAAGTCAGCGGGGTTGGAGGCATCGGCGTGGGTGTAGAGCCGGTCGTCCTCGTTGATGGTCAGCGGCAGGGCTTCGAGCAGCGCGCGCGCCGGGGCGTCGAGCTGCGCCGCCGTCCAGCGTGCGGCGGTGGCGGCGTCGGTACTGAAGCCGGTGGGGCCGAACAGCGCAGCCTCGTCATGGTTGCCGCGCAGCGCCAGGGCGCCCGCGTCCAGCAGCGGCCGGATGCGGTCCAGCACGGCCACGGGGTCGGCGCCATAGCCGACCAGGTCGCCGAGGAAGACCAGCCGTTCGACCCTCTGCGCCGCGGCATGGGCCAGGCAGGCGTCCAGCGCCTCCAGGTTGGCATGGATGTCGGCAAGCAGGGCAATCCGCATGCCGTCACCTTAGTCTCTCAACGATACGGCACCACTGCCACCGCGTTGAAGGGGCTGCCATCGACCAGCCGGGTGCTCCAGGCGAGGTACACGACCACGCGGCGTTCCTCATCCAGGAAGCGCTGCACGCGGGTTTCCTTGAAAAACAGGCTGGTGTTGCTCTCATAGACCAGCTCGCCGCGTTCGCCGCGCCGGGCGTTGGCCGCGACCTGCACATCGCCGGTCACGGTGCAGGTCAGGGCGAAGCGGGCGGGATCCTCGGCCAGGCCCACCATGCCCGAGATCCCGCCCGTGCGGGCCTGGCTGATGTAGCAGGAGACGCCGGTGACCCGCGGATCGTCGAAGCGTTCCACGACCACCCGATGGCTGCGGGTCAGGCCAAGGTTGGTCCAGGCGGTGGCGACCGAACCGATCTCGCGGGTTTCCTGGGCGCTGGCAGGCAGCGGCGACAGCAGAACAAGGGCAAGCAGCAGACGGCGCATGGCGAAAAGATCTCCGATGGCGGGACAACGCGGTCGGCGCATCCCTGGTTTCAG
>JBBQHE010000053.1:0-21753 GCA_038323655.1 Acetobacterales bacterium | reverse complement strand
ATCACCGGGGATCTTGGCGGCACCTCTTTCGATGTCTCGCTGGTGGTCGATGGGCAGATGGCGCTGGCGGCCCAGGCGACGATCGACTTCGGCCTGGTGATCCGCAACCCGATGATCGAAATCACCACCATCGGCGCGGGGGGCGGGTCCATCGCCTCGGTCGATGCGGGCGGCTTGTTGCAGGTGGGGCCGGAGAGTGCCGGGTCGCGCCCAGGCCCCGTTGCCTATGGCCAGGGTGGCACCAGGCCGACGCTGACGGATGCGAATATCGTGCTTGGTCGCATCAATGCCGACCGCCCGATCGGCGGCGCCTTGGCGCGGCTGGATGTGGCCGCGGCGCGGGCCGCCATCGCGGCGCATGTGGGCAATCCGCTGGGGCTGGATGCCATGGCCGCGGCCGAGGCCATCGTGCGCGTCGCCGATGCCAAGATGGCCGGCGCCATCCGGCTGGTGTCCATCGAACGCGGGCATGACCCCAATGCCTTTGCCCTACTGCCTTTCGGTGGTGGCGGTGCGCTGCATGCCGGGGCGCTGATGCTGGAATGCGGCCTGGCGGCAGCCCTGGTGCCGCGCTTTCCGGGTGTGACCTCCGCACTCGGCTGCATCATCGCCGATGTGCGGCACGACCGGGTGCGGACGCTGAACCTGAACCTGGATGGGCTGGATGCCGAAGCGCTGTCGGCGCGACTGCTGGAGGAAGGGCAGGGGGCCCATGCGACCGCCGAAGCCGCGGGCATTCCCGTGACCGGCATCGATGTCGTCTACGAACTCGACATGCATTACGCCGGCCAGACCCATACGGTCGCGGTGCCGTTGCCGGTGGCACTCGGCCAGGCGGTGACCGAGGCGCTGGTGCGCCAGGCTTTCGAAGCCGCCTATGGCCGCGTCTTCTCCCGCCTGCTGCCGGGGATTCCGGTGCGGATCGTCACACTTCGCACCGCCGCCATCGGCCGCCGCCCGCCCTTTGACCTGTCGGCCCTGGCGCCGGTCGGTGGCAGCCTGGATACCGCCGCGCGCGGCACCCGCCCCGCCTGGTTCGGCGGGCGCTGGCAGGAGACGGCGATCTGGTCGCGCCTCGACCTGCCGGTCGGCGCCTCGGTTCCCGGCCCCGCCATCCTGGAACAGCCCGATGCGACGGTGGTGGTGAACCCGGGCCTGGTCGCGCGGGTCGATGATCTCGGCAATATCATCCTGGAGCGCGCCGCATGACCGAGGAGACCATCCCCCCCAGCCAGACGGCGCTGCTGCTCTGCGACCTGCAGAACGACTTTCTGCATCCCAAGGGCGCCTACGGCCGGGCCGGGCTGTCGAACACCCATATCGCCGCCCTGCCGGCGCGGCTGTTGCCCTATGCCCGGGCGCTGACCGCGGCCGGCGGCTGTGTGATTTCGACGCATTTCACTCTGGTACCGGGGCGGGATGGGCAGCCGATGATGGACCCGCATCTGCGGCGTCTGCGGCCGTTTCTCGCGGCGGGCGACTTTGCCCCGGGGTCCTGGGGCCAGGCGCTGGTCGATGAACTGCAGCCGGCGCATTTCATGGTCGAAAAAGTGGCGTATTCCGCCTTCCATATGTCCCGGTTGGAATGGGTGCTGCGCAAGGCCGGCATTCGCCGCGTCGTCGCCAGTGGCATCGTCACCAATGGCGGCGTTTCCTCCACCGTGCGGGATGCGCATGTGCGGGAATTCGCGCCGAGCGTGCTGTCGGACGGATGTGCAGCCTTCAGCGCCGAATTGCATGAGACTGCAATTGCCGCCCTCTGGCCCATCGCGCGGGTGCTGACGGTGGCCGAGGCTTTGGCCGAACTGCCGTGACCCTGATCACCTCCGACGGCTTTTCCCCCGCGACCCATGTGCCGCTGATCATTATCGGCGCCGGCGCCGCGGGGCTTTGCGCGGCGCTGGCGGCGGCGGAGCGCGGCATCGACCCGCTGGTGCTGGAACGCGACCCCGTGCCGCGCGGATCGACCAGCCTGTCCGCCGGGCTGATCCCCGCCGCGGGCACGCGGTTCCAGGCCGCGCGCGGCATCGCCGACGACCCCGCGCGCTTCGCCGCCGACATCCAGAAAAAAGCTCAAGGCCGGGCCGACCCCGCCGTGGTCGCCGCCGTGTCGCAGGGGGCCGGGCCCGCCATCGAATGGCTGGCCGATCGCCATGGCTTCGATTTTTCGCTGGTGCATGACTTCGATTATCCGGGCCATGCCGCCCGGCGCATGCATGGCCTGCCGTCGCGCAGCGGCGCCGAACTCGTGGACCGGCTGCGTGCGGCGGCCGAGGCCGCGGGCATCGCCATCCTGACCGAAGCCCTGGCCGAAACCCTGGTCGCCGACGCCGACGGCCGCATCCGCGGCGTCATCGCCACCCGCCCCGATGGCAGCACGGAGGCGATCGGCTGCGACGCGCTGATCCTGGCCTGCTGCGGCTATGGCGGCGATCCGGCGCTGGTCGCCCAGCATATCCCGACGCTCGCCGGGGCGCTGTATTTCGGCCACGCCGGCAATACCGGCCATGCGGTGCGCTGGGGTGGCGCGTTGGGTGCTGGGCTGCGCGATATGACCGGGCACCAGGGCCATGGCTCGGTCGCCCATCCCGCCGCCATCCTGGTCACCTGGGCGGTGATCACCGAGGGCGGGTTCCAGGTGAACCAGTCGGGCGACCGCTTCTGGGATGAATCCCAGGGCTATTCGGAATCGGCCGAGGCCGTGCTCTCGCAACCTGGCGGCATCGCCTTCGACATCTTTGACGGCCGCATCGCCGGCATCGCCCGCCAGTTCGAGGATTTTCGGGCCGCCGAAGCCGCCGGTGCCATCCTCACCGCCGGTAGCGCCGAGGCCCTGGCCGCGCGGCTGAACATCCCGCCCCTGGCCGGGACCATGGCCGGGGTCGATGCGCTGAAGGCTGCCGGCGCCACCGACACCTTCGGGCGCCACTGGGCCGGGCGGCCTTTGCTGGCCGGGCCTTTCCACGCCGTGCGGGTGACCGGCACGCTGTTCCATACCCAGGGCGGGTTGGCGGTCGATGGCCAGGCCCGGGTGCTGCGCGCCGATGGCACGCCGCTGCCCAACCTGTTTGCCGCCGGCGGGGCCGCCTGCGGTGTCAGCGGGCCGGAGGCAGGGGGCTACCTGTCGGGCAACGGGCTGCTGACGGCGGTTGTGCTGGGACGGATCGCCGGTCAAAACGCCGCATGATCCTCGGCATCGGCAACGACATTGTGGATATCCGAAGGATCGAGCGTACGCTGGAGCGGCACGGTGCGCGCTTCATCGAACGCATCTTCACCGCGACCGAAATCGCCCGTGCCGAACGCCGTCCGATCACCCGCCTCGGCACCTATGCCAAGCGCTTCGCCGCCAAGGAGGCCTGTTCCAAGGCCCTCGGCACCGGCTTCCGGGCGGGGGTTTTTTGGCGCGACATGGGGGTGGTGAACCTGCCCTCCGGCCAGCCGACCCTGGCGCTGACCGGGGGGGCGGCGGCGCGCCTTGCGGCCATCACACCGCCGGGCATGCAGGCGTCGGTGGCGCTGACCATGACCGACGAATACCCCTATGCCGAGGCCTTCGTCGTGATCTCGGCCAGCCCCGTTCCTTGACAGGTCCCCCCCCTGGCACGCCTATGCCGCCAACCCACGGAATCAGCGGAACTATGTCGAAGAAGAAGCCTGGCGGCTTGCTCGAAAGCATCAAGACGATCGTCTATGCCGCGCTGATCGCGATCGGCATACGCAGCGTCGCCTTCGAACCCTTCAATATCCCTTCCGGCTCCATGATCCCGACCCTGCTGGTCGGCGACTATCTGTTCGTGTCGAAATTCTCCTACGGCTATTCGCGGCATTCCATGCCCTTCAGCCCCAACCTGTTCCAGGGGCGTATTTTTGGCAGCCTGCCGCGGCGGGGCGATGTGGCGGTGTTCAAGCTCCCGCGCGACGGATCGACCGACTACATCAAGCGCATGATCGGCCTGCCGGGCGACCGCATCCAGGTGCGCCAGGGCGTGCTGCATGTGAACGGTGTCGCGGTACAGCGGCAGAACATGGGGCCCTACACGGTCGAAGGCGACGGGCCGCGCATCACCGTGCGCCGCTGGCGCGAGACCATTCCCGCGGTCGGCGGGCAGCCGGCGGTGACCCACGACATCCTGGAGGCGTCAGACGACGGCCCCTTCGACAATACCCAGGAATTCCTGGTGCCAGCCGCCCATGTCTTCGCCATGGGCGACAACCGCGACAACAGCCTCGATTCCCGGGCCCAGAATATGGTCGGCTTCATCCCGGTCGAGAACCTGGTCGGCCGGGCCGAGTTCATCTTCTTCTCGGTGGATGAGGGCGCGGTCTGGTGGCAACCCTGGACCTGGCCTTTCTCGATCAGATGGGGCCGCCTGCTTTCTGCAGTTCGCTAGATGGGCGTGCGCTGATGGCCAGGCGGCGCGGCGAACAGACGACAGACGATGCCCCGGCCGTGGCGGCCCTGGTCGCGCGGCTCGGGCATGATTTCGCCAACCCCGCCTTGCTGCGCCAGGCGCTGACCCATCGCTCGGCGGCGGATGCCACGCGCGGGCAGCTCGACTCCAACGAACGCATGGAGTTTCTCGGCGACCGGGTGTTGGGCTTGGTCATGGCCGAATGGCTGTCGGAACGGTTCCCGCAGGAACGCGAGGGCGCGCTGGGCAAGCGGCTGTCGCTGCTGGTCTCGGCCGAGACCCTGACCGAGATCGGCGATGCCATCGGCCTCGCGGCCGCCCTGCGCATCCCGCCGGCCGAGGGCCGCACAGGCTTGCGCACCCGGGCAACGGTGCTGGCCGATGGCACGGAGGCGCTGATCGGCGCGCTGTACCTGGACGGCGGCCTGCCGCCTGCGCGCGCCTTCATCCGCGCCGCCTGGGCCGAGCGGCTGGCGCCCGACGCGCCGCCGCCGCTGAACGCGAAAAGCCGGTTGCAGGAGCATCTGCTCGGCCGCGGCCAGCCCTTGCCGGCCTATGTCCTCGTCTCGGCGACCGGTCCTGCCCATGCGCCGGCCTTCGTCGTGCAGGTGTCGGCCGAGGGCCGCACGGCCGAGGGCCTGGCCGAAACCAGGCGCGGGGCGGAGCAGGCGGCCGCCGCCGCCTGGCTCGCGGGCACGCACCAGGCCTGAGCCCGGCCGCTCAACTGACTGAGATGTCGAACTGCCGCGCCACCGCGGTCCATTCGGTGATCTGTTCGCCGATGATCCGCACAAAATCGGCACCCAGAGGTGGCGGGTTGCGCGGCAGGGTCTGCACATCATCCAGCCGCGTCATCAACTCCGGCCGCGCCAGCAGCGGGGGGATGAGCGCGGTCAGTCGTTCCACGACCGGCCCGGGCAGGCCCTTCGGCGCCGACAGTCCCAGCCATTGGGCCGATGTCAGCCGCGAAAAACCCTGTTCGGCGAAGGTCGGCACGTTCGGGAAGGCCGCCAGCCGCTGCGGCGTGGACACGGCCAGGCAGCGCAGGGACCCGTCGCGCAGCTGCTGCACATTCGTGGTGATCGGGTCGATCATGCTTTCGATACTGCTGCCCAGCAGGTCCTGCATCGCCGGCGCACTGCCGCGGTAGGGCACGTTCTCCAGGTTCGGGACGCGCGCTTCCGACGACAGCATCGCGCCGAGCAGATGCGGCGCCGAACCAATGCCGGAGGAGCCGTAGCGGACCGGGCGGGTCTTCGCCGCCTCCAGATACTGCGCCAGGGTCCGGATGGGGGAATTGGCGCGGACCAGCAGCACGGTCGAAGTCTCGACCAGCATGCCCATATGGGTGAAGTCGCCGATCGGGTCATAGGGCAGGCTGGCCATGGTCGCGGGCGCAAAGACATGTGCCGAGGCGTGGCTGACCAGCAGCATGTAGCCATCGGCCGGTGCCTTGGCGACGAAATCGGTCCCGATCACCCCGCCGGCACCGGCGCGGTTTTCGACCACGACGCTCTGGCCCAGGGCGGTGGCCATGGAAGGGGCAATCAAACGCGCCACCATGTCCACCAGCCCTCCTGGGGGAAACTGCACCACGAGGCGGATGGTGCCCCGGCCGGGCCAGGCGACACCCTGGCCAAGGGCGATCCGGGGTGCTGCGAGCGCACCCAAGGTCAGGCTGAGACTTTGGCGTCGGGTCGGCATTCTGCGATCCTCATCGGCAAACGGACCGAGCCGCGCTCGGAAGGCGGGCTGGGCAACAGGCGCCACGTCGGGCGCCACGCCAGGCATTGCTTCGCAATTGTCGTGCCGCCATCGATGCCCGCAGTGGCGCGGGCGGTCCCCGGCGCGTAAAGCAGGCGGCATGTCAGACCAAACCACCCAAACCCGCTGTGGCATCGTCGCCGTCCTGGGCGCGCCGAATGCCGGCAAATCCACCCTGGTGAACCGCATGGCGGGCGCCAAGGTCACCATCGTCAGCCCCAAGCCCCAGACCACCCGCATGCGCATCCGTGCCGTGGTGATGCAGGGCGCGACCCAGGTCGTGCTGACCGATACGCCGGGCATCTTCACCCCGCGCCGCAGGCTGGACCGCGCCATGGTCGCCGCCGCCTGGGGCGGCGCGCAGGACGCCGACCTCGCGCTGCTGATCGTGGATGCCAAGGCCGGGCTGACCGACCCCGTGCGCCGCATCGTGGGGGGTCTTGCCAAGGCCGCGCGTTCGCCCTGGCTGGTGTTGAACAAGACCGACACCTTGCCGGCCGAAAAACTGCTGCCGCTGATCGCGGAACTCAACGCAATCCTGCCCTTCACCGAGACCTACATGGTCAGCGCCGCCAAGGGCGACGGGGTGCAGGCGCTGCTCGACGCCATCGCCGCCACCATGCCGCCCGGCCCCTGGCTCTTCCCCGACGACGACCTGTCCGACCTGCCGGAGCGGATGATGGCGGCCGAGGCGGTGCGCGAGCAGATCCTGCGCCAGACGCATGAGGAAGTGCCGCATCACGCGACGGTTGAGACCGAATCCTGGGTGGACAAGCCCGACGGCAGCGTGCGCGTGGAATGCACCATCTACGTCGGTCGTGCGGGCCAGAAGGCC
Organism: Acetobacterales bacterium; assembly: GCA_038323655.1. Taxonomy (GTDB): domain Bacteria; phylum Pseudomonadota; class Alphaproteobacteria; order Acetobacterales; family Acetobacteraceae; genus Humitalea. The sequence goes on along the minus strand of JBBQHE010000053.1, from coordinate 14,739 downwards.
ATTGTGATCGGCGATGGGGGCGCGCGGATCAAGGAAATCGGCAGCCGCGCCCGGGCCGAGTTGGAGGCGCTGCTGGAACGCCGCGTCCATCTGTTCCTGAACGTGAAGGAACGCGCCGGCTGGGATGAGGAGAAGGCCCGCATCCGCGCCCTGGGCCTGGAAGACCTTGGCTGAGTGGGAAGCCCCCGCCGTCGTCCTTGAGGCCCGGCCCTATGGCGAGGGCGGCGCCGTCGTCTCGGTGCTGACCGAGTCCTTTGGCCGCCATGCCGGCCTGGTGCATGGCGGGGCCAGCCGGGGCCAGGCCGCGCTCTGGCAGCCCGGCAACCTGATCGAGGCGCGCTGGATGGGCAGGGGGGAGGAGAGCCTGGGCGCCTTGTCGGGGGATCTGGTCCATGCCGCGGCGGCGTTGGCGATGGAGGATGCCTTGGCCATCGCGCTGATCGCCTCGGTCTGCGCCATTGCCGCCGATGCCCTGCCGGAGCGCGAGCCCCATCCGCGGCTGTTCCACGATACCGTGGCCCTGGTCGCGACGCTCGCGCGCGACACCGCCGCCGCCGTGCCGGATGCGGTGCGATGGGAAGTGCAATTGCTGGCCGAACTCGGCTACGGGCTGGATTTTTCCGCCTGCGCGGTGACGGGGGAGGCGCTGGACCTGCCCTATCTCTCGCCGCGCACCGGGCGGGCGGTGTCAGAGGCCGGTGCCGGTGTGTTCAAGGACCGGCTGCTGCCCTTGCCGGTGTTCCTGCGGGACGACGCCGCGGCCGCAACCCGGGCCGATTGGACCGCCGGGCTGCGGCTGACCGGCCATTTCCTGGAAAAGGACGTGTTCGGCGCCCGCAACCGGCCGGTGCCCGCCGCTCGCATCCGCTTTGCCGACCGGGTTGCCGCCGGTTGACTTTGCGCCCCCCCGCCGTCATACGCCGCCTCATTCCTGGGAATGTGGACGGGCCTTCGGGGTCCGCGCCCGCCCCCCTCGGCGTCGCAAGGCGTTGCTGGGACGGACTACCGGGACACATCTGACGAAGAGGACCACGGGCAGCAAAGCCGCGTGGCGCATCGCCTTTATGACCAAGCGTCTCGAATCCAAATACAAGATCAATCGCCGCCTTGGCGTGAACCTCTGGGGCCGCGCCAAGTCCCCGATCGGCAAGCGGGCCTATGGCCCCGGCCAGCACGGCCAGCGCCGCAAGCAGAAGCCGACCGACTTCGGCATCCAGCTGATGGCGAAGCAGAAGCTCAAGGGCTACTACGGCAACATCGGCGAAAAGCAGTTCCGCAAGTATTACGAGGAAGCGGTGCGCCGGAAGGGCGACACCAGCGAGACCCTGATCGAACTGCTGGAACGGCGGCTCGACACGGTGATCTACCGCATGAAGCTGGCGGTGACGCCCTTCGCGGCACGCCAGTTCGTCAACCACGGCCATATCACCGTGAACGGCAAGCGGCTGAACATCCCGTCCTACATCGTCAAGGACAATGACCAGATCGAGGTCAAGGAAAAGTCCAAGCAGCTGACCGCGGTGCTGGATGCGACCCAGTCCGGCGAACGCGACGTGCCGGAATACATCGAGATCGACCACCGCGCGATGCGTGGCCGGTTCCTGCGCGCGCCGAAGCTGAGCGACGTGCCGTATCCGGTGCAGATGGAACCGAACCTGGTGGTCGAGTTCTACTCGCGCTGATCGCAATCGGGGACGGTCAGCCATGGCCGTCTCCACCTGCGTCACGCTCTACAACAAGGCGCCCTTTATCGCCGCAGTCCTGCGCGCGGCCGCGGTCGAACGCGACCGCACGGGCGGCGAGATCCTGGTCTGGGACGATGGCTCGACCGATGCCGGGCCCGATATCGTGCGGGACCTGTCGCAGCGGTTGGGGGTCACCCTGCTGGGCGGCCCACCGAACCGCGGGCTCTTTGCCGCGACCAATGCGGTGCTGGCCGCGGCACAGTATCCGCTGATCAAGCTGCTCGATGCCGATGACGTGCTGGTGCCGGGCGGCACGCAGCGCCTGGCGTCCGAACTCGACCGGCACGGCCTGGGCTTCGTCCATGGCGCCTCGGTCAGCGCCGCGGCGCAGGAACGCGAGGCGGCGCGCCGCGGCCCGGTGCCAGAATGCGGTGCTTGCGACATCCCCGATAAACCGCTGCGGACGCTCATTCGCAACTTCGGCACGAACCCTTCCGCCAGCCTGTTCCGCGCCGAAGCCTTGCGTGGGGTCCTGCCGCTGCCAAGACGCTGGCGGCAGTGCCAGGACTATGCGCTGGCGCTGGGGCTGGTCGCGGCCGGCCACGCCTGGGGCCGCATCCCCGAGACCGTCTGCATCCTGCCCGAAGGCGCCGAGGGCCGACTTTCGGCCAATGAGGCCGATGTCTTCCGCTACCTCGCCGCCGTGCTCAAGCGCCAGGCGGGGCTGCAACTGCCGCTGGCCGCCTTGCGTTACGGGGCCGGGCGCAATGCGGCCCGCGCCCTGCGCTGGCTGCGGCGGCACCGGCCGCTGGCCCTGCCGGCCGCCCTGCCTTGGCTGCTCACGATGCGGGCCGGGGCATCGGTCGCCAGCCCCGCCGCCTGCCTTGCTGGCCTTGCGCGGGTCGAGGCGCTGTATACCCGCCTGGGCCACCTTGCGCCGCTGCCCGCCGATGACTGACCCCAAGACCAGCCTGGGAGTGCCGCCCATGTCCGAGACCAGCCCCGTGACACCCCCCATGGCCTGGGCCGCGCTGATCCTGGCCTTTTCCCAGCCGGTCACGGCCAGCCTGCCCTTTATCGGCATCGGCCAGCCGATCGGGACCATGTCGGCGGCCAGCCTGACCGGGGTGACGCCCGCCTCCTACGCCTTTTCGATCTGGGGGCCGATCTTTGCCCTGTCGTTGGTCTGGGCGGTGCGCCAGGCGTTGCCGTCGATGGCGGCCGACCCCGTGACGATGCGCCTGCGCCTGCCGCTGGCCCTCGCCTTCGCCATGAACAGCCTGTGGATGCTGGTGGCGCAATTCACCGCCAATGGTTTCCACCTGGTGCTGATCCTGGCGGCCGGGGTTGCCTGCGCCTTCTGGGCTTTCTTGCCCGAGGCACGGCGCATGCCGCAGGGCTGGTTCGCGCGCTGGCTGCTGCGGCCGTTCCTCGGGCTCTTCGCCGGCTGGGTGACGGCGGCGGTCTTCGTGAACCTGGCCGGCGCGCTGAAGGTTTCGGGGCTGGACCCCGACCCCTGGTTGTCGGCGATCATCATCCTGGCCGCCGGCGGGGTCGCTGCGGGCATGCTGCGGGCCGGGCGGGGCGACCCCTGGTATCTGCTGGCGGCGGGCTGGGGGCTGATGGCGGTGCTGCTGGCCAACCTTGGCATGGCGGCCGTAGGGGCCACGGCCTACCGCGTCGAACTGGTGCCGGCGCTGGCCACTGGGGTGGCCCTGGTGGCGGTCGTCGCCACCGGCTTCGGCATCTGGCGCCGCGGCGGCATGACCGCCTGACCCGGCCTCAGGTCGGCGTCCGGCAGCGGCTGCGGGCCAGGGTGGCGAGATAGGCGTTGCGCGACTGCAGCGCCCTTTCGTCAATGCCCGCGGCCCCCTGAAAATCCATCAGGAACAGCGGCAGGATGAAAATGGCACCGGCGACCCCGGCCACGACATTCTGCGCCACCTTCGCACCGCTTTCGGTGCCGAGGGCGGCCATGCGTTGGCTGTTGGCCGCGACCTCGGCCTGGATCGCGGCGCAGTCCATCGTCTCATCCATCGGCTGCACCACGGCGACCGGGGCGGGCGCGCGGCCCGCGCAGGCGCCGAGCAGCAGCGCGAGGGCGAGGGCGGTCAGGCGTTGGCTGGTCATGGCTGGGCGTGCCCCTTTTCGTATCGATATCAATACGAAACAGCACATGCACCATCAGCGCGGGCACGTCAATACGATAACGTTATGAAATGGCGCTCAGCCAAGATGCGCCTCCAGCATCCACAGATTCTTGTCCAACTGCCGGCTGAAACCGGTCAGCAGATCCGCGGTATCGGCGTCCCCCGCCGCGTCGGTCGCATCGATCCCGGCCCGCACGGTCGCCGCCAGGGCCGCGTAGCGATCGGTCAGCGCCGCGCAATGGGCGATGCCACCCGTGACACCGGCGGGGTAGGGGGCGAGCCTGGTGGCCGCGCCCACGGCCTGGGTCGTGCCATCGGGCGTGCCGCCCAGCTGGACGCAGCGCTCGGCCACGTCGTTCACCGTGGCACCCAGCCCTGCATAAAACGCGCCGACCATGTCATGCAGCGCGATGAACTGCGGGCCCTTCACGGTCCAGTGCGCCATGCGCACGGCATTGGTCAGGTCGATGGCATCGGCGAGCGTCGCGTTCAGCACGGCGGCCGAAACCTGCTTGGCATTATCGCCCAGATCGTTGTGGGTCTTGTGCAGCTTGGCCATGGGAACGCCTGTGTTCATGGGCCGTGGGTATGTGGTGTCGCGCGACGCAACCACGCGCCGCACGCCAGGCCTGATCCATGCGGGTTTCGTCGGCCAGCCAGCCTAGCCCCGAGGGCCGCCCCGCGATAAGCCGCGAGGAACCAACCGGAGGACGCCGCATGACTGTGAACCTGGTATCGCCCCGACTGCTGCGCATCGGCGCTGGCGCGGTGACGGAGGTCGCTGCGGTGCTGGCGGCCCTCGGCGTCACGCGGCCCTTCGTGGTGACCGATCCCTTCATGGTCTCCTCAGGCCTGCTGGAGCGCATGCTTGGGCCCCTGCGGGCCGCGGGCATCGCGCCCGTGGTGTTCAGCGACACCGTGCCCGACCCGACCGACACGGTGGTGCTGGCCGCACTTGCGGCGCTGCGGGCCAGCACTGCGGATGGCCTGCTGGCTTTCGGCGGAGGCAGCCCGATGGACACGGCCAAGGCCATCAACATCCTGGCGGCGGCCCCTGACGGCACGCCGATCGCGTCCTTCAAGGCGCCGGCCGTCGCCGACCGGGGCGCCTTGCCCCTGATCTGCGTGCCGACCACGGCCGGCACCGGCAGCGAGGTCACGCGCTTCACCGTCATCACCGATGCGGCGCGGGACGAAAAGATGCTGATCGCGGGGCTGGGGTGCCTGCCGGTCGCAGCGGTCGTGGATTACGAGCTCACCCTCGGCCTGCCCGCGCGCATCACCGCCGATACCGGCATCGACAGCCTGACGCATGCGCTGGAGGCCTTCGTCTCGCGCCGGGCCAATCCCTTCTCCGACGACTACGCCCGGGCGGCGATGCGGTTGATCGCGCCGAACCTGCGCCGGGTGTTCCACAGCCCCGGCGACCTGGCCGCGCGCGAGGCGATGATGGCGGGCGCGACGCTGGCGGGCCTGGCCTTCAGCAACGCATCGGTCGCGCTGGTACATGGCATGAGCCGGCCGATCGGGGCGCATTTCCACGTCCCCCACGGCTTGTCCAACGCCATGCTGCTGCCGGCCGTCACCGCTTTCGGGCTGGAGGCCGGCCAGGCCCGCTACGCCGAGGCCGCGCGCGTCATGGGCCTTGCCACCCCCACCGACGACGACCGGCTGGCGGGCGAAAAACTGTTGGCCGAACTGCGCGCGCTGAACGATGAATTGCGCGTGCCGACGCCGGCCGCCCATGGCATCCCCGCGGATCGCTGGGCCGCGCTGCTACCCATAATGGCCGACCAGGCCCTGGCCAGTGGCAGCCCCGCCAACAACCCGGCGGTGCCGGACGCGGGGCAGATCATCGCACTGTACCGTCAGGTCTACGGCAACTGATGTGCTTGCGGGAGCAGCGACACGGCGTGGCCCCGCCGGCTTTCCTTGGTCTGCTGCGAGGGTCCCGGCAGCGCCTGCCAGGATGTTGTTTCCTGCGCTGCCGGTCAGGGTTATCCCGGCGAGCGTCGCCTCGTCCGCGCCGTTGATCGTGATGGCCACGGCCGCCGTGTTGCCCTGTGCATCGATCACGACCGAACCGAAGGCGCCTTGAAGCGGCGTGGCCGGTACCGCGAACAGCGACTGGGCTGACGCAAGGACGTCAGCCCGGGCGTCGATCTGACACCTATGGCCGCACGATCACCGAGGATGACCTGTCGCCGTTCCGCGCCGTCGTCGGCCACCGCATGCCGTTTTTCATCGACCAGGATGCGGCGCGGGAGACGCGCGGCGGTGGGGGCCTGGTGCCGAACCCGCGACCGCGGCGACCATGCCCTCGGCGCGTGGCCTGGCCCCGCGAAAGGCGATGCTGGCCGGCCATGAGGCCAACCTGCCGGGGCAGTTGCCCGCCAACTGCGCCGCCGCCTGGACCTCCCTGCGCCCGACGCTGCTGGCCCCCCTGAAGCCCCGGCAGTGGGCGGGGCAGACGCTGTCCGGGCGCCGTTGGTGGCGCAGCCGCCTGGCCAGCGCGCCGGTCGCCGCGACCGCCGTCACAACCAGATGCTGCTCCCCGGAAGCGATGCGATGGCGCCGAGGTCAATACCAAAGTCAGCCGTGCCGTCACCGTTCAGGTCACCCTCCAACAGCCCGCCCGCGAACCGCAGCTGGCCGGCGATGCCGCCAAAAATCGCACCATCGATCCAGCTGAAGCCCTGGTCACCGGCCTGCAGCGCATCCGCGTCGATGGCACGCAGATCGATGATGTCGCCTTCCTTCGCGCTGAAGCCGGTGATCGCATCGCCAGCGGCTTCGGCGGCGCTGCGGAAGACAAAACGGTCGGCACCAAGCCCGCCATCCAGGATGTCCGCACCCGCGCCGCCGTCCAGGTAGTCGTTGCCGGCGCCACCGAGCAGCGTGTCCGCGCCAGCATTGCCCCGCAGCGCGTCGTTGCCGTCGGCGCCGGACAGCGTGTCATTGCCGGTGCCGCCGTTGATGCTGTTGGCCAGCCCGTTGCCGGTGCCGGCGAAGTTCCCCACGCCGGTGAACATGAGGTTCTCCACGTTCGGCCCGAGCGTGAAGCTCGCCAGCGTCGTGTTCACCGTGTCCGTGCCCTCGCCCGCAAGCTCGGTCACCGCGTCGCCGATATTGTCCACGATGTAGCGGTCGTTGCCCATCCCACCCACCAGGCTGTCGGCTCCGATGCCGCCGTCCAGGTAATCGTTGCCGGTACCACCGATCAGCGTGTCCGCGCCGGCATAGCCCCGCAGCGCGTCGTTGCCGCCCTCGCCCGAAAGCGTGTCGTCACCGGCTCCACCTGACAGCGTGTTGTTCCCCGCATTGCCGGTCAGGGTCACGCCGGGCGGGGGTGGCTCGTCGGCGCCATTGATGGTGATGAGCAGCGCGGAGGTGGTGCCATCCAGCGACGTCACCGTCACCGTGTCTTGCAGCGATGCCCCCGTCGCCAGCGCCTGAACGCCCGCCAGCGTGTTGTTCAGCGTGTAGGTCCAGTTGCCCTGCGCATCGATCGCCACCGAACCGAAGCTGCCCTGCAGCGGGGCGGGCGGAACCTGGAACAAGGATTCACCGTCGTCCGCATCCAGCACGTCGACCTTGCCGCTGCAGGTCAGGATGCTGTCTTCCGTGACAACGCCGTCGCTGACGCCGGAGAAGGTCGCCGCGTCGTTGGTGCCGGTGATGCTGACCGAGATCGACGCAGCCGTGGTGTCCGTGCCGTCCGTGACCCCATAATCCTGGGCGACCACCAGCGTCGCACCCGCCGCCAGGTGCTGGTATGCGGCGGCGCCGGCGTCGAAGGCGAACCCACCGGTGGACGCGTTGTAGAAGAACCCATCGGTCAGCGTGGCCGGCACCACGACCGACAACGCATCGCCATTGGCATCCGACGCATTGGCCAGCGGATCGATCGCGGTCACCGTGTCTTCGCTTACCGCCACCGCGACCGGCCCGCTGACCGACGGCGCCGCGTTCACCGGCAGGGCGGCGGCTTCGATGATGAGCATCTTGGTGACGATGATCGAGGCGCCCTGCGGATCGACCACGGCGTAGCTCAGTTCCACCGGGCCGCTGTAGCCAGGCGCCGGCGTATACGACCAACTGCCATCCAAGTTCTGCAGGATCGTGCCGGGCTGGTCGGCGGTGACACCCGTCACGCTCAGCGCATCGCCCTCGGGGTCGGACAGGCCGTTCAGCAGATCGACGGTCGCGATCGAGACGGTCTGGCCCTGGGTTCCCGCCAGCGCGCCCACCGGGAAGCCGGTGGGCGCCTGATTGATGTGCTGCGACAGGTCGGAAATCGACGTCGAGGCGATCATGTCCTGGATGGTTAGCAGGTCCTGCCATTGCTGCTCGATATCCGCGACGGTCGCGGCCTCGAACAGGTTGACGTTGCGGTCGAAAATCTCGGCGAGCGGCTGGGGATACTTGCCGGTCACCGGGTCGATCACGGCCGGCACCCCGACCAGGGCCGAAAGGTCGTCCACGTTCGCCAGATCCAGCACCACCCCTGCCGCCGAGGCTTCGACCAGGGCCAGGGCGAGCGTGGAGGCGGTGTCGTCATTGCTGAGCGACGTCAGGACGGCGACCTGCACGGCAATCGCCTCCACCCCCAAGGCGATGGGGTCGACCGGGTCGACCAGCAGTGCGGCATAGGCATCGTAGGACAGGATCTTGATGGCTGGGTCGATGCCGAGCGCCGCCTTGACCGCGGCCTCGGCCGCGTTGGGCGACAGGCCGAACTCGATCGCCCGCTGCACGAGCGTCGTCAGCGGCGTCATGATGCTGGCCCCGACCGGCGCATCCATGTTCAGCAGGTCGACCGTCAGCGTGTAAACGGCAGCAGCCGGGACCATTTTCGGCAGGCTGGTCACGAACTCGGCGACCGATGCGCCGTCGATGTACTGCGCCGCGACGCGGAACATGGCGCCCGCGTCGGCCGCCTGCACGCTGTAGGTCGCGCCCGTGGCGCCCGTCGCCGACCAACTGCCGCCGTTGTCGAAGGAGGCCTCCCAGCTGAAGGAGATGGCACTGATGGCAGGCACGCCGTCGGCGTCGCTGACAAAGGCCGTCAGGACATTGCCCGGGGCGGCGATGCCGCTGATCACGGCGGTCCCCGCCGAGTTGGTGGGCGGCGCGGCCGGGGCCAAGGCCGACAGGCCGGACGGGGTGAGATAGAACGTCCCGTTGCTGAACTTCAGGGTCTCGATGCCGGTCAGGCTGTCGGTGCCTTCCGCCATCGTCGTCGCCGCGCTGCCCGTGACAGAGTAGGTTCCCGCGGCAGCATTGTAGCCGATCGTGTAATCGGTGCTGGCACCCGCGTATTCTGCCTCGTCGTTGCCCGCGCCGCCGTCGAGGCTGTCGTTGCCGTCGCCGCCCTTCAGCCCGTCATTGCCCGAACCGCCGAAGAGATTGTCGTTCCCGGCCTCGCCCACGACGATGTCGTCGCCGCCACCGGCATAGACCAGGTCGTCGCCGGCACCCATGATGAACAACTCGGACGCGTCACTGCCGACGCTGACATCGTTGCCCGGCGTGCCAAGGCCCGACTTGTCGATCACCACACCCGAACCTGGCGTGGTCCCGGCCGTCAGCCCCGAGATAAACAGGCCGCTGTCCAGGATATGGTCGCCGCAATCGGCCACGCCGATGGTAATGGTATTGACGCCGCCGACGATGATCGGGGCCACGATGGTCAAGACCTTGCTGACGCCGTCGTACTCGATCGGCAGGGTGCCGGCCGCATTGTCCTGGAAGTAGCCCGCCTGCAGGTTCTGGCTGATCACACTCAAGGGGTGCATCGGGTCATGGTTGAACAGCGCGTAGTTCACGCCGTTCACGAAGACCACGCCCGCATCGACAAAGGCATCGACCCATTCGGGGTACTCGTCCGAGCCGAACACGATGTTGAAGCTGATCGACGTCGCCGTGGGGTCGGTCACGTTGAAGCTGAAGCTCAGCGTCGTGGCGTCGAATGACTGGGTGTTGAAGACCGGGTTGATCACCTGATCGATCAGCGCGTTGCCCGCAGCACCATTGTCCTGCCCGAAGCTGGTTGACGTGTTGGAGGTGCCCGGCATCGTCCCCGAGGTCAGGACCAGCCCCGCCCCGATCCCCAAGGGGCCGAGCGTACCGTCATACAATCCCACGGCTGCCAGCGAGGAAGCGTTCAGCGTCGCTGTACCCAGATCGATCGCGATCCCCGAATTCTGGGCCAGGAACGCTGTCGCGAGGCCGGCCGCGTTGGTGCTGGCGATGGGGGTAATGCTCGGCATGATCTCGTCCCGCGTTGGCAAGGCTTTGTGTCGTGCCCGTGCTCGCCGAGCCGCCCACGCAGCATGGGGCGGCGTGATCGGTGGCTTGCAGCAAGGCTGGCGACTTCGGATCAGTCCGAAACCTTCGGTTAATCCTTACGCGTCGTCGCTGAACCCGACCTGAACCCGACCTGAACCGAAACTGAACGGCGATCTTGCGCCTGTGGACAGGCCGTTCGACCGGCTGTTACACGCCTGTGAAGCCAGGTCGGGCTTGTCCGTCCTTGGCTGGCGCTGCGCCGAACGGGAGGATGCCGCCGTCAGGATATTGATTGTGGAGGACGATGCCGTTCTCTCCGAACGCCTGGCGGAGGCGATTTCGTCGACAGGCTTTGTCGTGGACTGCAGCGCGGATGGTGAGGAAGCGGTCTTTCTGGGCCGGTCGAATGATTATGACGCCGTCGTGCTCGATCTCGGGCTGCCCAGGCTCTCCGGCCTGGAGGTGCTGCGGCGCTGGCGCGATGCCCGGCGGCTGATGCCGGTGCTCATCCTTTCGGCGCGCGGGACCTGGAGCGAGCGGGTCGAGGGGCTCAACCTCGGCGCCGACGACTACATGGCCAAGCCGTTCCATGCGGCCGAGGTGGTGGCACGCCTGCGCGCGCTGATCCGGCGATCGTCGGGCAATCCCGGAACGCTGCTGCAGCATGGCCGGCTTCGCGTCGACCTTGTGGCGAATGTCGCATCGATGGATGGACAGGAAGTCGACCTGACGGCGCAGGAACTCAAGGTCCTGGTCTGCTTGATGCAGCGGCCCGGGCGCGTGATGTCGCAATCAGACCTGGCGGAACACGTCTACGGAATGTCCGACATACGTGGATCGAACACGATCGAGGTCTTCATCGCGCGGCTGCGTGCCAAGCTCGGGCGCGAGGCGATACGGACGGTTCGTGGTCTGGGGTATCGGATCAGCGAAGGATGACCCGGTCCTCGTCCAGCTTCCGCGTGCGGCTTGCGCTGGGCGCCGCCCTGTGGATCTCGATCGGGTTCTTCGTCAGTTGGCTGGTCCTGACCAACCTGCTGCGCGGGCATGTGCTGCAGGAATTCTCCAGCGAACTGGACCATCACGCGATCGAACTGGCGGAACTGGCGGAAATCGACCCGGCGGGCGGCTTGAGCATTCGCGCGCCATTGAGCGACTTTCGCTTCAACATCGCGCGGTCGGGCTACTACTGGCAGGTGAGCCAGACGCAAGGTGCCACGCTGGTTTCCACCTCGATGGGCAGCGGGCGGTTGCCCCTGCACCTGGACCCCGCCGGCGCTGCCGCCATCCACGAGGGGCGCATGATCGGCCCCTCCGGCGAGGTGATGCTGCTGGAGCGACGGTTCAGCATCGGCCAGCCGACCGGGCCGACGGCGCGCGTCGTCGTCGCGATGGACATGAGCCTTGTCGACGATCAACTGCAGTCGCTGGAATCCACCCTGGCCATTGCCATGGCGTGCCTGGGAAGTGGCCTGATCGTTGCGGCCTTCGCCCAGATCGGCTTCGCCTTGCGCCCGCTGGCGCGGATCGATCAGTCGCTGCTGTCGATCGGGCGCGGCGAAGCCCGCCGTATGCCGCTCGATGTGCCCCGCGAAGTTCTGCCGCTGGTCGAGAAGGTGAACGCGGTGCTCGACAAGAACGAGGACATGATCCAGCGCGCGCGCCTGCAGGCCGGCAATCTTGCCCATGCCTTGAAGTCATCCCTGGCACATCTGCAGATCGAGGCCGAGAAGCTGACGCGGCAGGACCAAGGCGGCGCGATCATCCAGGCGCAATGCGACATCATGCGCCGGCAGATCGACTATCAACTCGCCCGCGCGCGTGCGACCGCGTCCCGCAACGGCGGCACCCACGCCACGCCGATCGGGCCGGTCATCGAAAACGTGGTGGCCGCGATGCGGCGCCTGCACCTCGACCGCCCTTTGACCATCGAAGCCGACAGGACCTCGTTCGATGCGTCCGTCGCCTGCGGTTCCGAGGACCTGGAGGAGGTGCTCGGGAACCTGATCGACAATGCCGCGAAATGGGCGGCCAGCAGGGTCCTTGTCTCGGTGACGGTGAATGCGGCCGGCAGGCTGCTGATCCTGGTCGAGGATGACGGACCAGGCATGCCGCCCGACGCGCATGAGCGTGTCTTCCGACCCGGTGAACGGCTGGATGAGTCGGCGGCCGGTTCGGGGCTCGGGCTGGCTATCGCGCGGGACGTGGTCGACCTCTACGGCGGGCGGCTGGGGATCGGGCCTTCGCGTCTGGGTGGGGCCGGCGTGGTCGTCGAACTTGATCGCCCCGCCTGAGCGCAGTGCCCGTGCCGCGCACGCATCGGACCCACGGGATCGCGGGAGACGACGAACATGCTGGCAGCCTGGGCGGCCCATGCCCGCGTCATCCTTGATCTGCGCGCACGCTACCCCGGCGACACGAGCCTGCGCGGATCCTTGCCGTGACGCAGACCGCAGATCCCCCGTATCGGCCAGGCAGGCCTCCCCCTGTTCGCGATGGCGCCGCAGCCGGTCAAGCCGGTCTGGCGGCTGATGCCGAAGCGATGGCAGTGGGCGCCGGTCGAGACCTGGCGCGCCCCAGCGGCGCCGCCCGACCCCGCCAGGTCACGCCGCGCCGAAACGCCCCGGCGAAAAGGCCGCGGGCGGGCTGTCGCGGCCCAGCGCCGCATCGGCGGCCATCCGCGCCACGACGGGCCCGAGGGTGTAGCCATTGCCGGTGACGGCGTGGAACAGCCCCGGTGCTGCGGGGTGTTCGCCCACCAGCGGCGCCCGGTCGATGGCGACGTTCATGCCCGTCCAGGCGCGCAGCACGTGCAGTCCGGCGACAGCGGGCAGCACGTGTCCCGCGACCCAGAGGTTGCCTTCGATGCTGCGTCGGCGGTTGCGCGTGGCGCCGGTCGCGGCCGCCTGGTCGCCCGGCCAGGCGCCGCCGATGACCAGGTGCCCGGCGTCGCCCTGTTTCAGCGACAGGTGGCGCCCGGCGTGGGCGACGAGGTGGCGCAGGATGGGGGGCGCGCTTTCGGTGATGACGACCTGCTGCACGGCGCCCTTCACTGGCAGCGACAGCCCGGCGAGGGCGGCGATCCGGGCACTCCAGGGGCCAGCGGCGTTGATCGCGCGGCCGGCGCGGATCGGCCCGGCGTCGGTGGTGATGCGCCAGCCGGCGGCGTCGGGCGCCAGGCCCTGGACCTCGACGCCCGAGAAGATGCGCACCCCGGCGGCGCGGGCCTGGGCGGCCAGCGCCATGGTGCCGCGCAGCGGGTCGATCTGGCCCTCGGTCGGGCAAAATGCCGCGCCGACAAACCCCGCGCCGAGATAGGGGGCCAGGTTGTAGAGTTCATTGGCCCCCAGCACCTGCGTCTCGATCCCGCGTGCGCGTTCCAGCGCCACCTTGCCGCGGATCCAGGCGAATTCGGCCGGCGTTTCAGCCAGCATCAACCCGCCTTCCTGGCGGATGCCGAGCGTCTCGCCCGCCGTCGCCGCGATCTCATGCCACAGCGCGATCGAGGCCGGGCCGAGCGGCAGCGTGTCGCTGGCCGGGCCCGCGGTGCCGGCGGCGTCCGCGACCTCGCCGAAGTCATAGGACAGCAGTTGCACATGCAGGCTGCCGGCGTTGGCGGTGCTGGCGGCCAGCCCTGGCCGGTCGCGTTCCAGCAGCACCACGTCCCGGCCTTCGCGGGCGAGGTAGAGTGCTGTCGCCAACCCCACCACGCCGCCGCCGATGACGACGAAGGCGGCATCGGCCGGCAGGGACACCGCGGGGCGTGCCTGGCGCCAGGCGATCGGGGCGGGGGCGGCGACGATGGGGGACGCCGGCCATTCGGGGAATTCGTGCCGCAGCGCGGCCGCGGGCACGGGCTTGATCGGCGCGCGGGGGGCGGCGAAGCCGGCCTCGGCGGCGGTGCCGGTCAGCCTGGCCACGCTCGCCGCGCACATGCGCCCCTGGCAGCGGCCCATGCCGGCGCGGGTCGCCTTCTTCAACCCCGGCAGGGACGCCTCGCCCGATCCGCGCAGCATGCCCGCGGTCACTTCCTCGCACCGGCAGATGATGGTGCTGTCGGCGATGGCCGTGATGTCGAAGGGGGGGGCGGCGAAGGCGGTCCAGAGGGCCACCTGGAATTTTTCCGCCCGCGCCAGGGCGCGGCGCGTCGCGGCATCGTCCGGGGCGGCGTGGCCGAGGTCGCGCGCCGCCGCCAGCCCCGCCAGCCGCCCGCGGGCCAGCGCCACGCGGGCACCGCCCAGGGCCGCACCATCGCCGATGGCGAAGACGCAGGCCTGACTGGTGCGGCCGATCGCATCGGTCACCGTCTCCAGCCGCCCCAGCCCCTGGTCCACGAAACGGTGTTCGCAGCCGAGCGCGCGGGCCAGCCCCGTCTCCGGCTGGAAGCCCATGTTGAGCGCGCAGGCGCCAGCCTCGATCACCCTTTCGCCATTTGGCCCCGCGACGCGCAGGCGTTCGAACCGCCCATGCCCTTCGCAGGCGACGATCCGCGTGTTCCACAGCACCGGCACGCCGGCGGCGCGCAGTCGCGCCAGATACCGCGCGCCATCCCAGGCCAGGTCCGGCGCCTGGGCGGCCATGGCCAGCATCGGTGCCAGAGCAGGGGCGGGGGC
>JBBQHE010000052.1:0-21755 GCA_038323655.1 Acetobacterales bacterium | reverse complement strand
CATGCTGTGACTACGGCACACGGGCAATGCTGTGCCTACGGCACAAGGGCAATGCTGTGCCTACGGCACAAGGGCAATGCTGTGCCTACGGCACAAGGGCAATGCTGTGCCTACGGCACAAGGGCAATGCTGTGCCTACGGCACAAGGGCGAAGCCCTGCACCAGGCTGCCGGCGATCAGCCGCCAGCCGTCCACCAGCACGAAGAACACAAGCTTGAACGGCAAGGCGACGACCGAGGGCGGCAGCATCATCATGCCAAGCGACATCAGGATGGAGGCGACGACCAGGTCGATCACCAGAAACGGCAGGAACAGCAGGAAGCCGATTTCGAAGGCGCGCTTCAATTCGCTGACCATGAAGCCCGGCACCAGCGCCCGCCAGGGGGCGGTGGCGGGGTCGGTCACCGGGGGCATGCGCGCCATGTCCAGGAACAACGACAGGTCGGCATCGCGCACATTGGCGGCCATGAAGCGGCGGAATGGTTCGGCCGCGGCCTGCAGGCCCTCAAGTTCGCCGATGCGGCCTTCGGACAGCGGCAGCAGCCCCGCGGTCCAGGAGGCTTCCAGGACCGGCTGCATGACGAAGAAGGTCAGGAACAGGGCCAGCCCGATCAACACCGGGTTGGGCGGGATGCCCGGCGCGCCGATCGCCGAGCGCAGCAGCGACAGCACGATCACGATGCGGGCGAAGGCTGTGACCATCACCAGCAGCGAAGGTGCGAGCGACAACATGCCGATCAGCGCGGTGAGCTGCACGAGGCGCGAGGTGGTGCCCGCGCCGCCGGCGCCGAGGTCCAGCGACAGGCTTTGCGCCAAGGCCGGCCCCGCGGCCAGGATCAGCGCCGCGACCAGCAGCGCCCTCATGGGATCCAACCCACCACCTGGTCGGCGCCGCCACCGGTCAGCAGCAGCACATCCCGCCCGTCGCAGCGCACGAGCACCAGCCGGCGCTTGGGGTCGATGGCCAGGCTGTCCTGCAGCACGAGCCGCCGCGTGGCGCCGCGCGGGGCGGCGCCGCCGAGGCCGAACTGCCGTGCGGCGCGCCCCAGGAGCAACAGCAGCGCCACCACCCCGGCCAGGGCGGCGGCGGCCAGCAGCCAGGGCGCCTGATCGGCGATTGTCATGTCCTTCGGCCCTCCTGGCCTTTGGTGAGCGGTGTCAGGCCGGGCGGATGGCAGCCCTCAGCGCAGCCACCCGCGGCAGCAGCGGCAGCAGGGCCGCGCGCAAGGCGGGGTAAGAGGCTTCGGGGCAGACCAGGGCCGCGGCGCAGAGCCGCGCGGCCTCCTGCTCCAGCCCCGCCAGGTCGATGCGGCGCCCGGCCTGCACCAGGCCGAGGGCGATGGAGAGCATCGCCTCGAACCCCGCGGTCGCGGCCAGCACGGCGTCGGTGTCCGTGGCGTTGCGGCGTGGCGCGGGGCGGGGAGGAGCGCCGGTCAGGATCTGTGGCATGGCGGCATTCTCTGCCGGGTGCCTTGCCAAAGGCTTTACGCGGCCAGGGCGCGGCGCGGGCCCGTGCGGTCAATGCTTTCTTCATCCGAACGCGGCAGCCTGCGCCGCATGAGCATCTCCGCTGCCCGTCCTGTCGACGCCCGTCCTGCTGGCGCCCGTCCTGTAAACCCCATGGCCCTGGCCGAATCGCGCCTGCACTGGCTCGACCGCCGCCAGGCCGTGCTGGCGCAGAACATCGCCAATGCCGACACGCCCGGCTTCGCACCGCGCGACATCGCACCCTTCGCGGCGCTGCTCGCCGGGCGCGTGATGGAACCCGCACGGACCGATCCGCGGCACCTCGCCCCGCGCGGCGGGCCGGCGCGCGCCGTCACCGACCGGGCCGGCGACCGAAGCCCGAACGGCAATGCCGTCTCGCTCGATCAGCAGGCGCTGCTGGTCGCCGAGACTGACCAGCAGCACGCGCTCGCCCTCGGGCTGCACCGGCGGATGATGGGCATGATGCGCACCGCCCTCGGCCGCTCCGGATAAAGGAAGACCCCCATGGACCTCGACCGCGCGCTTTCCATCTCCGCCGCCGGCATGCGGGCGCAATCCTCGCGCCTGCGGATCGTGGCGGAGAATATCGCCAACCGCGACAGCACCGGCGGCTCGCCCGGGGCCGATCCCTATCGGCGCAAGACCATCACCTTCGCCAACCGCATGGACCGGGCACTCGGTGTGCAGACGGTGCAGATCAGTCGCGTCGGCCGCGACCAGGGCGAATTGCCGCAGCGCTACGACCCGTCGCACCCCGCCGCCGACGCCCGCGGCTACGTAAAGACGCCGAACGTGTCCAGCATGATCGAGACGATGGACATGCGTGAGGCGCAGCGGTCGTACAACGCCAACCTGGCCGTGCTCGACACCACCCGCGGCATGCTGGCCCGCGCGATCGAGAGCCTGCGCTGATGGCGGGCGTTTCGGCCGCCGGTGCCGCGGCCCTCTATCGCGCCGCCAGTGCCGCGCCGACCGAGGCCGGGGCTGGCGCCGGGGCTGGCGTTGGGGCTGGGGCCGCAGTCGGCGGCGGCACGAGTTTTGGCCAGGCGCTGACACGCGCGATGGAACACGGCGTCGACCTGGGGCGGCAGTCGGATGTCACCTCGACCCAGGCGCTGACCGGCCAGGGCAGCGTCACCGACGTCGTGCTCGCGGTCGGCCGCGCCGAACTCGCCCTGCAGACCGCCGTTGCCGTGCGTGACCGCATGGTCAGCGCCTATCAGGACATCATGCGCATGCCGGTCTGACGACCGGGGCGTGTTGCCGCAGGAGGCGGCTTTGCGATGGAACAGGATGTTCTGGCCGCGAGCACACGGGAAGCCATGTGGGTGCTGCTGCAGGTCGCGGCCCCGCCGCTGGTGGCGCTGCTGGCCGTCGGCCTCGTCGTCTCGGTGTTCCAGGCACTGACCCAGATCCAGGAGGCCTCGCTCTCCTTTCTGCCGAAACTCGTCGCCATGGGCGCGGTGCTGCTGGTGATGGGGCCCTTCATGACCGGGGTGCTGCGCGCCTATGGCGAGGGGCTGTTCGACCGCATCGTCGCCATCGGCGGCGCCGGGTGACCGAGGCGGAGTTCCTGGCAGCCCTACCGGGCCTCGCTTTCCAGGCGATCCTGGTGTTTTCGCGCCTGGGTGCCGCGGTCATGGTGCTGCCGGGCCTGGGTGAGCAGGAAGTGCCGCCGACCGTCCGGCTCGCCATAGGCCTCGGTCTTGTGCCGCTGGTGCTGCCCGTGCTGGCGCCCGACCTTCCGGCCGCACCGGATGCCGTGGTCGAGGCGGTGCGGCTGATCGTGCTGGAGGTGATCACCGGCCTCTGGCTGGGTGGCCTGGCCCGTCTGCTGGTTCTGGCGTTCTCCGTCGCGGGGCAGATTGCCGCGGCGATGATCGGGATCGCCTCGGTGCTCGTGCCCGATGCCGGCTTCGGCGCGCAGTCGAGCGCCCTGTCGCGGCTGATGGGGATGGTGGCGGCGGTGCTGATGCTCTCGACCGGGCTTTATGCCCTGCCGCTGGGCGCGCTGGTCAATTCCTATGGCGTGCTGCCGGTCGGCGCCGCCTTTCCGGCCGGGCCCGCGGCCGAGGCAGTGGCCGCCGCGGGCGCCGACAGCCTTGCCCTGGCGCTGCGGCTGGCGGCGCCCTTCGTGCTGGGGGCCGTGGTGATGAACCTGGCCCTGGGCCTGCTGGCCCGCCTGGCCCCCGCGATCCAGGTCTATTTCGTCGCCGTGCCGGGGCAGATCCTGGCCGGTGTCGCCTTGCTCGGCTTGCTGGCACCGCTGCTGCTGGCGCTGCTCGATGCGACCCTGCGGGCGCAGTTCGCAGCCCTGCCCGGGGCGCTGTGAGCCATGGCCGAGGGCGAGGACGACGCCTCTGACAGGACAGAAGCCGCCACACCCAGGCGGCTCGAAAAGGCGCGGGAGGAAGGCCAGGTCGCGCTGTCGCGCGAAGCCACGGGGTTCCTCGCCCTCGGCCTCGGCGTGGTGGCCGCGGCGACCGCCCTGCCGGTGCTTGGCCGGGACCTGCTGCTGGCGCTGCGCGGCCTGATGGCGCAGAGCCACGCGATCGCCTGGTCGGATGCGGTGCCGCCGCTGCTCTGGCTCGGCATCCTGGCGGTTTTGCCGGTCGCCGGCTTCTGCGCGCTCGGCGCCATCGCCGCCACCATGGCGCAGACCCGGGGTCTGGTTTCGGCCCGCGGCATGGTGCCGTCATTGCAGAAGATCTCGCCCCTCGCCGGCGTCAAGCGGCTGCTGGGGCCGGAGGGGCTGATCGAACTGGCCCGGACGCTGGCCAAAATAGGCGTGGTCGGGGCGGCGATCTGGTGGGTGGCGGGCAGCAGCGCACCGCTGCGCGCCTCCCTGCATCTGGGCGCGGGCGACCTGCTGGTCCTTTCGGGCGACCTGTCGCTGCGGTTGATCGGCGCCGCGCTGGCGGCCCTGGCCGCGATCGCAGTGATCGACCTGCTGGTGGTGAACATCCGCCACCTGTCCCGCCTTCGCATGAGCAGGCAGGACCTGCGCGAGGAATACCGCGAAACCGAAGGCGACCCTGCGATCAAGGCGCGGATCAAGGCGCTGCGGCAGCAGACCGCGCGCACCCGCATGATGGACCAGGTGCCCAAGGCCGCGGTCGTGGTCACCAACCCGACGCACTACGCCGTCGCCCTGGCCTATGACCAGGACGGCGGAGGCGCGCCGCGGGTGGTCGCCAAGGGCGCCGACGCCATGGCCGCGCGGATCCGCGACAAGGCGAGCCAGTCGGGCGTGCCGCTGGTCGCCAACCCGCCGCTGGCCCGCGCCCTGTACAAGCTGGACCTGGAAGCCGAAATCCCGGCCGAACACTATCAGGCGGTGGCCGAGATCATCGCCTTCGTCTGGCGCGCGCGGCGCCCGCCCTCAGCCGAAGACCCGCCAGGCGGATAGGCCGAGCCCGGCCAGCGAACAGACCACCGACAGCGCGGGCCAAGCCCGCTGCGGGCCGCGCAGCACGAGGAAACTATTGGCGGTCAGCGACGCCACGAACGCCACCGCCGGCTCCCACAGCGGCAGGTGCACCGCGCCCCAGACCAGCATCAGCAGCCAGGCAGCAAACGCCGCGCGCGACAGCCAACGCCAGGCGGTATCCACCTGCTCGTCATCGGGCCGAAGCTCCGGCACGTCGGATTTGGTGTGGATGAAACTGCCGGCGGAAAGCAGCATCACCCCGAAAAAATAAGGATCCATCGGGCCAAACTAACGACCCGCCGCCCGGACGGGAAGCGCAGGCGGTAAATCGTAAGGCGTGTCCGCGCACGGGCGTGGTGCATGGGCGCGCGCTCTGGCCTGATCGCCGCCCCATGATCGGCTCAATTGGCGACATGGCCGAAGATCGCGGTCAGCAGCGCGAACAGGACCCCGCCGGCCAAAAACCCCACCAGCGTGCCGTTGATCCGCACGTATTGGAGGTCGCGGCCCACGCGCAGTTCGATCTTGTCGGTGACGGTCGCGGTGTCCCAGCCCTCGACGACACCGCCGATGAAGTCTGCGAGCCTGGTCTGTGCCGAGGGCAGCATCGTGACCAGGACGGCTTCGATGGCCTTGTTCAACCGGGCGCGGGCGGCTTCGTCCTCGGCCAGCAGGGTGCCGGCATTGGCCATCACCCCGGCCAGCAGGGTGACGGTGCGGCCATCGGGGCGGGCGGCGTCGGTCGCCATGGCGATGCGCAAGCGGTCCCAGACATCCAGCAGCCAGGCGGTGACCGAGGGGTGTGCCAGTGCGTCGCGCATCACCCGCCCGATGGCGGCGGCGCGCTCGGGGTCGGTTTCCAGCCGGTCGATTTCCTGGGCGATCCATTCGGCGAAGCCGGCGCGGAGCGCGCTGTCCTCGGGGCCGACCTTGTCCAGTTCGGCGTTCAGCGCGCCGAGGATGCGCTTGGCGACGGTGGCCCCCGCGATCCAGCCGACCAGCGCGCCGCCCTCTGACCGGACGCGGGCGGCGATGGCGTCGCGCAGCGCTTCCTCGCGTGAGGCGAGCACGGCCTTGAGCTGCCCCACGGCCAGGCCGAACACCTCCTGGTGCCGTCCGCCGGAAACCAGCGCCCGCAGGATGCGCGCGACCAGCCGGGCCGCGGCGGGTCCGCTCACGATCCGCGGCAGCAGCCGGGTGATGAGCTTGCGCGCGCGGCCGTCGTCGATGCTGGCCAGCACCCGCGGCATCATGCCGGCCAGCGCCAGCGCCGCCTGGCGGGAGGTCGCGGGGTCGGTCAGGAAGCGTTGCAGGATGGCGGCGGGGTCCAGGCGCAGCAGGATGCGCCGCACCTCGGTCTCGACAAACACGTGGTTGGCGACGAAGCGCCCAAGTCCCTGGCCGAGGCGCGCCTTCTGGCTCGGGATGATGGCGGTATGCGGGATGGGCAGGCCGAGCGGGCGGCGGAACAGGGCGGTGACCGCAAACCAGTCGGCCAGCCCGCCGACCAGCCCCGCCTTGGCCGAGGCCTGGAGCAGGCTGGCGGCATAGGAGGGCGGCAGCGCATAGGCGCCCAGCATCACCCCGCCCATGCCGACCAGCAGGCCAGTGGCGATGGTCTTCTGGCGGCGCAGCGCCGTGCGGAGGGGGGCTTCGGGGTCGGGGAGGGGGCTGGCCTGCATGGGGCGGGACACTAGCGGGGCCGGTTTCACTTGCCCACGGCGGGAAGAATGTTATGTCATAACGTGTGACGAACCCCCTCGACCTCTCTGCTTCCGCCGGTGCGCGGCTGATCCTCGCCTTCGGGCTGGTGCTGGTCCTGGCCGGGCTGGTGGCCTGGGCGATGGCGGCATGATTAGGCTTGATGACCTGGTCGTGGCGCATGGCCGCAGGCCCGCGGTGCATCACCTGTCGGGCCATTTCCAGGCGGGCTCGCTGACCGCGGTGGTCGGCCCGAACGGGGCCGGCAAGTCCAGCCTGTTGCGCGCCATCGCGGGGCTGCATGCGCCGGCGCACGGCCGGGTGCAGCTTGCCGGCAAGGTGGCACTGCTGCCGCAGGCGGCGGCGCTGGACCGGGCTTTCCCCATCTCCTGCTTGGACGTCGTGCTCTTCGGCCTGTGGGCCGAGACCGGCGCCTTTGGCGGCATCGGTGCCGAGGGTCGCGCGCGGGCGCTGCGGGCGCTGGCCTCGGTCGGGCTGGATGGCTTTGCCGCACGCCCCATCGGCAGCCTGTCGGCCGGGCAGTTGCAACGCGTGCTCTTCGCCCGCCTGCTGTTGCAGGATGCCCCCGTGATGCTGCTGGACGAGCCTTTCAACGCCGTCGATGCCGCGACCGCCGCGGTGCTGCTGCGCCAGATCGTCGCCTGGCACGGCCAGGGGCGGACGGTCGTCGCCGTGTTGCATGACCTGGACCTGGTGCGCGAACACTTCCCCCAGACCCTGCTGCTGGCGCGCGAACCCGTCGCCTGGGGCCCGACGGCCGAGGTGCTGACGGCCGCCAACCGCTTTGTCGCGCGCCGCATGGCCGAGGGCTGGGACGACACGGCCGAGGCCTGCCGCCAGGCGGCCTGAGCATGGAGGCGCTGCTCGGCCCCTTTGCCGAGTTCGGTTTTCTGCGCCGGGCGCTGGTGGGTTGCGTGGCGCTGTCGCTGTCTGCGCCCGCGCTCGGGGTCTTTCTGGTGCTGCGCCGCATGTCGCTGACGGCCGATGTGGTGGCGCATGGCATGCTGCCCGGGGTGGCGCTGGGGTTTCTGGTCGCGGGGCTTTCGGTCACCGCCATGGCGCTGGGCGGGCTGTTGGCGGGCCTGGCGGTCGTGGTCGGCGCGGGGGCGCTGTCGCGGGCGACCGGCGGGCGCGAGGATTCGGCCCTGGCCGGGCTGTACCTCGTGTCGCTGGCGCTGGGCGTCGCCATTGTCTCCACCGCCGGCGGGGCGGTGGACCTGTCGCGGCTGCTGTTCGGCAGCGTGCTGGGTGTGGATGACGCGGCGCTGTGGCTGATGGCTGGCACCGCGTCGGTCACGCTGGTCTGGCTGGCCTTTGCCTGGCGGCCGCTGGCGCTGGAGTGTTTTGACCCCGGCCATGCGGCGGCGGTCGGCGCCCGGGGCGGGGCCTGGCACCTGATGTTCCTGGGGCTGGTCGTGCTCAACGTCATCGCCGCGGCCCAGGCCATGGGCACGCTGATGGCGGTCGGGCTGATGATGCTGCCCGCCGCGGCGGCGCGTTTCTGCGGGCGCAGCATCGGGGGCATGGTGACGGTGGCCGTGGCGGTCGCGCTGGGGTCGGGGCTGGCCGGGCTGCTGCTGTCCTTCGTGGCCGACCTGCCATCCGGGGCGGCGATCGTGCTCTGCGCCGGGGTGGCCTGGGTGGCGGCGGTGCTGTTCGGGCCGGTGGATGGGATTGTGACGCGCAGGCTGGCCGCGGCGCGGCATCTGGCGGGCTAGCCGCAGCGCGGCATTTGGCAGGCTAGCCGCGGCGTGGCATTTGGCAGGCTAGCCGCGGCGTGGCGTTGCGGGCATATGGCGCCGTCGCTTGCCAGGACCCCGTGCCCGATGAAGCTTCTGTCCAACCTGCTGCGTCGCTTCGTGCGGAATGGCCAGCTTGTCGTCATCGACCACACCGGCGCCCGCCATGAATTTGGCGCGGGCGCCCCCGTCGTTACCATCCGCCTGACCGACAAGGCCATCGAACGCGAGATCTTCTTCAACCCGGAACTGAAATCCGCCGAAGCCTATATGGACGGGCGGCTGGTGATGGAGGACGGGGCTGCGGTCTTTGACCTGCTGCATCTGTTTTCGGTCAACCGCTCGGGCCTTGCCTCCCACCCCGTCCAGCAGGCGCTGCGCCGGGCCTGGCGGTCGGTGCGGCGCTGGCAGCAGCGCAATCCGCTGGGCCTCGCGGCCAAGAACATCCGCCACCACTACGACATCCCGCCGGATTTCTATCGCCTCTGGCTCGACCCCACGATGACCTATTCCTGCGCCTACTACCCGCAGCCCGACGTCGGGCTGCACCAGGCGCAGATCGACAAGCTGCGCCACATCGGCGCCAAGCTGCGGCTGGAACCGGGGATGACCGTCGCCGAAATCGGCTCGGGCTGGGGCGCACTCGGCACCTTCCTGGCGCGCACCTATGGGGTGACGGTCACGTCCGTCACGCTGTCGCCGGAACAATGCGCCGTCGCCAGGCAGCGGGCGATCGACGAGGGCGTCGCCGACCGCGTCGATTTCCGCGAACAGGATTATCGACTGCTCGAAGGCAGCTACGACCGCGTGGTGTCCATCGCCATGATGGAGGCGATCGGCATCGACGAGTTCGACACCTATTTCACCAGCATCAAGCGGCTGACCAAGCCGGGCGGCTTTGCGCTGGTGCATTGCATCGGGCGCATGTCGCCGCCCGGCACCACCGCCCCCTTCATCCGCAAATATATCTTCCCGGGCGGCTATGTGCCGGCGCTGTCGGAGGTCTTCGCGTCATTGGAACGCACCGGCACCTGGTGCGCCGACTGCGAAAGCCTGCGGCTGCATTACTACTGGACCATACGCGACTGGCGCCTGGCCTATGAAGCGCGGCGGGCCGAGGCGGTGGCGATGATGGGCGACCGCTTCTGCCGGATGTGGGATTTCTACCTGGCCTCGGTCGAGCTCGGCTTCCTGCACGGTTCGAACTTCGTGTTCCAATTGCTGCTGTCGGACAAGCGTTGCGACGTGCCTGTCATCCGCGACTATATTGTCGATGAGGAACGGCGGCTTGCGGCAATCGGGGCGCAGTGAAACGCTGATTGCGGCGAAAATCGGGCATGGGTTTGACTTGAATTGCCTGGGCCGATGGCGGTCCACGCGACCAAAAGGGTTGCGTCCTGCCCGGAACCCCTGCTAGCGACCTTTTATGATTACCGCGCCCCGCCCGCTGGTGCTTACGCACCGGCGACGTCACGCGGCGATCCCGTCCCCGCTTGCCCTGGTTCGCCGGGGTTCCCGCCTGCGGGGGGCGCGTCGGCTTCGGTCGATGTTCGGGTTCGTCCTCCTTGCGTTGTTCGCCGGCGCCGCCCCCGTGGCTGCGCAGGACCGAACGAACGCGCCCCTGTCTCCGCGCGCTGCCTGCCTGCAGGCCGCGCGTGCCGCCGAACGCGTGCATGGCCTGCCCGATGGGCTGCTGGTGGCGGTCGCGCTCGCTGAATCCGGGCTGCACGCCTATGCGCTGAACATCGGCGGTCGGTCGTATTTCGAACCGACCGCCGATGCGGCCCGCCGCCGGGTCGCCGCCGCCCCCGCGCGGTCCAGCATCATGGCCGGCTGTGTGCAGGTGAATGCCCGGGTGCATGCGCCGCGATCCGACTGGCCGCTCGACCCTGGCCGGGCCACCGACTGGGCCGCGGCCCTGCTGCGCGCCAACTACAACCGCAGCGGGGATTGGGCCGAGGCGATCCGCCGCTGGAACGGCGGCAGCGGCGGCACGGCCCAGCGCCTGGTCTGCCGGGTTCGGGCCAAGCTGCAGGTCGCCGGCCCCGCGACCGATGTGCTGGCCAGCGCCGGCTGCGGTGGGGCGGAAACCGCCCGCGTCGCGCGCAACGGCACCGCCCTGCTGTAAATCGCCGCGGCGGATGGCCGCTGAACGACCGGGGCTGAACGACCGGGGCTGAACGACCGGGGCTGAACAGCCGGGGCTGAGGGGCCGGCAGCCCCCGGACATGGTGGGCGCGGGGGGCGCCTGGCGCGGCGTCCGCGCGTCTTGCCCTCTTGCCCCCCGGCCTGCCGGGCGGCATCGAGGCACCATGCAAGACGATGACGACGACGAAGGCCCCCCCGGCCTGCCGCCCGGCACCCCTTTCTATATGACCCCGCCCGGGGCCGCCGCCTTGCAGGAAGAACTGCGCCGGCTGTGGGAGGATGAGCGCCCAAAAGTCACCGAGATCGTCTCCTGGGCCGCGGCCCAGGGCGACCGCAGCGAAAACGCCGACTACCAATACGGCAAGCGCCGCCTGCGTGAGATTGACCGCCGCCTGCGCTTCCTGCGCCGGCGGCTGGACCGGGTGCAGGTGGTCGATCCCGCGGCGCAGACCCGGCGTGACCGGGTGTTCTTCGGCGCGACGGTCACCTGGGCGCGGGCCGACGACACGGAAATCACGGCCAGCATCGTCGGCGTGGACGAAGCCGATGCGGCGCAGGGACGGATCTCCTGGGTCAGCCCGATCGGGCGGGCTTTGCTCGGGCGGCAACAGGGGGACATGATCCGCCTGCGCATCCCAGCGGGGATGGAGGAGATCGAGGTCGTGTCCATCACCTACCCCAGCCTGCCATGACCCCCGCCGCGCGGCTGCGCGCGCTTCTGGCCGCCCCCGAAACCCTGGTCGTTCCTGGCGTCTGGGATGCGATGTCCGCCCGCCTGGCCGAACAGGCGGGTTTTTCCGCCACCTACATGAGCGGCTATGCCGTCAGCGCCACGCGCATCGGCCAGCCGGATGCGGGGCTGGTCTCCTATGGCGAGATGGTGGCCGCGGGGCGCGACCTCTGTGCCGCGACCGCGCTGCCGGTGATCGGCGACGCCGACACGGGTTTTGGTAATGCGATGAACGTGCGCCGCAGCATCGCCGGCTACCACGCCGCCGGTTTTGGCGCGGTGATGATCGAGGACCAGGTTTTTCCCAAGCGCTGCGGCTTTGCCCATGGCGTCGCTGTGTTGGACCGTGCCGCGGCCCTGACCAGGCTGCGCGCCGCGCTGGATGCGCGGGACGAGATCAGGGCCTCTGGCGGCGACCTGCTGGTCATCGGCCGCACCGATGCCCGCGTGGCGACGGGGCTGGAGGAAGCGCTGTGGCGCTGCGCGGCCTTTGCCGACCTCGGCGCCGACATCGTCTATTTCGAAGGCCCCGCCGATGTCGCGGAAATGGCGGCCCTGCATCGCGCCGTGCCCACCACGCCGACCATGCTGGCCCAGGTCGAAAAACCCGGCCGCCCCTGGCTGGATGCGGGCCAGGCGGGGGCCATCGGCTATCGCATCCTGCTCTGCGGGATCAGTCTGCTGAATGCGACGATGCGGGCGCAGACGGAGGCCCTGGCGGCGCTGCGCGGCGGCGGCCGCATCCCGGCCGACCGGCTGCTGCTCTTCGACACGCTTTATGCCGGGGTCGGTTTCGACCGCTACTACGCCGAAGAAGCCCGCTACGCCGAGCCCAGGAGTGAGCCATGACCCAAGCCCTGCCCCGCCAGCGCGGTTTTCTCGACCGCCCCGATTGCCGGATCTACCATGAGGCGACAGGCGAGGGCCCCGCCATCATCTTCGCCCATGGGCTGGGCGGGAACCATTTATCCTGGTGGCAGCAGGTCGCGCATTTCGCCCCCCGCTTCACCTGCGTGACCTTCAGCCACCGCGGCTTCGCGCCCTCGACCGCGCCCGAGGGTGGGCCGGAGCCTGCCCTCTATGCCGACGACCTGGCCGCATTGGTCGCGCATCTGGGGCTGGAGGACGTGCGCATTGTCGGCCAGTCGATGGGCGGCTGGACTGCGATGGACACGGCCCTGGCCGGCCCCGCCTGGCTGCGCGGCGTGGTCATGGCCGCCACCTCCGGCCCCATCGACCCCGAGCAATCGGGCGCCGACCTCGCGCCCTGGAAGGCGATGGCCGCATCGTCGCGCAAGGCGGCGCTGGCGGCGGCAGCGCATCCCGCCTTCGGGCTGCGCGGGGCGCAGGAACAGCCGGGGCTGCATTTTCTCTACCGCGCGATCGATGAGTTCAGCGCAGGGCTCGACAAGGAAGGTGTGCGGGGCAGGCTGAATGCGCGTCGCATCCGGCCGCTGTCCGACCTGGCCCGGGTCGGCGTGCCCGTGCTCTGGCTGACGGGTGAGGAGGACGCGACCTTTCCCTCCCCCAGCGTGCCCGCCATGGCGGCGGCCACGCCGAAAGGGCGGCATATGCAATTCGCGGCAACCGGTCATTCCGCCTACTTCGAACGCGCCAGCGCCTTCAACGCGGCGCTGGACGCGTTCTTCGCCTGAGGATCAGGCCAGGTCGAAGCGGTCGAGGTTCATCACCTTCGTCCAGGCCTTCACGAAGTCGCCGACAAATTTTTGCGGCGCGTCGTTCTGGGCATAGACCTCGGCCAGGGCGCGTAGCTGCGAGTTGGAACCGAAGACCAGGTCGACCCGCGTGCCGGTCCACGTCGAGGCGCCTGTCGCCCGGTCGCGGCCTTCAAAAACCTCCGCCGCTTCCGAGGTCGGCGTCCAGACCGTGCCCATGTCCAGCAGGTTGACGAAGAAGTCGGTCGTCAGCGCGCCGGGCCTGGTGGTGAAGACGCCATGGGCGGAAGAGCCCACATTGGCCCCCAGCACGCGCAAGCCACCGATCAGCACCGTCATCTCGGGGGCGGTCAGCGTCAGCAACTGGGCGCGATCGACCAGCAACTCCTCAGCTGACAGGTTGTAGCGCGGCTGGAGGTCGTTGCGGAACCCGTCGCCCACCGGTTCCAGCACGGCGAAGGAGGCGATGTCGGTCATCTCCTGCGTCGCATCGGTGCGGCCCGGGGCAAAAGGCACCTCGGTCGGGATGCCGGCCGCGGCGGCCGCCATCTCCACGCCCACGCCGCCGGCCAGCACGATCAGGTCGGCGAGCGAGAGGTGCTTGCCGGTGGCGTTGAAGCTCGTCTGGATCGCTTCCAGCTTGCCCAGCACCACGGCCAGTTGTGCCGGCTGGTTCACCGCCCAGTCCTTCTGCGGTGCGAGGCGGATGCGCGCGCCATTGGCGCCACCCCGCTTGTCCGAGCCGCGGAAGGTGGAGGCCGAGGCCCAGGCGGTCGAAACCAGCTGCGACACGCTGAGGCCCGAGGCGCTGATCTGCGCCTTCAGCGCCGCCACATCGGCGGCCCCGATCGGGGCATGCTTCGGCTCCGGCACCGGGTCCTGCCAGATCAGCACCTCGCCCGGCACCAGCGCGCCGAGATACCGCGCGCGCGGCCCCATGTCGCGATGGGTCAGTTTGAACCAGGCGCGGGCGAAGGCGTCGGCAAATTTTTGCGGGTTTTCGTGGAAGCTTTTTGAGATGGGCGCGTAGATCGGGTCCATCTTCAGCGCCATGTCGGCGGTGGTCATGATCGGCGCGTGGCGCTTGGTCGGGTCATGCGCATCGGGCACGGCATCGGCCAGCAGGCCGTGGCTCGGGATCCACTGCCAGGCGCCGGCCGGGCTCTTGGTCAGTTCCCAGTCGTGGTTCAGCAGGTTGTCGAAGTAGCCATTGTCCCACTTGGTCGGATCGGCGGTCCAGGCGCCTTCGATCCCGCTGGTGATGGCATGTACGCCGGCGCCGGTGCCGAAGCTGTTGCGCCAGCCGAGGCCCTGTTCCTCGATCGATGCAGCCTCGGGCTCCCGCCCCATGTGCGATTCGAGGCTCGCGCCATGGCACTTACCAAACGTGTGGCCACCGGCGGCGAGCGCCACGGTCTCCTCATCATTCATCGCCATCCGGGCAAAGGTCTCGCGGATGTCGCGGGCTGAGCCGAGCGGATCGGGCGTGCCGTTCGGCCCCTGCGGGTTGACGTAGATCAGCCCCATCTGCACGGCCCCGAGTGGGTCTTCCAACTGGCGGTCGCCCGTGTAGCGCTTGTCGCCAAGCCAGGTTGCCTCCGCACCCCAGTACACATCCTCCTCCGGCTCCCACACGTCCGGGCGCCCGCCGGCGAAGCCGAAGGTCTTGAAGCCCATGGATTCCAGGGCGACGTTGCCGGTCAGCACCATCAGGTCGGCCCAGGACAGGGCGTTGCCGTATTTCTGCTTGATCGGCCACAGCAGCCGGCGCGCCTTGTCGAGGTTGCCGTTGTCGGGCCAGGAATTCAGCGGCGCGAAGCGCAGCGTGCCGGCCCCGGCCCCGCCGCGGCCATCGCCGATGCGATAGGTCCCGGCGCTGTGCCAGGCCATGCGGATGAACAGCGGGCCGTAGTGGCCGTAATCGGCCGGCCACCAGGGCTGGCTGTCGGTCATCAGCGCGGTGAGGTCCTGCCGCACGGCCTCGATGTCCAGCGTCTTGAAGGCGGCGGCATAGTCGAAGGCCTCGCCCATCGGGCTGGAAAGCGCGGTGTTCTGGTGCAGGATGCGCAGGTTCAACTGGTTCGGCCACCAGTCACGATTGGAACGACCGCCGAAGGTCGCGTGCTTTGGGGCGCCGTGCATCACCGGGCATTTGCCGGCGCTGGGGCCGTTCGATCCGTCCATGTGTCTCTCCCGTTTCTTGCTGCTTTGGTCGTGCCGGGGGGCAAAGTCGCACCCGGCGCGTCTGGAAAACTTTGGCGGCGCTTGGCCGCCCTGGCTGTTGCCGGGGCGGCAGGCTGGGCGTCGCTTCCCTC
Source organism: Acetobacterales bacterium (assembly GCA_038323655.1). Lineage (GTDB taxonomy): Bacteria > Pseudomonadota > Alphaproteobacteria > Acetobacterales > Acetobacteraceae > Humitalea. The sequence continues at coordinate 6,507 of JBBQHE010000052.1, read as the reverse complement.
GGCCATGTGCAGGCTAGCGGCATAAGGCAGATAAATGGAAGCCTGGATCGGTGCGGGGTGTGATAGACGCAGCCTATGACACTCGACGGGTCACCATGAATCTGCGCGACCTGCGTTATCTGCTGGCGGTCGCCGAGCACGGCCATTTCGGCCGTGCGGCTGCGGCCTGCGGCGTCAGCCAGCCAACCTTGTCGGTGCAGCTGCGCAAGTTGGAAGACAGCCTTGGCGTCGCCCTGTTCGAGCGATCGCAGAAAGGCGTCGTGCGCACCGCGGCCTGCGACCGGCTGCTGGGCCATGCCAGGGCGGCACTGGCCGAGACCGATGCGATCCTGGCGGTGGCGCGCGACCTGCGCGACCCCCTGGCCGGACGCTTGCGCCTGGGCATCATCCCCACGCTTGCGCCTTATCTGCTGCCGCTGGTCTTCGCCCCGCTGCGCAGCGCGCTGCCGGCGCTCGATCTCGAACCCTGGGAAGACCAGACCAGCGCCCTGCTCGACCGGTTGCGGGCGCATGACCTCGACGCCGTGCTGCTCGCCACCCGTACCGACGGCGGCGACCTGGCAAGCCAGGCGCTGTTCGACGAACCCTTCCTGGCCGCCCTGCCGCCTGAACATCCGTTGGCCGGCCGGGCGGTGGTGTCGGAGGCCGAATTGGCAGCGGACATCCTGGTGCTGGCCGATGGGCATTGCCTGCGGGACCAGGCCCTGGCCGCCTGCGGGGCGGGCGGGGCCCTGGGCGGCAGCCTGCGCGCGGCGAGCCTGTCGACACTGCTCAACATGGTCGCCGCCGGCTACGGCACCACGCTGATCCCGGGCCTGGCGGCCGGCGCGGCGCTGGACGCCGGCATCACCCTGCGGCCGTTGGCGGCCCTGGCCGGGCGCACCATCCGCATCGCCTGGCGGCAGGGATTTGCACGGCACCAGGCGGTGCAGGCCGTGGGCCAGGTGATTGCGGACCGGTTGCGGGGCTTCGCCGCCGCCGCTGCGGCCGGGCTGGGGTAACGCCAGCCGCCCCCGGCTTCAGACCCCGCGTGCGGCCCCGGCCGCGGCCGCGGCGAAGGCCGAGGCGTCGGCCAGGGCTGGGCGGCGGTCGGGCATCGTCACCAGCACCTGGATGAAGCGCCCCTGGGCACCGCCGACACAGACCAGCCGGTCGATCGGGGTGCGGCCGAAATTTCCGGTGAGGTCGGCGCAGGCAAGTCCCGGCCCGCCTGGTGCGGGCAGGATGCGGCGCCCGGTTTCGGCCAGGGCGCGGCCCGTGCTGCGCGCCGGCTGCGCGGTGGCATCACGCACCGCTCGGTCCAACTCGGCACGCAGGGCCGGGTCGCTGGGGTCGCTTGGCACGCCCGCGCGCCCGCGATCGTACAGCGCCACATTGGCCACCGCCGCCCGGTTCGCCGCGGTGTACTCCACGCCATGGCCATAGCCCGGGTTGCGGGCTTCGAAGTCCGTGACCGGGCCGCGGCGGAAACCGGCCAGGTCGTCGGGCAGGCGGGCGACCTGGGCCTCCAGCCCCGGCCGGGCGCCGCTGCGCGCCGCGGGCGGTGAGACCGTGGCGGAGGGCGCGGCACACGCCGTCACCAGCGAGACGAGGCTGAGGCCGGCGATGCGTGCGATCAATGCGCGACCGCGTGTGGCGCCGGCACCGGCAGGCCCAGCGCCAATTCGACATTGGCGATCAGGATGCCGTCCCACAGCAGCGTGGCGGCGATGTACAAGATCAGGGCCAGGCCCACCCAGGCAATCCATTTGTAGCGCTCCAGCATCTTGGCCAGCAGCCCGCCCAGCAGACCCATCATGATGATGGAAATGGCCAGGCCGACTGTCAGCAGGGTGAGGTTCCCACGCGCCACGGCAGCGACAGCCAACACATTGTCCAGGCTCATGGAGACATCGGCAATGATGATCTGCCACAGGGCGGCCATCAGCGTCTTGTCGGGATGCCCGCCTTCGATGTTGTGTCCTTCGGCGTCCTTCTTCTCACGCAGTTCCTGCAGGAAACCGTAGGCGATGTAGAGCAGCGCCAGACCGCCAACGAGGTCGATCCACCAAAGTTGCAGCAGCTTGGTGGCGAAAATCGAGAAAATGATGCGCAGCACCGCCGCGGCCACCACGCCGAACAGGACGGCCTTGCCGCGCTGATGCGCGGGCAGGCCGGCCGCCGCAAGGCCGATCACCACCGCATTGTCACCCGAAAGGATGACGTTGAGCCAGATGATCTCCAACAGCCCAGGCAAAGAGCCGCTCAACCAGTCCATGAAAGTCTCCGCACGCGTCTGTGGTGCGTCACGCGGTCCGCGGCGCATCCCGTCGTCTTGTTCGACGCGCGGACGCTAGGCGCGCGGCCACCGCGCGCAAACCCCTGTTCGATCTGGACAAACCGCAATCAAGTGTCCTGCGCTACAGGACCCGGGCCACCTCGTGCGTGCCCTCCCAGATCATCGCACCGGCCACATAAAGAATGACGAACAGGCCGAGCCAGGCGATCCAGCGGTGCTTTTCCAGCAGCTTGGCGATGAAGGTGGCGGCAATGCCCATCAGCACGACCGAGACCGCAAGCCCGAAGATCAGGATGTAGGGGTGATCCTTCGCAGCCCCCGCCACCGCGAGCACATTGTCGAGCGACATGGAGACGTCGGCGACCAGGATCTGGATGATCGCCTGGCGCAGCGTCTTCTTCGGCGCACCCTCGGCGGTCGCGGCTGCGGCGAGCATCTCCTCGGCCGATTGCGCGTGGCTCGCGCGCAACTCGCGATACATCTTCCAGCAGACCCAGAGCAGCAAAACGCCACCCGCCAGCGTGATGCCGACGATCGCGAGCAACTGCGTCGTGATCATCGCAAAGCCGATACGCATGATCGTGGCCGCCGCGATGCCCCACAGGATCGCCTTGCGCCGCTGCTCCGGCGGCAGCCCAGCCGCCGCCATGCCGACCACGATGGCATTGTCGCCAGCCAGCACGATATCGATGAACAGGACCTGACCGAGCGCGATCAGCTGCGGCATGTAGGCGGATAAATCCATGGGGCGTGGTCCGGATCGCTGAGGGTCGTCGCGCTTAACGCCCAGGCAATGCCGCGACAACCCACGTTCGGCCACATGAAGGATCGTTCATGTCGGCGACCGGCCACCGTTGCCACGCCCGCCCCGCGGCGCGACAAGCCGCCCATCGATCGGCGCGGTCCGCCGATCGGCGCGACGGCACGTCGCCGACCAGAACCGGAGCCGCCGCATGATCCCCCGCTACACCCGCCCCGAGATGGCCGCGATCTGGTCGCCCGAAAGCCGCTTCCGCATCTGGTTCGAGATCGAGGCGCTGGCAGCCGAGGCCATGGCGGGCCTCGGCACCATCCCGGCGGAGGCGGCCCGCGTGATCCGCGAAAAGGGCGCCGCGCGCACGGCCGCCATCAGCCAGGACGACCTCGACCGGATCGACGCGATCGAGCGGGTGACGCGGCATGACGTGATCGCCTTCCTCACCTGGCTCGGCGAGGGCATCGGGCCTGAGGCGCGCTTCATGCATCAGGGCATGACGAGTTCCGACGTGCTCGACACCTGCCTGAACGTGCAACTGGTGCGGGCCGCCGACCTGCTGATCGCCGACATGGACGCGCTGCTGGCCGCCCTGCGCCGGCGGGCCGAGGAACACCGCCACACGCCGACCATCGGCCGCAGCCACGGCATCCATGCCGAACCCACGACTTTTGGGTTGAAGCTGCTCGGCCACTACGCCGAGTTTTTCCGCGGACGCGAGCGCCTGGTGGCGGCGCGGGCAGAAATCGCGACCTGTGCGATTTCAGGCCCCGTCGGCACCTTTGCCAGTGTCGATCCCCGGGTCGAGGCTTTCGTTGCTGAAAAACTCGGCCTGCGGCCGGAACCCGTCAGCACCCAGGTCATCCCGCGCGACCGCCATGCGGCCTTCTTCTGCGCGCTGGCCGTCGTCGCCAGCAGCATCGAGCGCCTGGCGACGGAAGTGCGCCATCTGCAACGGTCCGAGGTGCGGGAGGCCGAGGAATACTTCCACCCGGGCCAGAAGGGCTCCTCGGCCATGCCGCACAAGCGCAATCCGGTGCTGAGCGAGAACCTCACGGGTCTCGCCCGCCTGGTCCGCGCCGCGGTCGTGCCGGCGCTGGAGAATGTGGCGCTCTGGCACGAGCGCGACATCAGCCATTCCAGCGTGGAGCGCGGCATCGCCCCCGATGCGACCGTGACGCTGGACTTCGCGCTGATGCGGGCGGCGGGGATGATGGACAAGCTGACCATCTACCCCGCGCGGATGCGCGCCAACCTCGACAGCCTGGGCGGTGTCGTCCACAGCCAGAAAGTGCTGCTGGCGCTGACCCAGGCGGGTGTGGCCCGCGAAGACGCCTATGCCGCGGTGCAGCGGGCCGCGATGGCGACCTGGGAGAAGCTCGGCGAGGCCGACGCCCGGTCGTTCCGTGACAATCTGCTGGCCGATGCCGCGGTGGTGCTGGATGCCGCGGCGCTGGATACGGCGATGGATCCGGCGCGGGACTTTGCCCAGGTCGATGCGGTGTTTGCCCGGGTGCTGGGCTGATCGTGGCGGGAAAGCGGCGCAACCCGCCATCAGCCCGCCGCGTTGCAGAGGCATGACTGGCGTCTGGCCAGAAGGAGGCCAAGCCCCATGCGCATCCTTGCTTCGATCCTGATCGCCGCGGCCCTTTTGGGCACGGCCAGCATGCCCGCCGAAGCCCGCGGTGACGGCTATCGCCGCCCGCCGCCGGGCTATGGCCATCGCGGCCCGCCGCCCGGCTGGCATCACCGTCGGCCGCCGCCGCCGCCAGGTTACTACTACCAGCCGCGGCATTATCCGCCGCCGGTGGTGTACCAGCAGCGCCCCTACTACCGCCCCGCGCCGCCGCCCGGCATCTATTTCCGGTTCTGACCGGCGGCGGGGTCTCGCGTCGCGCCTTGGCTTCCCGCCCGGCATCCGCTAAGGCCCCGGCTTCGCAAGCGCGGGGGCCAGCCCTGGCCGCGGGCGTGGTGGAATTGGCAGACACGCTGGATTTAGGTTCCAGTGGCGCAAGCCTTGGGGGTTCAAATCCCTCCGCCCGCACCAGGCCGGACCAGCCCCAGCGCGGACAGTCACGCAGAACAGGTCACGAGACACATGCAGGTCACCGAGTTCGCCAACGAAGGCCTCAAGCGCGGCTACAGCGTCGTGGTTTCGGCCGCCGAGATCTCGGCCGGTCGCGACAAGCGCCTCGCGGCCCTCGGCCGTGACCTGCGCCTGCCGGGTTTCCGCCCGGGCAAGGTGCCGGCCTCGGTCGTCAAGCAGCGCTATGGCGCGGCGGTCATGAGCGAAGTGCTGGAAGAACAGGTCGGCGAGGCGACCCGCAAGGTCGTCGCCGACCGCGGCCTGCGCCCGGCCATGCAGCCGAAGATCGACCTCGTGAACTTCCCCGAGGGCGGCGACCTGGAGTTCAAGGTCGAGCTGGAACTGCTGCCGGAAATCCCGCTCCCTGATTTTTCGGCCATCGCCATCGACCGGCCCAAGGCCGCGCCGTCCGACGCCGAGATCGACACGGCCATCGCCGGCATCGCCGCCCGCCACAAGACCATGACGGATGTCGAGGAAGCCCGCCCCGCCGCCCGCGGCGACATTCTGGTCTGTGATTTCGTCGGCCGGCTGGACGGCGAGACCGAGCCCTTCAAGGGCGGCAGCATGGACGACATGCCGATCGAGGTCGGCGGCGATGGCTTCATCCCCGGCTTCACCGAGCAGCTGGAGGGCCTGGCCCCGGGCGAAAGCCGCCAGATCAACGTCACCTTCCCAGCGGAATACGGTGCCGCCGAACTGGCCGGAAAGTCGGCCATCTTCGACATCACGGCCAAGAAGCTGCAGCAGGCGCTGGTGCCCCCGATCGACGACGCCTTCGCCAAGACCCTCGGTCTTGAGGACCTGGAGGCGGTGAAGAAGGTGCTGTCCGAGGGGCTGCAGCGCGAATATGATGGGCTTTCGCGGCAGAAGGTGAAGCGCGCCCTGCTGGACGCGCTGTCGGCCCAGGCCGCCTTCGAAGTGCCGGAGGGCATGGTCGATGGCGAATTCGCCCAGATCTGGCAGCGGGTCGAAGCCGACCAGAAAGCCGGGCGCCTGGATGCGGGCGATGCCGGCAAGGATGACGACACGCTGAAGGCCGAGTACCGCGCCATCGCGATGCGCCGGATCCGACTCGGCCTGATGCTGGCCGAGATTGGCCGCGTGAACGGGGTGCAGGTCACGGCCGACGAGTTGAACCGTGCCGTGCGGGCCGAAGCCGGTCGCTACCCCGGCCAGGAAAAGCAGGTGATGGATTATTTCCAGAAGAACCCGCAAGCGGCCGACAACCTGCGTGGGCCGATCTTCGAGGACAAGGTCGTCGATTTCATGCTGGAGCTTGCGAAGGTGACCGAGGTCGAGGTTTCGGTCGCCGAGCTGACGGCGGCCCCCGCCGAGGCCTGATCGCCCAGGGGCTGTGACGGGGGGCTTTGACGGGGGGCTGTGACG